>JBFMCA010000157.1:0-7307 GCA_040754955.1 Acidobacteriota bacterium | reverse complement strand
GCTCGAGGCCGCCGCCGGAGCAGCCGGCGAGGAGAGCGGCGACGAGGACGAGGCTCGCGCCACGTGAGGGCGGCATGATCTGCCGCACCTTACCGGAGAGGGACGGACGGAGCAAGCCGCGATTGGCGCTCCAGCCGCTACTTCCCGAGAATCTCCGCGAAGAACGCGAGGGCCCATTCGTCATTTGTCATTTGTCATTCGTCATTCGTCATTCGTTCTTCCCGAGTATCTCCATCAGGTAGTCGATAGCGACCTTCGACCGCATGAGCGACAGCTTCTGAACCAGCTCGCGCTTCATCGCGGGGTCGGTCTCCTTGCGCGCCAGCGCGACGAGCGCCTCGGCGTTGTTCTGGACGAAGAGGCCCTGGATGGCTGCGCGGCGGATGTCGGCGTCCTTGTCGGTGCTGTAGATCTCGGCGAGGGCCTGGCCCGAGCTGGACGCGCGCATCAGCCCGAGGTTGCGCACTGCCGTGCGCCGGAGCTCGGCGTTCGGCTCCGACTTGGCGAGCTCGACGAGGCGGGCGCTGCCGCCGCCGATGAACATGGCCTGCAGGATCTGGCGCTTCACCTCGACGGCCGCTTCCTTCTGATACAGCTGCCAGAGCTCCTCCTGGGCGTTCATCACGCCGAGCTGCCGTACGGCCTCGGCGCGCAGCTCCGGCGAGCGCTCGCCGGTGGCGGCCGCCAGCACGCGCGCGCGGTCGCCGGAGACCATGTAGGCGCGGAGGATGCGGCGCTTCACGTCCACGTCCTCGAGCGACTGGTACAGCTCGGCGAGCAGCGCCCGGTTCTCGGCCGAGCCGTGCACGCCGAGGTAGTCGATGGCGCGCCGCTGGAGGTCGGGGTTCGACTGCCGGGCGGTGTCGGCCAGGATCGTCCGCGCTTCGGGCGAGCGGCTCTGGGCGAGGACGAACAGCGCGCGCTCCTTGAGCTTGAGCGACTGCGTGCCCTCGAGCACCTGCCTGAGCATCGGCAGCGCCTGCTCGGGCGCCGAGTGCTGCAGCGCGTTGAGGGCGAGGAGCTTGAGCTCCTCGTCGCCGGCGGCTTCGGGCCGGACCGGCTGGCCCACGCTCTGGCGCACCTGCATCTCGAGCGCGCGCGCGTCGCTCAGCCAGCGGCTGTTCGCGAAGGTCTTCGACAGCTCGGCCAGCGCCGTCAGCGCCTCGGCGCGCTGCCCCAGCTTGTCGAGCGCGTACGCCTGCCAGTAGAGCGCGGCGTCGGCCCGCGCGCCGGCCACGGCCGACACGGCGCGGAAGCGATCGACCGCGGCCGCCCACTCGGCCCGTTCGAGCGCCTCGTGCCCGCGCTCGTACTCGCGCAGCTCGCGCTCGCGTGCGCGCTCGGCGGACTCGCGCGCCCGCTCGGCCTGCTCGCGCGCCCGGTCGGCCTGCTCGCGCGCCCCTGCCTCTTCTGCGGGCTGGCGCTCTGCCTGGTCGCCCGCGTCCACCGGCTGCGCCGCCGCCGGCGCCGCCAGCGCAACCGCCAGCAGGGCAGCCGCCATCGTCTTCGTCACGCTCATGATGTCGTTCCTCTCTGCACTCCCATCACATCCCGCTGCTCACGCGCCTTGATCTCTCCCGACAGCACCCGCACGCGGAACAGCAGCCCGCGGCTCTCGATGCGGGCGCGCAGCGCGTTGAGGTCGTCGCCCGTCAGGTCGGCCGGCCCGTTCGCGATGTCGAGCAGCACGCGCTCCAGCTCCTCGAGCACCGAGTCGAGCGCCTCGTCGCCCGCCATGGCGGCCGTCTGGCGATAGAGGCGATTGGCGGCCACCAAGTCCGTGGCCCGCTCCCGCTCCGACGCAAGGCTCACCGCCGCCCCATCGTCCGCGTTCATCACCTCGACGAGCACCATCTGCGTCCGATCCAGGTGCTCGCCCACGGCGACGAGGAGAACCCGCTCGCGCACCGGCGCCTCATCGCCGCCCGCGTCGGCGGTGGTCGCGGCCGGCGCGGCGTCGTCTGGCGCACCGCGGGCGAGCCAGCCCGCGAGAAACGCGCCGATGAGGGCGGCTGCCACCGTGCCGGCCACCGCCCAGCGCGCGGGCACCGTCAGGAGGCGCCGCCACCAGGGCGCCGGGGTGACGAGCTGGTCCTGCAGCCGTGCCCAGACCTCCCGTTCGTACGCGGGGCCCGGCTCGGGCTCTGGCACGGATTCCACCAGCGCGAGCACCGCCCGTACGCGCGCGAGCTCCGCCTGGCACGCCGGGCAGCCGGCGAGGTGCGCGTCGAGCCGCGGCGCGGCGGCCGGGTCGGCGTCGCCGTAGTAGTGCGCGACCAGCTCGTCGTGGGTCAGGTGCATCAGCGTCCCGCCGCCTGCGCGGCGTCCTCGGCCTGGCGGTGAACGAAGGGTTCGAGCGCGACGCGCATCTTCTTCACCGCGCGGAACACGCTGTGCTTGGCCGCCTGCGGCTTGAGGCCGAGCGCGGCGCAGATCTCGGCGATGGACCGGCCTTCCATGTGGCGCAGCATGAACGCCGCACGCTCCATGGCAGTCAGCCCGCCGAGCGCCGCCGCCACGTGGTCGGAAATCTCGGCGCTGAGCACCTGCCGCTCGGGCTCGGGTGCGCCGCTGACGGCCGTGTCGCCGGGGCCGTCCTGGAGGTCGGCCGGGTCGTGCGCCACCTCGCGGTGGCGGCGGGCACGGATGAAGTCGATGGCGCTGTTCACGGCAATCCGGTGAATCCAGGTCCTGAAGTCGGCCCGCGCCTCGAAACGCTCGAGCTGCCGGTACGCCTTCAGAAACGTCTCCTGCACGACATCGTCGGCATCGGCGGCGTTGCCGACCATGCGGAACGCCACACGCCGCACGTAGCGGCTGTGGCGGTCCACGAGCGTCCTGAACGCCTGGCTGTCGCCCGCGCTGACGGCCGCGACAGCGGCACGGTCGCTCTCGTGCATCTGGTGGATTGGACGGAGGCAGGACGGCGCGGTTGGCATCAGGCGAGCGGGTCGCGGCACGGCCAGTCGAAGAAACAGCGAACGCTAGCCGCTGTCACCGCCCGTCACCCCAGCGACGAGTGGGCACCCTCTACGGCCGCGTACACACCGGTCGACACGTGGAGCGCCGCCGCGCGGGTGCCGGGGCGGGCTCCGCCGTCGGCAATCCCGGTTGCGCGCCGCACCGTTACTTCGTGATTAGCGTGTGCAGCTCTTGAACGTGCCGGTGCGGCTTGATGTCAGGCGGAAGATTCGGCCGAACGTGCTTGGCAAACCACTCGCTCGCGGCCTTGGATGATTCCCAGACTTCGATGACACGCCACCCCCCCTCGATTGGGTGCCCGAGATGCATGATGAAGCCCGGCGCCCCCTTGAGGGTCTCCCCAAGGGCCTTGATCGTCTGTTCATAGCCTTCGCGGGTCTGACCTGGCACGTCTCCGGTAATCACTATCGGCATCGACACCCCCGTGGCACTGGTAGTGGTTCTTGCGGTTGTGCTCCTCTCATCGGCACCCGGACCGCCTGACGATGGCCGAGGCGCGGCGCGCTCAATATGCCACCGAGAGCCGTGGGCCGCAACAGGGTGATTCGTGGAGAGGCCCCCCTTGGTACGTCGCCCCTCTCCACAGTGGTTGCTCACGACGGGGCCCCCGAATCGCGCCACGGCGTCAGCCGCGGCCGCCAGCGGCCGACGTTTGCGCAGCCCGGCGAGTCGGCAGCACGATGGAGTCCTCGCTCAGGCGGAGGAGCTTGCCGCGTGTCTCAACGCCCGCATCGTCCAGCACGTACACCGTGGCGAGCTCGGCGGTCGCCATGCCGTGCCATGGCTGTGGCGCGTCCTGGGCGCAGACCGTGCCGGGCAGCAGCGCCGCCGTCAGGATCGCGACCCATCGTGTCATCGCGTGGCGCCCTTCATTCCCGGCCAGCCGCCGTCTCGCTCCACCTGTCCACGCCGCTGAGCTGCGACCCGTGGCCCTGTCTCCGCCACACCGTCACGATTTCTCGTACATCGTCACGGGATGACCCTGAGCGTCGTTGACGGTCGTCTCGTTCCGCTCGATCAGGTCACGAGGGCATCGCGTTCCGTCCCGGTCTCCCAACACAGGTCGCGGCCTTCCCTGAACGCCGGCCCGGTCCGCACGCCCGCTTACTTCGCGGTTCTCACGAACTCGTCCCAGGCCTTGGCCGAGGCCGGCAGTGCACCGGCGGCGGCACCGAGTGCCAGCACGAGTGGATGTGAGCTGACTTTCGCGGCAGTGGCAATGCCCGCCAGGGCACCTGTCACATCACTGGCTACTACCGCGGCGACGCGCGCAGTCTTGGGGTCCTTGAGCCGCTCGGAAAGGAATCGAAGGCTGTCGCGAGCGATATCGAGTACCGCCCGCAGCAGTTCGCCGGCCTCCTTCGCCGCTCTCTCGATCAAGGCGTTGAGGCGGCGCTGCATCTCGTCAAGGGTGAGATCGTTGTTGCAGACGATATCGAGCAGCTCGGCCACAGTCTTCGCCTGGTCGCCGGGAAACGTGTCCGGGCCCAGGAACGTCAGGAGCTGACCGGCCCCGGCCCTCGAAGTCATCGACTGTCCCTTGAGCCGCGTCACGATATCGCCGAGGAAGACACCGTGCAGTGAAGCGATCTCCGCTGCGGTACCGGTGAGCGTCGCGGCAGCTGGCGGACGCTGCTGACGTGCGTCCAGACCAACCGAACCTGCCGCCAGGGTGGCCACTCCATATAACGCGTGTCGTCTGCTGATCTTCTTCATGCGCCTCTCCTCTGGTGGGGACCCGGTCGTCGGCCAGGGCCTTTAGAGACAGACGGACAGCCGTGCCGGGATTTTCGCGAACAGCATGAGAAGCAGGGCCTGGGGGCCGCACTCGAACGGCCCTGTGGAGCTTCAGCGAGACGTCGTCGTGCGTCGCGTGGTCCAGCAATCACGCCCGGGCGTCAGCCGTGGCACGCAACGCCGCTATTGGGCACGTTGCGACGAATACACGTCCCACGATATGCGCTGCAACTCGGCAGCGGTCTCTGATGGAAGGTCAACCCGCGCAACGAGACGACTGCAATCCAATACCGCCTCAAACGGGTCTGCGTCTGCGGCGTAGACCGGGTGGCCACGAATGACCGGCGGATGCGGAGCGCCCGCACTGCGCCCTGTCAACGTGGAGTACATGATGCTCGCCGCAAGACAGGAGGCAGCGGGCCCACGCGAGGCCCACCGGTGCGACCAGCACGTCGACCTCGCGCCCAATCGACAGGTAGGCGTCGGCCAGGTCCCGCTGTAACGCGACTCGGTTCGATGCGACATCTTCGCGGCGCGCCCAAGTCATACTGTTCCGAGTGTCACATCTGCGAGTCGTGTGTCCGTCCAACGCCTGCGGCTCACTTGCGGCGGCCGCACGGAGGCGTCTCGATTGGCCCCGATCCTACCGCGGCCGCCGTCAAGTGCAGCCGCTTGTTAGCCGGGGAGCCTGGGCGTAGGATCGACCCATGACGAAAGGCACCGCAGCCGTGCTCGCCGACGCCCTCCGCCTGAGCGAGGAGGCCCGCGCCGAATTGGCGGCGGAGCTGCTGGCCAGCCTCGACGGCCCCGCAGACGCCGACGCCCAGCAAGCGTGGGACTCCGAAATCAGCCGCCGGATCGTAGAGATCGAAGCGGGTCGAATGCCCCTCGAGCCCTGGGACAAGGTCAAGGATCGCGTTGCCAAGGACCTGCTCGGACGGTGAAGCCGGTCTACCTCGCGGCGCCCGCGTCGGTGGAGTTCGCGGAGGCCGTGCGGTGGTATGAAACTAAGCGACCCGGCCTCGGTGCCGATTTCTACGACGCTGTCGCGAAGACAATCGCTCTGATCCGTGAACACCCGGGTGTCGGTCACAGGAGTGGCGGTTCGGGCGATTACCGGCAGCTCCTGGTCGACCGCTTCCCCTACAACATCGTCTACCGCGAACGGCCCGCCGACCTCTACGTGATCGCCGTCGCCCACACCAAGCGACGTCCCGGATACTGGAAAGACCGCGGCTGACCGACTCCGTCCAACGGTCGGCTTCAGCCGCGCCGCGCAGCGCCGTCAGCTGCATGCTGTTGTTATGCGGCTGCGGTCCCATTGGTCGAGGTCACGCGAAGCAAGCTGTAGCCCATCAGCCCGGAAACCAGTGATCCGACCAAGATGCCGAGCCGCTCGAGGCCCAGATAGGGCGTACTGCCTTGCTCGAAGGCTAGGGAAGCGATGAATAGACTCATTGTGAATCCGATGCAGCACAGCAACGCCGTAGCGTGTAGTTGCCACCAGCCGACATCTTCAGGAAGCGAGGCGATTCGCGCCCGTATGCCAATCCAGCAAAACGCCAGGATCCCGATCTGCTTGCCGAGAAACAGTCCAGTCGCGATGCCAAGAGGTACTGGATGAAACGTGTCGCGGATCGACAGATCCGCGATCGAGACCCCGGCATTGGCGAAGGCAAAAATAGGCAGAATCCCAAATGCCACCCACGGGTGCAGCGTGTGTTCGAGGTCTCGCAGAGGCGACTCGGGCGTCAGCGCCCCGGACTGATCGGCCATGCGCAGCGGAATGAACATCGCCAGTACAACCCCCGCCAGCGTCGCGTGTACGCCCGACTTCAAGACTGCCACCCACAAGAGAATGCCGATCAGGACGTAGGCGGCTGGCTTCACCACGCCTGCGCGATTGAGAACCCCGAGAGCCACGATCAGATGGGCCGAGACGGCCAGCGAAACAGCGGACAGATCGGCCGTGTAGAAAAGCGCAATCACGACGATGGCCCCAAGATCGTCGAAAATGGCGACGCTCAAGAGAAAGGCTTTCAGCGCCGCCGGAACCCGTCTCCCAAGAAGGGAGAGAACCCCCAAGGCAAAAGCAATGTCAGTCGCGGTCGGGATCGCCCACCCCTTCATCGCAACGGAGTCGGTCCAGTTGAGCGCCGCGTAGAAGCCGGCAGGCACCAGCATTCCACCTACGGCCGCGAACGCCGGCAGGCTAGCCTGGCGCAGGCTTGACAAGTGCCCATCAAGTACCTCGCGCTTCAACTCCATACCGATGAGAAAGAAGAACACCGCCATTAGTCCGTCGTTGATCCACAGCAGGACGGGCTTGGCGATTCCGACGGTACCGACCGTGATAGTAAGCGGAACCTCCAGCAGCGCCGCATAGTAGATCGCGAGAGGTGAGTTGGCGACGATCAGCGCCAGCACGGCGGCCGCCATGAGAACCAAGCCGCCCGCAGCTTCTAATCCCGGTTCCCAGTTGCATGACCGTACCCGGCATGGGCAAAGAATTGGCGGCAATGATGGGGCGTGACGACATAGCGTGCAGCTCGCGCGACACGTCGCAGTGCGGGGCCCGTCCGCGGCGC
>JBFMCA010000156.1:0-7345 GCA_040754955.1 Acidobacteriota bacterium | reverse complement strand
CGGGCTCCCTCCGAGGCCCCAGCCTCGCCTGGTTTCTGTCTGGACATACCCCATTCTCCTTGCTCCAAAGGGCTGTCCAATCATTTCGTGCGGCGCGGGAAACCGGAGCGTTGATATGACTTCGGTTTGTCAATCGTCCACACGAATATCGATCTGATCATCGTGTCGTTAAAGACAAGGACGTGCGAGCGACCGAGCAGAGACGGCACTGAATCGTACCGGGTTTATCGGAGGGCCCATTTCGAGACAGGATGGACCCAATGGCCCGACCCAGCAAGTATTCCCCCGAGCTGCGTGAACGCGCCGTCCGCATGGTGTTCGACGATGCGACCGAGCACCCGTCGCAGTGGGCGACGATTCGATCCGTCGCCGAGAAGTTAGGCTGCACGTCCGAAGCGCTCCGCGATAGGTGCGCCAGGCCGAGCGCGATCGCGGCGCGCGCCCTGGCCTGACGACCGACGAGCGCGCCCAGCTGAAACAGCTGCAGCGTGAAAACTTCGAACTGAAACGCGCCAACGAAATCCTCAAGAAGGCGGCGGCGTTTCTCGCCCAGGCGGAGCTCGACCGCCGACCGAAGTGATGGTCACCTTCATCGATCAGCACCGTGAAGAATACGGAGTCGAGCCGATCTGCGCGCTGCTGCCGATCGCTCCGTCGACCTAAGCCTGCGGAAAGTGCAGCAACGGGATGCGACGAAGCGCTCCGCCCGCGCACGGCGCGACGAGGAGCTGCGCGTCGAGATTCAGCGCGTGTGGGACGAGCACGAGCAGGTCTATGGTCCCCGGAAGGTCTGGCGGCAGTTGCGGCGCGAAAGGATTCGGACCGCGCGCTGCACCGTCGAGCGGCTGATGCGCGCGATGGGCTTGCGCGGCACCGTGCGCGGACGGGCGTGGACGGTCACGACGCAGGCCGACCCGGTGGCCACGCGGCCGGCCGATCTCGTCGATCGTCAGTTTGTGGCGACACGGCCGAATCAGCTCTGGGTCGCGGATTTCACGTATGTGGCGACCTGGCGTGGCTTCGTGTATGTGGCCTTCGTCATCGACGTCTTCGCGCGGTGCATCGTCGGCTGGCGCGTGTCCGCATCGCTGCGCACCGACTTCGTCCTCGATGCGCTCGAGCAAGCCATTTACGACCGGCGCGACGCCGGTGCCACTGATCTCGTACATCACAGCGACCGCGGCTCGCAGTATCTGGCGATGCGGTACACGGACCGGTTGACCGAGGCCGGCATCGAGCCCTCGGTCGGCAGCCGCGGCGACTCCTATGACAACGCACTCGCCGAATCGATCATCGGCCTCTTCAAGACGGAGGTCATTCAACGAAAGGGACCGTGGCGACAGCTGGAGGCCGTCGAGTTCGCCACGCTTCGATGGGTCGATTTCTTCAAACAATCGGCGGCTCCTCGAACCGATTGGCTACGTGCCGCCTGCGGAATACGAGGCGCAGTACTTGGCGCAGCTGCGTGGAGACGCTCCCATCGCATCGCTGTCTGACGCGGGGGCGCTCGGCGGCATTCTCGATCCCGCCCCTCAGTCCCTCGCGCAGGCCGCCGATCGCTCGCAGGGCTTGCTATGACCACTGACAGCAACGAATAATCAACTCACACTAACCGCTCTCCGATATTCCCGGTGCACTTCACCCCCAGAAACGCGGGCAGGCTGTGGAGGATGGAGCGTCGATGGCTCGGCATGTCACCACCTCCTGCCTGCGACCTTACGCCCCCATCGGGGTCGAGTCCAGGCAAACGCCGGTTGACACCGCCGGATACCCGGCAGCGCAGCAGTACCGCGCCATGCATGTATTCCGCGCCTGCGGCGGCATGTCTGGAAGGAACGGAGTGCCCAGAAGATGTGGCGCACGAACCAAGGGGCCTGACTACAGCGCCGGGCCCCGTTCTCGTCGTGCACCCCAGAGGGCGCGGACGATCACTTCGTCATCGCAGCCGCAACCTCTGGAGTACGTCGGCAGCGTCGACGAGGCGACCCTTGGCGACATCGATATTCGACTGTTCGAGAGCCGCGTGCAGCGCGGCGCGGTCGCTTTCGGTCAGCCAGTCGCCCGGATCCAGCGGCAGCAGCTCGACTTCCGTACCTTCCGGAAGGCTGGTGGGTTCATCCACGACGAGCCTGCCGCCTCGCACCCGGGCCTTGATCGTCATGACGCCAGCCTAGCACCCCGGGTGCCGCCCAACAAGCGCGTGGAGTCGATGGCGGGGCAGGTGTTGTGGCACAATCCGCGGCATGCGGCCGCCGCGTCTCACGCGCGGTCGTCACGCAGCTTGCCCCCAAGGTCATGCTCATCTGGATCACCGCTGGCGCCTGCCTGGCAGCCCTCGTCGCACGCTTCGTTGTCCAACAGGCGCGACCAATCCGATCCGCCGCTATCGGGCTCGCCGTCGTCGCGTCCATTTATGCCGCCCTTGGTCTCGCCTCCGCATCGCCATCGTGGATCGCGCTTGAACTGGGTGGCGTCGCGCTGTTCGGTGGTATTGCCTGGTTCGGATGGCGCCATTCCGCGTGGTGGCTCGTGGCGGGATGGGTTGGCCACGTCGCGTGGGACGTGGGCCTCCACCTGGAACGCTCTCAGCCGGTCGTCGGGCCCTGGTATCCGCAGTTGTGTATCGGCTTCGACCTGGTCGTCGCGGGCCTCGTCCTCGCGATCGCGCTCACCACGGCGGGGACCCAACCTCGATCAAGGAGACGCGTGGATCCACATGCCAGGAGTTGAGCACCACGTGATCGAAATCCGGGATGAGCGGCCCTGGGACGCCGACGCCGTTCGCGACGTCAACTGCCAGGCCTTCGGCCAGGACCAGGAGGGCCGCATCGTCGATGCGCTGCGCGCGCATGGCGGCGTGCTCGTGTCTCTCGTGGCGGTCGCCGACGGCATGGTGGTCGGCCACATCATGTTCAGCCCGCTGACGGTCGGGGCCGTGGCCGGCGCGGCGCTCGGGCCGATGGCGGTTCGTCCCGATCACCAGCACCGCGGCATCGGCAGCCGGCTCGTCGAGCAGGGCATCGAGCGCCTCCGCCGTGACGGGTGCCCCTTCATCGTCGTCATCGGCCACCCCGAGTTCTATCCGCGGTTCGGGTTCGAGCCGGCCGGCGCCATGGGCCTGCAGTGCGAATGGGAGGTCCCTGCCGACGCGTTCATGGTCGCCGTGCTGAACCCCGAGGTCCGGGGCGCCCTCGCGGGGGTCGCGACCTACCGGCCGGAGTTCTCCACCGTGCCGTAGCGAGCCTGGGCACGGTTCCCCCGCCCTCAGATTGACGAAGAAGCGCGCAAGCGCGGTATGGTGTCGAAGAACCCGGCCTGACGGCTTGAGGCGGGGGCCATCAACGATCGCCGTTGACGGGCTGGCGGCGCGTCACACCGCGGGAGGTGCACCATGTTCGTCGGACACTACGGCCCGAGCTTTCTGGCCAAGCGGCCGCGACGCCGTGGTGGTGGGCGCAGCCGTCTTTTCGCATTGGCCGCTGGATCTCATCGTGCATCGTCCCGACCTCCCGCTCTATGACAACGCGGCCAAAGTCGGGTTCGGGTTGTGGGACTACCCGTACGTGACGCTTGCGCTGGAGGGCGTTCTGCTCCTCGGCGCGATGGGGATGTACCTGGCGACGTCGCGGCCACGGGCTGGTCGGCGACAGTTCGCGATGCCCGTGTTCGGCCTGGCGATGCTCGCGATGCAGACCGGCATGCTGTTCACTGCGCCGCCTGCAACCGACCGGGCGATGGCTGCCACCGCGCTGGCGGCCTATGCGGTGCTCACCGTCGCTATCGCGTGGCTGGAAACGGGTCAGGTGGCAGAAAGCAGGCAAGTCGCCGCCTGAGAGACGGCGCCGCGCCAGCGAGTAGCCGGTCGGCGGCCACGCCGCGTGTCACTCGGTGCGCAGCGCCGCGGATGGCACCACGCCGGTGGCCCGCGCCGTCGGCGCCAGGGCGGCCAGCGCGGCCACCACCGCCATGAGCACCGCCGCGCCGCCGATGACCACCGGGTCGTCGGGCCGCACGCCGAAGAGCAGCGATTCCAGGTAGCGTCCCGCGGCCATGGCGCCGGCCACGCCGAGCGTCAGTCCCACCGCGGCCGGCATCAGGCCCTGCCGCACCAGGAGCCCGACGACGGCGCCGCGGCTGGCGCCGAGCGCCATGCGGATGCCAATCTCGCGCGTGCGCCGCGACACGATGTAGCCCATCACGCCGTAGAGGCCCACGGCCGCGAGCACCGCCGCGAGGGCGGCGAAGATCGCCAACCTGGGCGAGGTGATCGAGGAGGGGCATCTCGGCGGCTTAGACGACGGCGGGCCCGGGAGGGTTGCGGAATCGCGACGAGCCATCTGGACACGAAGCCGCACATTACGGAGCGGAGGTGTTCCGATGCGCAGATTCACGCTCGTTCTCATGTTCCTGGTCCTGCCCGCTCCGGTTCTGGCTTAGACGGCGGCGACGCAGGCTCCTGTCGAGCTATCGGGGAGCCTCGGCTGGGGAGCGCTCTCGAGACTCGGCGACTCGACGCCGTTCGGCGGCGGCGTCTCCATCGGCGGCGGAATCGCCGTGCGTCCGCTCGCCCGGCTGCGTTTCGGGCTCGAGGTGCACGGGATGGGTGGCATGGACGACGGCGGCACGTCGGCCATCGTGGCGTCCGGCATCGTGACGTTCGACCTGCTGACGGGCGGCCGCGTCCGGCCGTATGTGCTCGGCGGCCTCGGCGTCATGCGCACGCGCACCCGAGACGCAACCGGTCCGCTTCACCGGTCAATGGCGAACGCTACCGACGTGGGGTGGGGGCCCGTGGCCGGCGTGGGCGCGCGCGTCTGCGTCACCCCCCACGTGTCGCTGCGGCTCGAGGCGACCCACATCAACGCCCTCTGGCAGCCTCGTGGGAACCTCGGTGCAACGCGCCTGTCGCTCGCGGTGGGGTACCAGTGGTAAGGTCAGCGCGAACGCCCGACCGGCCCATCGGAGCGCCCATTGCCCGATTCATCGTCGAGCCCCACCGTCCCCGTCGGCGTCACGCGCGGCGCCATGTCACCGCATGACGGCGCACGCTGAATCGCGCGTCACCATCCACATGGTGGCGAGCCTCGACGGCTTCATCGCCCGCCGGGACGGGCGCGTGGACTGGCTCGAGACCGCGGATGAATTCCCGCGCGGGGACGAGCTGGACCCCGCATTCGTCGAGGCCTTTCTCAAGACCATCGACTGCTACGTCATGGGGTCGCGCACCTACGAGACCGCGCTCGGCTTCGAGGCGCGGGGGATGGGGTGGGCGTACGGCGACACGCCAACGGCGGTGCTCACCACCCGTCACCTGCCGCGGACCCGGGCGAACGTGGAGTTCCACGCGGGCGACCTGGCCCAGATCGTCACCGATCGGCTCCGCCCCAGGTTCCGGAGCATCTGGGTTGTCGGCGGCGCCACGGTGGCGGGCGAGTGCCTGCGCCGCGGGCTGGCCGACGAGGTGCGGTACTCCATCGTGCCGATTGCGATCGGCGACGGCATCCCGTTCTTCGACGGCCTCGACAGGGACGTCGCGCTGCACCTCGCCGAGGTCAAGGCCTACCGGAACGGGATGGTGGAGCTGCGCTACGAGGTGCAGGGCAGGCGCTGAGCCGGACGCGGACCGGCCACTGGAGCCCAGCCGCCGCGAGCCTCCTGCGGTCTCAGCTCGCCGGCCGGTAGTACAACACCATCCCCGCGCCTGCCGCCGCGAGCAGGAACCCGACATAGAGCAGCGGGCTCGGCGCCGCCTTCGGCGGGTGCAGCGCGATGCTGGCGAGCACGTTGACGAGCGGCGCGCCGCCGAAGACGAGCGGCATCACGTAGAGCGGCGATCCGCCGACCTTGAACGCGTAGATGATGCACACGGCGCCAATCGCGCCGAGCGCCCCGGCAAGGGTCGCCATGGCCGTGCCCGACATGTTGAAGCTGCGCAGCTCGCCCTGCGCGGCCAGCGCCACCACCGGCACGAGCACGCCGATGAGGAAGTACGCGACGCCCACGCACAGCAGCGCGCGCAGCGGGCTGCCGAGCGCCACCTGTCCCTTGTGCAGCGACACGCCGTACAGCCCCCACGACGCCACCGCGCCCGCGACGAACACACCCCAGCCCATCTGCCGCCTCCCGCCTCGAAGTGTGAATGAAACGCCGGGAGCATTCTAGTAGGTATCGGCGGTCTATTCCCCCTTGAGCGCCACGACGGTGGCTGTCGCGGTGACCATGCGGACGGCCCCGAGCGCGGCGAGCATGCCCGCAAGGCCGACGCCGGCGAGGAGCCAGGCCAGGCTGACCCAGGGCAGCGCCTGGCCCCGCTCGGCAATGGCCGGCGCGATGGCCAGCGCGGCGGCGCCGGCGCCCAGGGCCATGCCGCCCCAGACCATGACGGCGCTCTCGGCCAGGACGAGCGTGCGCAAGTGCGCAGGCGTGAAGCCCACCGCGCCGAGCAGCCCCAGCTCGCGCCGGCGTTCGAGGACGTTGCGCGCGAGGACGGCGCCGAGCCCGAGTGTGCCGAGCAGCAAGCCCAGCCCGCCGAGCGCCTGGAACGTGGAGAGATACGTGTTCTCGACGCGGTGGTACGCCGCGAGGCGCGCGCGCGTGTCCACGACGTCCACGCCGAGGTCGCCCAGCCTGGCTTCGACGAGCGCCGCCAGGTCGGCGGCGGTCTCCTCAGGCGTCTCGATCATCCAGATGCGGTAGCCGTCGATGCGCGGGAAGAGGCGCACGAAGTGCGCCTCGCCGATGACGATCTCCGACTGGAACACGGCGTCGGCCAGCACGCCCACCACACGCAGGCGCAGCACCTCGCCGCCGCCCGCCGGCAGGTGGATCTCGTCGCCGAGGCCCGCATGGAACACGTAGGTCAGCGTCGTCTGATCGACGATGGCCGGCACGGTGCCGTCCTCCGGCGCGCGCGCAAGCAGCCGCCACGGGTTGGCGCGCTCCTCGGGCGTCTCGGCCAGGCTCGCGGCGAAGGCGAAGCGCGGCTCGTCGAGAAACACCGCCTCCGGCGCCACGATGCGCGGGTGGAGCGGCCGATACAGCGTCAGGCAGCTTGCATCGTCTCCCGGGCGGAGCCGGAAGCGGGTGATGCGCGCGGCGTCGAGCAGCGGATCGGAAGAGGGCAGCCCCAGCTCCTCGCGGCCGGCTGGACGGTTGGGGTCGTGCATGAGCGGCGCGACCGATTCGGCCATCAGCGCGTAGCCGCCCGTGCCCGACGCGCGATCGAGCGAGAGCCCCACGGGGTCCTTGCGGAACGCGCCGACCGAGACGATGACGAAGCAGGCGAAGGCGACGAGCGCGAGCGAGAGCGCGGAGCGCGAGGGACGCCAGGCGGCATGGCGCGCCC
>JBFMCA010000155.1:0-7373 GCA_040754955.1 Acidobacteriota bacterium | reverse complement strand
GCCCCACCCGCCCGATATATAGCCTCGCAGAATATCGTGAGGGGTTGGACGGAGGCCGCGGCCCGATGGTTGGCTGCCTCGGCCGGGCCGTCCGGCTCAGCCGCGCAGGGCCGCGGTGGGGTCGATCCGCGCCGCGGCGAGGGCCGGCACGAGCGCCGCCAGCAGGCCCGCGGCGGCAAGGGTGGCCGCGGCAAGCGTGAAGCTCGCCGGGTCGCGCGGCGCCACGCCGTGCAGGAGGCTGCCGACGACCGTGGACCCCGCCACCGCAGCGGCCGTGCCGAGCGCGAGGCCGGCCGCCATCACCGCCAGCCCGTGCCGGAGCACGCCGGTGACGACCGATCCGCGCGACGCGCCGAGCGCCATGCGGATGCCGATCTCCGTCCGCTGCTCGGCGACGAGCAGCGCCACGGCGGCATACACGCCGAGTCCCGAGACCACCAGGGCGAGCGCCGCGAACGCGACGAGCAGCCACGCCGCGGTGCGTGGTCCGGCCAGCGCGCGGAGGGTCACGTCCTCCATGGTCCGGATATTGGCCAGCGGCAGGGACGGATCGAGCGAGTGAACGGCGTCGCGCGCCATGCCGACGAGGGCGAGCGGCGCGCCGGCGGTCCGGACCACGAGGGTCATGGATCGCGGCGTGCCGCCGATCTCGCGCGGAAGCTGCGCATGCGGCAGGTACATCTCGGCGCGCGGCTCCTCGACGATGGCGTTGTGCCTTATCGTTCCGACGACGCCGACCACGGTCACCCACGGCTGCTCGGCGGTGCCCATGTGGAAGCGCCGGCCGAGTGCCTCGACGCCCGGCCAGTACCGCGCGGCCATTACGTCATTGATGACGGCGACGAGCGGGCTCATCTCGTCGTCGCGATCGGTGAAGAGGCGCCCACGCAGCAGCGGCAGGCCCATCGCGCTGAAGTAGCCGGGCGTGGCCGCCTGGAAGTCGGCGTTCGGGTTCTCCACCGGATCGTACGGCCGGCCCTCGATGGTGATGGACCAGTCGCCGATGTCGGCCGCCAGGGGGAGCACGCGCACTGCGCCCGCGCTGGCCACGCCGGGCGTCGTCGCGAGCGCCTCTGTCACGCGCCGGTAGAAACGCACCACGTCGCCAGGTTCCGGGTAACGCGCCGGCGGCAACTGCACCTGCGCCGTGAGCACGCCCGACGGCTGAAAACCCAGGTCGATGGCGCTCATCGCCAGCAGGCTTCGCGTGACCAGGCCCGCCCCGACGGCGAGCACCATCGACGCCGCGATCTGGCCGATGACGAGCGCTCCGCGCAGCCGTCTGGCGCCGCGGCCAGCGGTCGACGTCCGGCCGCCGTCCTGCAGGAGCGCCGCGTGGTCGGCGCGCGTGACGGCCAGGGCCGGGAGCAGTCCGAAGAAAGCGCCGCTGGCGATGGCAACCGCCAGCGCGAACGCCAGGACCAGGCCGTCGAGGCCCGCTTCGTCTCCTCTGGGAAGCGGGACGACACCGGCGGACGCGAAGCCGCCGAGGGCCGCTCCGGCGACGGCGAGGCCGAGGACGCCGCCCAGAAGGGCCAGGCCGACGCTCTCGGTCAGCAGCTCCGCCACCACGTGCCGGCGCTCGGCGCCGAGCGCGCCGCGCACGGCCAGCTCGCGCCGGCGCGCCGAGGCCTCGGCCAGGAACAGGCCGCCGACGTTGGCGGCGGCGACGAGCAGCATCAGGCCGACGGCCACGAGCAGCGCGATCAGGACGTCCCGCGCCCGGCCGGCCACGAAGGCGCCGAGGGGCACGGCGCTGCGGAAGAGCGCGCCGTCGCCCTGGTCCACCACATGCCCGGCGCGGATCCAGCCCGTCGCCACGGCACCCAGCTCCCGTGTCGCCGACGCCGGGGTCGCGCCCGCGGCGAGTCGCGCAACGGCGACGAGCGATCGGTTGCCCCAGCCGGCGAGCTCCGGTGCCTCGAGCGCCAGCGGTGTCCAGGCCTCGCTGGATCGATCCGCCCCGAAGTCGAGCGGCAGCCGGAAGGACGGCGGCATCACGCCGATCACGCGGTGCGCGGCGTCGTTCAGCTCGATGTCGCGCCCAACGATGGCCGGGTCGCCGCCGAACCGCCGCTGCCACAGGCCGTGTCCGAGGACGACGACCCGTTCCCGTCCGACAACGGCATCGTCGTCCTCGACGGGGCGGCCCAGCAGGGGCGCGACTCCGAGCACCCGGAAGAGTCCTGGCGTGACGGCGGCCGACGCCACGCGCTCGGGCTCGCCGCCACCGGTGAGGTTCGAGGCCGTCGTCATCCACACGCCGAAAGCGTCGAAGCTCCGCGCCTCGGCGGCGTAGCTCCGGACCTCGCTGGCCGACAACCGCGTTGTCTCCCCGGCGGCCCCGGGCCGCCAGACCATGATCAGCGCGTCGGGTTCGGCGTAGGGCAGCGGCCGGAGCAGCGTGGCGTGCACCAGGCTGAAGATGGCCGTCGTGGCGCCAATCGCCAGCGCGAGCGTGGCGAGCGCCGCGGCAGAGAAGCCGCGCGCGCGGGCGTGGTGACGGACGGCGTGACGCACGGCGTGCCTGACGAGACCCATGCCCCGTTTGATGGGGTCGGCGCCGAGCAGGGTTGGAAGCGGTCGTCGGCGATCAGCGGCCTTGAGCGACGACGAAGCGGTCGTACCAGGCGGAGACCGTGGTCCGGTGCGGCCGCGCCCACCGGGCCCAGACGTCCCGGACGTACTGCTCGGCCAGTCGCGCGCGGGCCTCCGGGTTGGCGCCGGCCGCGACCGCGGCCACGCTCGGCCCCCGCGAGAAGTCGGGGGGCTCGAGCCACTCGAAGCGCTCGTGTTTCGGGCACCGGCCGGGGCGCACCGCCTGCATCCGGATCCAGAGTGCCCGGCTCGGCGCGATCTGACGATCGAGAACACCGTACAGCGTGAGGAGGTGCACGGCAACCGACTGAATGGCCTGCGGGCAGCACCGGCCGTGATGCTGTACGGCGTAGGCGTCGACGAGCAGCGGCGTCAAGGGGCTCGCGGCCACCGGCGGTGATCCACCGGTGGTGAGCCCCGTGAAGAGGGCCCAGCACGCCGGCGACGCGCCGATGTAGCGGTGGGTCGGCCCATCGACGATGGGCAGTTCCGCCGCGCAGCCGGGGCACCGGGACAGGTTGGACATCAGCCTCTGCCTGCCCCAAGCATACCGCCTCGGCGAACGTGCGCCGGCTGCATTCTCATGAGCGGGCGCGGTCGAGATCCTCGAGCGCGCGGACGCCCGTGCGCATGCCGTACCACCACGTGAGCGCGCTCATGGCGGCGGCGCTCGCGAAACAAGCCACGATCAGAGCCTGCCGGGTTTCCGTCAGCGGCAGGCGCCGCACCCGCGAGAAGAGGTAGACGGAGGCGGGCCAGCCGATGAGCCCGATGAAGACGAGCACGAAGAGCACGGCCAGGATCATGAAGGCCACGCCGCCATAGGAGCCGGCCACCTGGCTCGGGTTGTCCGCGGTGAAGCGCGGATAGCGCGCCCCCAACCCGGTGGCCAGCCCGACCAGCGCGAAGCTCATGAAGACGATGGACACGGCCGTGACCCACTTGAGGAACGGGTCGACGCCCAGCAGCTCGTTGCTCGCGACGACCAGGCACTCGGTGAGCAGCAGCACCGGGACGAGGCCGGTCCAGAACTTCGACCAGAGAAAGTCGGCGAGCGGCACGGGCGAGGTCCGGATGATCCAGAACGCGAGGCCCTCGGCGGACACCGCGGGGAAGACGAAGCGGACGGTGACGGTGGCCATCACGAAGCCGGCCATGGCGAGGTTGAGGAAGGCGTAGCTGTTCTTCAGCACGTCGCTCATGTACGGGATGCGGTCGAGATCGAGCACGCTGAAGTTGTAGAGGTAGACGAGCATCAGCGCCAGCAGCAGCAGGAGCTGCGACCACTGGCTGACGTCGCGCAGGAACACCTTGACGTCCTTCACGAGCAGCTGCCGCCGCACGGGCGAGAGCGGCAGCAGGCCTGCCAGCAGGTCGAGCGACCTGAAGCGCACGAAGCGCGCCTTGCGTGCCTCCTGTGCCTTGCTGAAGCCGGCGAAGTGCCATCGCTCGAACGCCGCGCCCGTGAGGACGATGAGACCGAGCGCGGTGGTCCACAGCACCGAGAGGTGCAGGACATCCGTGGCGCCGTTGAGGCCGGCAAAGAGCGCTTCGCCCGCCCAGAACGACGGCAGCATCGGCGTCACGGGCGACTGCAGCGTGGCGAAGAAGTCGGTCACCTCGGGCATCGACTCGACCCGCAGGAGCCGCTCGGGCTGGATGAAGCGGAGCAGCAGCACGATGCTGGCCGCGAAGACCAGCCCCATCATCATCAGGATGTCCCGCGCGCGCCTCGCCGGGAACACGTTGACGAGCAGCAGCGTCACCGCCGAGCCGATGGCGACGGGGATCGCCAGGAATGGCGTCACCGTGACGAGGGCCATGCCGTAGAACGACGGCGGCGCGCAGCGGGCCACGCCCACGCCCGCCAGCACGGGCACGAGGAACACCAGCACCATCCACGAGGCCTGCGCCAGCGTGCGCGCAAAGCGCGCGTGGAACAGCCGGCGCGACGCCACCGGCGCGACGAGCAGGAGCCGCAGATCGTCGGACAGGAAGAACGTCGACAGCGACACGACGATGCCGCTGAAGGCGAGAAAGGAGAGGAACGTGAGGAAGAGCCAGGAGAGCCCGATGCGCAGCAGGTAGTCCCCGAGCTCGGCGTAGCTGACGAGCTGCAGCGTCACCCAGAAGGACGCGCCGAAGAGCGCGCCCGCGACGACCAGCGCGATGGCGCCGAACACGGCCGCGCGCGTGCCGTCGCCGCGCTCGCGCCGTCGGGCCCGGTTGCGCGACGCCCAGAGCGACGGCAGCAGGAGGTACGGGAACGGCGGCGGCGCGGCGGAGGCGATGGGGGCGGCCATCAGAGGACCTCGTCAATCTCCTGCAGGCCGCTGCCGCCGGTGAGCTTGAGGAACACGGGCGTCAGGCGCTCGTCGTGATCGCCGGCGAGCCGCGTCACCTCGCCGACCGAGCCGCTCGCGATGATGCGGCCCTTGTTGATGATGCTGATGCGATCGCACATCTCCTCGGCCACTTCCAGCGTGTGCGTGCTCATGAGAATGGCGACGCCCCGCCCGGCCATGGTCCGGAAGACCTCCTTGATGAGGCGCGCGCCGCGCGGGTCGAGGCCCACCATCGGCTCGTCCACCAGCACCGCGCGCGGCCGGTGCAGGAACGCCGCGCTCATGACGAGCCGCTGCTTCATGCCGTGCGAGAAGCTCTCCACGAGCTCGTCCCGCCAGCGCGCCAGCTCGAAGAGGCCCAGCATCTCGCCGATGCGCCCGTCGATGCCGTTGCCGTCGATGCCGTAGAGGCCCGCGTGGAACCGCAGGAACTCGCCGGCCGTGAGCTTCTCGTAGATGAACGGCCGGTCGGGAATGAAGCCGAGCGACGCCTTGGCCGACTCCGGATCGTCGGCGAGATTGTGCCCGTTGACGGCAATCGTGCCGGCCGTCGGCTGCAGCAGCCCCGCGATCATCCGGATGGTCGTCGTCTTGCCGGCGCCGTTGGGGCCGAGGAAGCCGTGAATCTGGCCGGGCTGGACGTCGAGCGTGACGTCGTCGACGGCGGTGAAGGCGCCGTAGCGCTTCACGAGGTTCTGGACGGCGATCACGGACACCCCCGACACTGGTTCGACGAGGTCCAGCAGCCCCCGGCCGTCCGGCGGGGCAGCGGCACGGTGAGCGGCGCGAGGTCGGCGGCCCGGCGGCCCACGATGACCCGATCCGCGCCCGGCACCAGCTCGACGTCGATGACCGTCATCTGGATCCTGCCGATGAGCGGGAGGATCGCCGCCTGACGATCGAGCCCCCCGCGCGCGAGGCGCAGGTGCGTGGCGTCGGCCGGAAACTGGTTGAACGTGGGATCCACCGGCAGCCAGTAGCCCTGCTCCGGCCCCTCGTCGATGTACACCTCGGGCCACGCATGGTAGTAGAAGGCGTTGCGCACCGAGACGAGGCCGACGGCGATGCGCGCGGGAATGCCCGAGGCGCGCGCGAGCGCGACGTACAACGCCGTGTGCTCGTTGCAGTCGCCGACCTTCGTGCGCAGGACCTCGAGGGCCGACGGCAGGCTCACGGTCGGCTTCTTCTCGAGGAGGAAATTGACGTACCGGGTCAGCGCCTCGGCGCGGGCCCGGGTGCCCGTGATGCCCGCGAGCGCGCGCGCCGCCTCCGCCTGGATCTCGGGGGCGTCGCTCTCGATGAACGGTTCCGGGCGGAGGTAGGCCGCGAGGTCGGCCGGGCGCGGCCCGGGCGTGAACGTCCGCGCGTCGGTGATCTCGACGAGATCGCCCTCGAT
Source organism: Acidobacteriota bacterium (assembly GCA_040754955.1). GTDB lineage: Bacteria > Acidobacteriota > Vicinamibacteria > Vicinamibacterales > UBA2999 > JBFMCA01. The sequence continues at coordinate 1,034 of JBFMCA010000155.1, read as the reverse complement.
GCGCTGGCCCGCGCCGACGAGGTCGGGTCCGGAGAGGTCGGCGCCGGTCACGCGCAGCCGCAGGCGCCGGATGTCGCGCGGCTCGCCGATGCGCTCCTTGGCGATGGGCACGACGGCCGACGCCTCGAGCAGGTCGTTCTGCACGGCGAAGGGCACCGCAACCTGCTGCGCGCGCTCCGGCGTCTCGGCGACGGTGAGAAGGCCGAGCGGGCTCTCCTCGCGGACGACCTCGCCGGTGTCTGTCACCCACGCGCGCGTGGTGAGGCCGGCAAATGTCAGATCGACGGGAAACGCCGGCGTCGGACGACCCCCGACGCGCACGATCTCTCGCGGCCCGACGTCCAGGCGCACCGGCGCGTTCTTGAGCGTAGCCGGGTCGAACATCGTCCACTGGTGGCTCGCGCCGGGGCTGAGCCCCGCCGCGGCCAGCCGCCGAGCCAGGCTGAGCATCAGCGCCGGCGGCTCGTCGAGCTCCAGCACGTGCGCGCGGGCCTGCCCGCCGGTGATGGTGGTCAGGTGGAGGCGCGTGCCGTCCACCCGGCCGGCGACCTGGATGGGGCCCGTGCCGGGATCGAGCGAGAAGTCGAACGAGCGCAGGGCGAAGCTCGCGTCGACGCGCGCGGTGGTCCGGATGGTGGCGGCCGTCGTCGCCCCGAGCAGCGACATCTGCAGCCGGCCGTCTTCCTGCAGCTCGAAGCCGTCCTCGGTGCGCACGGTCTGGCTGACCGTGAAGCCCACCTTTTCCCCGCGGTAGTACACGCCTCGCCATTGGGCCGTCGGGCCATAGCGGGCCAGATCGGTGGCGAGGTTCACGGCCGACGCCTGGATGTAGGAGCGGTTCACGAGCAGGCCCATGGACGCCGCCCAGGCCGCGAGGATCAGGGCCGACATCGGTCGCGTGACGCGGCGGGGCAGGGGGCGGAACAGGGGCACGGGGCTTGCCGCTCGAGTGTACTTCCCCTTATCGGCCGAAGTCCCGGTGACCAGCAGGTCCCGGGAAAGGTGCCAGGCACCTTTCCGCTTGGCGGAAAGGT
>JBFMCA010000154.1:0-7572 GCA_040754955.1 Acidobacteriota bacterium | reverse complement strand
GGTCCGGCCCCGCGCGCAGCTCGCGGCTGCGCCGGGCGGGGCGCCGGCGCCACGGCTCGAAGTGACGCGCGAGCGTGGAGAGCAGCCGCGCCTTGCGCTCGGAGTCGGCGATGGCGGCGGCGCGGCCGAAGAAACCCGCACCGAGCTCCGCGTACCACGCGATGTTGTGGCGGCGGCGCATCTGGTCCTCGAAGAAGCCCGCGAGCAGGAGGCACTGCGCGGCGGCCGTCTCCATCATCTCGCCGTCCGCGTGCAGGGTGGTGTCGCTGACGAAGCAATCGAAGACCGCGCTGAGGTTGGACGGTGCCGGCATGTCGAGCGACGCGGCGGTAGACACCTGCGCGTAGTGCGCCAGGACGCTGGCGTTGTACAACAGCTCATCGCGATCCACGTCGGCCTCGCAGACGTCGCGCAGCCCGACGAAGAAGAACTCCAGCGCCTGGCGCTGGGTGGCGGTAAGCAGTTCGCGCAGTGGTTCCATCCAACCCTCCCATGGAACCCGCCCGGCGCTTCCGGGGGCCATCCCGGTAATCGGGCGGGCCGTCAGAAACTGGAGTCGCCACCTCGATATTCGGGATTATGCACGGATTGTGCCGCGGCGACGACTGGAAACCGCAGGTGTTTACGGCGATCCTTGCGCGGCGAACGTCAGCCGAGGGCCGGCGAGGGCAGGACGTGTCACCTGATCGTCAGGCCGAGGGACCGGGACGACCGACGTCAGAAGGGCGTGACGATCGCCCTGACCGTGGCCGGGGCGCCGCTGGTCAGGTCGCCGGGCTTCACGCCGCGAAACGCATTCTCGGCTGCGGCCCCGTCCGCCGCCGCCTTGGTGACCGCGGCCACGAGCGCCTTGTACTCGGCGGCATTCGCAGCGGTCACCTTCAGCTCGATGAGACCGTCCGACGCGATCGAATTGACGGAGTTCCCGCCGGTCAGATTCAGGATCTGGTAACGGCCGGCGGGCAATGCCTTCTGAATCAGAATGACCGCGCGCGCGGCGGCGTGCAGGGCGCTGACGCGGCCGTAGGCGCCGGAACTGTGGCCGCCGGGCCCTTGGAACTCGACGCGCAGGTGGCCTGACTGCTGGGCGACGGCGGGCGTGCCGGCTGCGGCGACGCCGATGACGAATCCGAGCACGACAATCAACCGCTTCATGTTCACTGCTCCCGTGCTATCGAACGACGTCGCGCGTCCGCTTGCCCAGCGGCCCGACGGCCGGCTGCACGATGGTGCCGTCGGCCGCGTGAAACCCGGACACGATCAGCGCCGCCGTCAAGACCCGATGCATGCGGGCCACTTCGGCCGCGGGCAATCCGCGCGTGCCCCACTCCCAGAACGCATGGGCTCCGGCGCCGGCCGCCGTCGACGCCAGGCTGAACTGATACGTCGGGACGCCGGTGTGCGCGGGGACGTTGTCATTCAAACTGCCCGATCCGGTGCCGACGATCGGGGAGCTGACCATACCGAGCTGGATGCCCGACTGGAGACCCGCGTGGACCGCCACGTTGTCGACGCTCTCGGCCACGAACGCGGGACGCAGGCCAAACCACATCAGCTCGAGGCTGACGGCCTCGCTGCTGCCGTCCCTTCGCCCGTGCCTCGCATTCTCTGCGGACACGCCCGCCTGGAACATGGGCTCGATGGTCCGGCGGATGTCCTCGAGCGTGTCCTTGCGGGTCGATCGCATGTCGACTTCGAGCGAGCAGCTCGGCACGCTCATGCCCGGGCCCGGCGGCGGCTCGCAGCTGGCGCGGCCCACGGTATAGGTCGTGCGCGGCGCGCCCTCGCGGAGGTCGCTCGCCGTCCTGACGTCGGCGATCCTCGCGATGGCCGCGGCCATCGCCTCAGGCGCGCTTGGCCCATCCGGGCGCGGCGATGGGGCCTTGAACTTCATCTCGAACCGGTAGCTGCCGACGAAGTTGACGATGCCCCCGCCCTCGAGGCCGAAGTTCGCGACGAAGTTCAGGGGATTCGATCCGGTGCCGAGCGTCTGGTCGAAGCCGTACAGCTGCTTGACGCCGGCGAGGTTGCCCTTGCCCTCCTCGCCCGCGGTGCCGCAGATCCAGATGTCGTAGACGGGCCGGATGCGGTGTTTCTTCATCGCGGCGGCGAGGATGAATGCGTTCGACGTGCTGGCCACCATGTCGAGGTACCCCGGGACGTAGATACGCACGCCCCCGCCGGCCTCGGCCTCTTGCGCGTTCGCGAACGCCCTGCTGGCCATGGCGTACTTGTCGTCCTCGATCACGCGGCCGTTCGCGTCGAACGAGAGCTCGTCGGGAATGGCGGCGAGCTCCTCCGGGGTCGCGACCACGGGCTGCGCATACGGCTGCAGCTTGATGCGGATGAACGGGTCGCCGGCCGGCGGCAGCTCTTCGGGGTTGACGACGTCGATGTGTCCTTCGACGAGGACCTTGGGAAACTGGCCCTGGTAGTGCTGCGCGTCCGCGCGGCTCGCGTACGAACCCCTGATGACCACGCACGCGTTGTAGACCGGCAGACCATCGACGATGTTGGTGTCGCTGCCGGCGATGATGCCATCGGCGCGCGTCATCACGTCGGCCGGCGCGAATCCCCATTCGTGCACCAGCCGGCGGTGAATCTCGGCGGCCTTCAGATGCTCGGAGCGCGACGGCGAGGGGATCCGAACGAGCTCCAGGAAGGTGTGCCATCGCGCCGTGGCCGCCGCATCGGAGCTCTGGTCCCTGACGAGCGCCATGACCTGCGGATCGTTGGCGATCTTCGCCGCGGCGTCGGCCACCGACGAGGGAATCGTGGCTGGCGTGCCTGCCGGAGGGGGATCGGCGGCCTGGTGCGCTCCGCCGACGATCGTGGCGAGCAGGACCGTGGCCGCGGTGACGAGCGCGCGTCCCTTGTACAAATCTCTCATCGTGTCTCCCGGTACGGTGCGCATGCCGAGAACGTAGCACGAGCGGTCCAACGGGGCCCACCGAATGCGTCGAGCGCCGGCTGGCACCGGGCGCAAGGACGACGCGGCCGCGGCCGGCAGGTGACAAACGATTACACGCGCGCCGCGGATGTCTGTGGGACGCTAGACCTCCATGTTCCACAAGGTCGCCGCATCCTGCCTGGCCCTGGCCTGCCTGGCGCCGGCCGTGGCGCGCGCCGAGCAGGGCGCGCCGGCGGCGCCGGCCCTGGCGCCCGACGCCCCGCCCGCGCCCACGCCGCCCGAGACCATTTCCCGGCTGCCGAACGGCCAGGCGACCGTGCGCGCGTTCCGCGTCCCCGGGCCGATGCTCGTCGACGGCAAGCTCGACGAGGCGTTCTACCGCGAGATCCGTCCCTTCGGGGGCCTCCTGCAGGTGGCGCCGGCCTACGGGCGCGACGCGAGCGAGCGGACGGACGTGTGGGTCATGTTCGACGACACTTACGTGTACGTCTCGGCGCGGTGCTGGGACTCGGCGCCGCCGAACCGCTGGGTCGCCAACGAGATGCGCCGCGACACCAACCAGCTCCGGCAGAACGACACCTTCGGCGTGATGTTCGACACGTTCTACGACCGGCGCAGCGGGTTCATGTTCTACACGAACCCGCTCGGGGCGCTGGCCGACTTCTCGGTGACCGATGAGGGGCAGCCGAACTCGGACTGGAACCCGGTGTGGGACGTGCGCACCGGGCGCTTCGACGGCGGCTGGACCGTGGAGATGGCCATCCCGTTCAAGTCGCTGCGCTACCGGGCGGGCCCGAACCAGACCTGGGGCTTCCAGGTGCGCCGTGCGATTCGGCGCAAGAACGAGTGGACGTATCTGACGGCGGTGCCCCAGTCGCTGGCCGGCCCCATGGCACTCAACCGAGTCTCGGCGGCCGGCACGCTCGTCGGCATCGACGCGCCGCCCGTGGCCAAGAACCTCGAGATCAAGCCCTACGCCGTCGCGGGCCTGACGACCGATCGCCTGCGCACGCCGGCCCTGGAGAACGACGGGGACGGCGACGCCGGCGTCGACGTCAAATACGCGCTCACGCCCAACCTGACCGCCGACTTCACCTACAACACCGACTTCGCCCAGGTGGAGATCGACGAGCAGCAGGTGAACCTGACGCGCTTCAGCCTGTTCTTCCCCGAGAAGCGCGAGTTCTTTCTCGAGGGCCGGGGCATCTTCGACTTCGGCCGCGGCGGGGGCGGAGGCGGAGGCGGTGGAGGAGGCGGCGGAGGTGGCGGCGGCTTCTTCGGGCCGTCCAACACGCCCTCGCTCTTCTACAGCCGGCGCATCGGGTTGAACCGCGGGCGCGTGATTCCCATCGACGCGGGCGGCCGGCTGACGGGCAAGGTCGGCAAGTGGGGCATCGGCGCGATGACCATCCAGGCCGGCGACGAGGCAGCGTCGCTCACGCCGGCGACGAACTTCTCGGTCATCCGCGTCAAGCGCGACATCCTGCGCCGCAGCACCGTCGGCGCGATGTTCACCAACCGGTCCCAGGGCGTGGCGGGCACCGGCGCGAACCAGGCGTACGGCCTCGACGCGTCGTTCTCCTTCTTCCAGAATCTCTCCGCCGGCGCGTACTACGCGCGCACCGAGACGCCGGGACTGACCGGGAACGACGAGAGCTACCAGGGACGCGTCGACTACAACGGCGACCGCTACGGCGTGCGCGCGGACTTCCTGCACGTCGGCGATGCGTTCAATCCCGAGGTCGGATTCCTGCGCCGCGACGACTTCCGCCGCGGGTTCCTGTCGGCGCGCTTCAGCCCGCGCCCGGCGTCGATTCGCGCCGTCCGCAAGTTCGCGTGGGAAGCCTCGACCGAGTACATCGAGAGCCTCGCCGGCCGGCTCGAGACGCGCGTCCACACGGGCCGCTTCAACATCGAGTTCGAGAACTCGGACTTCCTCTCGGTGGAGCTCACCAACGACTACGAGTTCCTGCCGTCCGGCTTCACCGTCGCGCCCGGCGTGACGATCCCCGTTGGCAGCTACACCTTCAACGACGTTCAGGTCGCCTACTCGCTCGGCCAGCAGCGCCGCGCGTCGGGACGCCTCACGCTGCAGGCCGGCGAGTTCTACGACGGCACCATCCGGGCCGTCGGCTACTCGGGCGGGCGCGTCGAGATCACCAAGCAGTTCTCCGTCGAGCCGAGCGTGACGGTGAACCGCATCGAGCTGCCGGCCGGCGCCTTCACCCAGACGGTGGTCCGCGCGCGGACCGACTACGGCTTCTCGCCGCGCATGTTCGCCAGCGCGCTCGTGCAGTTCAACTCGACCGATCACGCCGTCAGCAGCAACCTGCGCTTCCGCTGGGAGTACCGCCCCGGCAGCGAGCTCTTCGTCGTGTTCACCGACGAGCGCACCACGCTCGATCGCCAGGCGTCGGGCCTGCGCAACCGCGCGTTCGTCGTCAAGATCAACCGCCTGCTGCGCTTCTGAGCGCGGCGCCCGGAGGTCCCGCCATGCGCCGACTGTGTGTCGCTCTCGCGCTGATCGTCGCCTCGCCCTGGCCCGCGGCGGCCACCTGGTCGGTCATCGCCGTCGACACCGCCACGCGGCAGGTGGCGATCGCCTCGGCCACGTGCGTCGATCGCGACGACCAGTTCCTCATGGGCGTCCAGGCGGTGATCGTCCCCGGCAAGGGCGTGGCCGCGTGCCAGGCGGCCGTCGATGGCACGCACCGCAACCAGATGCTCGTCTTTGCCGAGCTGCAGAAGGGCACCGCCCCATCGCGCATCCTCGAGATGCTCGCCGCCGATCCGGCCTTCCAGAGCCGGCAGTTCGGGATCCTCGACCTCCAGGGCCGGTCCGCCGTGCACTCGGGCCTCGGCAACGGCTACGTGTCGCAGGCGCTGGCGGGCCAGGTGCCGGGCACGACCATTCACTACGCCATTCAGGGCAACATCCTGCGGCCCGGGCGCGTGGTGCCCAACGCCGCGGCGGCGTTCGTGAGCGCCCGCGGCACGATCACCGATCGCGTGATGGCGGCCATGGAAGCGGCGGACGGGTCCGGCGGCGACGGGCGGTGCGAGTGCCCGCCCTGGCCGACCGACGGGACGAGGCCGCAGATTGCCTGCGACGGACGCACCGCGCACGTCGCCTACATCCTGATGGCCGACGCCACCGACACGAGCGGCGACTCGCACAACAACGGCCAGTACGCGCTCTACATCACGGTGTCGCAGCCGGGGCCGGAGAAGGGCCCCAACCAGATTCGCGCCGGCGAGAACCTGAACCCGGTGAAGACGCTGCGCCTGCGCTACGACGCCTGGAAGCGGAACCCGCAGGCGTTCACGATGGCCGCGGTGAACCCGCCGCGCGTGGCGCCGCCGCCTGCCACGCCGCCGCCCCCGCCGCCGGGACGCCGGCCGCCCGTGGCGGTGATGACGCTCGCCTCGCCGGCGTTTGCCGACGGCGCGGCCATCCCGCGCGCGCATTCGCAGTTCGGCGCCGAGCGCTCGCCCGCCTTGACCTGGGATGGGGTGCCGGAAGGCACCGGCAGCTTCGTGCTGGTCGTCCGCGACGTGGACTCGGTGGTGGGCGCCGGCCTCGACCCGGTGCTGCACTGGCTGGTGTGGAACATCCCCGCGGCGGCGCGCGGCCTGCCCGAGGGCGTGCCGCACGGTGCGACGCTGCCCGATCTGGCGCGCCAGATCAGCCAGACCGGCCCCTCCTACCGCGGCCCAGGCGCGCCCGCGGGCGGGCCGCCGCATCACTACGTCTTCGAGCTGTACGCCATCGAGGGGACGCTGAACGTGCCCGCCGTCGGCGCGTCGCCGGCCGACACCCTTCGGGCCGTGATGGACGCGATGGCCGGCAGGGTGCGGGGCAAGGCCACGCTCACCGGCACCTTCAGGCTCGAGCCGTAGCGGGCCGCTACTGCCCGCGCGATCCGGTGAAGGTCACCGAGCGCCCGCCGGTGAGAACCGTGCCGGTCAGCGTGTTGCCCTCGACGCGGCCGCTGAACTGGATGCCGCCGGCCTCGAACGTGATCTGATCCCCGCGCAGCCGCCCGCGCACGCTCACCGGCTCGCCGCCGCCCGCGGGCACGAGCCGGCCGGTGACCTTCTGGAAGTCCTGCTCGAGGGTGAGCGTGCCCTGCGGCAGCGTCCACGTGCCGTGCGCCTTCGCCGGGACGATCCACAACAGGACCTCGCACCAGCTCACGCAGTCGCCCTCGATCGTCGCGCGATCGTCCGGATCCCACTCGGGAATCGAGAACGTGTTGGCGACGATGCGCGCGCCGGGCCGGAGGGCGAGGAACTTGGGCGTCAGGCGCCGCAGGTTCTCGGGCAGCAGGAACAGCGCCATCACCGTGGCCTCCGAGATGTCGGCCTCGTACATGTCGCCCTCGATGAACGTGGCCCTGTCGCTCACGCCGGCCTTGGCGGCCTCCTGGCGCGCGAACGCGACGAGGTCGGGGTTGAACTCGACGCCGATGGCCCGTGCGCCGCGTCTGGCGGCTGCGATGATGTTGCGGCCGTCGCCGGACCCCAGATCCATGACCACGTCGCGCGCGGTCACCTGCGCCATGTCGAGCATCTTCTCGACCGTCTCGGGCGGCGTCGGCACCCACACGACGTCCTTGCCCGGCTGGCCCACGGTCGGCGGCGTCACCTGCGCAAACGCC
>JBFMCA010000153.1:0-7891 GCA_040754955.1 Acidobacteriota bacterium | reverse complement strand
GAGCCGGGATCTTCTTGCGACCTGATTGGTGAGAAGACCCGGCTCGTGTATTTTTCAGGGCCGTCACCACGGGCCGGTGGACTCGGACAGGGGAGGGCACGATGGAACTTGACCGGAGAGCGTTCCTGGCGTCACTCGGTGGCGTCGCCGCGGTCGAAGCGATGGACTCCGAAGCGAAGGCGGAGGCCCTCGAGCATTTCCTGATGGAGCGGCTCGACGAGACGGCAGTCGGCCTGGGCTCGCCCGTCATGGATGGGGAGGCGCAGGTCGTCCCGGCCCCGCCCGAGGCGACGATCCGCCGCGGCGCCGGCAGCCTGTTCGGGCCGACGGGCCCGGCCGACAACCGGCGCATGGCGCAGCTCGCGCCGATGCCCGAGAAGCCGACGCTCGTCGACTTCTTCAACCTGCGCTGGGCGCCCGCCAACCACGTCCTGCAGAGCGCGACCCGCGCCCTCAAGACGGGGATGAGCGAGGAGATCGTCCTCGCGTGCCTCCTGCACGACGTGGTGCTCAATCTCGTCAAGGTCGATCACGGCTGGTGGGGCGCGCAGATGCTCGAGCCGTACGTGTCGGAGAAGGTGAGCTGGGCGATTCGGTACCACCAGGCCCTGCGCTTCTACCCCGATCCCGCGCACGGGTACGAGTACCCCGAGCTCTACAACCGCATCTTCGGCCGCGACTACGTCCCGCAGCCGCACATCAAGCAGGCCTACGAGTACGCCCGCAACCACAAGTGGTACTTCGAGGCCCGGATGATCACGGTCAACGACCTCTACGCCTTCGATCCGAAGGCCGTCGTGTCGCTCGACCCGTTCATCGACATCATCGGCCGCCACTTCAAGCAGCCCAAGGAAGGGCTGGGCAACGACAACAGCCCGACGGCCCACATGTGGCGCACGATGATGTTCCCCGACAACCCGCTCTAGGGAACCATGTGAGATGTGGCATTCGAGATTCGAGACGCGGGCCTGAGGGCCCGCGTCTCGGTCTCGAATCTCCCGCTGTGCCCAGTCGCGGATCGCTCGTTCCGCATCGCACATCGCACATCTGCCATCTCGAATCGCAATGTCCCTCGAACGGGCCATCACGCTCCCGCACGCCACCGCCCTTGTCGTCGGGACCATCATCGGCGCGTCGATCTTCGTCCAGGCCTCCGAGATCACGGCGCTGGTCCCCTCGGCCGGGGGCGTGGCGCTCGTGTGGATCGCCGCGGGCCTGCTGACGCTTGGCGGCGCGCTGGTATGCGCGGAGCTGGCGTCGGCGTTTCCGCGCTCCGGCGGCGTCTACGTGTTCCTGCGTGAGATCTACTCGCCGGCCCTGGGCTTCCTGTGGGGCTGGGCGATGTTCTGGAGCATGCACACCGGCATCGTGGCCGCCATCGCCACGGTGTTCGCCCGCTATGTCGGCTATTTCGTGCCCATGGGCGACGCGGGGCTGCGCGCCGTCGCCGTGGGCGCCATCGTGCTGCTGACGGCTGTGAACTACCGGGGCGTGTCGCTCGGCACCAGACTCCAGACGACGGTGACCATCGGCAAGGTGCTGGCGGTGGCCGCGATCATCGCCGTTGGCGTCCTCGTCGCGCCGGCCGCTCCGGTGGCGCCGGCCCCCGCGGCCGCGCCCGCCGAGGGGGTCTCCCTGCTGAACTTCCTCGCAGCCGTCGGGGCGGGGCTCTTCGCGTTCGGCGGCTGGCACATGGTCACCTACACGGCGGAGGAGACGGTGGCCCCCGAGCGGACGATCCCGCGCGCCCTGGCCATCGGCTGCATCGTCGTCACGATCGCCTACGTCGGCCTCAACACGGTGTACCTCGACGTGCTGCCGATCGATCGAGTCATCACGTCGACCCGCGTGGCTGCCGACGCATTCCAGGCACTCGTCGGGCCGCGCGGCGCCAGCATCATCTCGGCCGTGGTCATCATGTCGGCCTTCGGGGCGCTGAATGGCATCATCCTGGCCGGACCGCGCGTGTACTACTCCATGGCCCAGGACGGCCTGCTGTTCTCGAAGGCCGCGGAACTGCACGCCCGGTTCCGCACGCCAGGCCTCGCGCTGGCGCTGCAGGGAGGCTGGGCGACCGTGCTCGCCGCGACGGGGACCTATCGCGAACTCTTCACGCGGGTCATCTACACGGAGTGGATCTTCTTCGGGTTGCTCGCGGTCGGGCTGGTGCTGGTGCGGCGGCGTCCGGGCTACGTGGCCCGCTGGCCCATGCCCGGCGTGCCGCTGGTTCCCATCGTCTTCGCGCTCGCGTCGTTCGCCATCGTCGTGAGCCAGATGGCGGCCGACCCGCGCAGCAGCGCCATCGGGCTGGCCATGGTCGTGTCGGGCCTGCCAGTGTACTGGTGGTGGACGCGGCGCGCCGGCGCGGCTCGAGCGTCGGTCTAGCCGGTATCGGGCAGGTGTCGGGCTTCGGGCTTCAGGCCCTTGTCATTCGTCGTTTGTCATTTCACGTCAGATGAGGAGATTCGCATGAAACGCGTGATCGTGGGTCTGGTGCTGGGCGGGGTGTTTGCGGCAGGGGTCGCCGTCGGGGCGCTCCAGCAGCAGAGCGTCACCCGCCGCGAGCCGCAGTTCGAGAACGAGCACGTGCGCGTGTGGAAGTCGATCATCCACCCGAACCAGCCGCTGGCGCTCCATCGCCACGAGTTCGGCCGCACCATCGTGGCTCTCAAGGGCGGCACGCTGGATGTAACCGACGAGAAGGGACAGACGAAGACGAAGATGAAGTGGGAAACGGGCCGCGCGTACTGGCTGGGCCCGGATCCGCCCAACCAGCTGCACGGCGACATGAACTACGGCAAGGAGCCGATCGAGGTGATCGTCGTCGAGATGCGACGGTAGCCGCCTTCGGAGCCGGTTCGTAGACCCGAACGACCTCGCGGGCGGACTGGCTACGGGGCCGCCCCGGATCGTCGCCAGGACGCGCAGGCACCGCCCCTGGGCGGCGTCTTCAGCCGCCTCGCGATAGCGCAGTGTCAGCGGCGCGCCGAGCGCCTGATCGACGACGAGGATCGCCGCGGCCCGTGCCGCCCGCCGGACGTCGCGATTCGCCCCGCGCTCGCGCAGGTCGCCAATCGACGTGCTGAGGTCTGGCCGGAGGCCCCAGGAGCCCTGTTACGAGTTGGTCAGGCGCCGATGGACGAGCCGGCCAACCACGCCCCATCGGTGGTCAGGAATGCCTGGAAGTCGGCGCAGATCCCGTCCGGCGGGTCGGGGGCCGCCCGAAAGAACTCGGCCGCAAAGCTGGTCGTGAGGGCGACGACGCGCATGCCCGCCGCGCGGGCCGCAGTGACGCCGATCGGTGCGTCCTCGAAGGCCAGGCATCCCTCGGCGGGCGTCTGGAGGGCCTCGGCGGCGGCGAGGAAGACGTCGGGCGCGGGCTTGCCGCGGCTGACCTGGTCGCCGCGCACGACCATCGGGAACCAGGCGCTGAGGCCTGCCTCGTGCAGGGTGTGCGCCACGTTGTCAGCCGGCGCCGACGTGGCCAGCCCCACGGCGATGCCCTGCTGGCGCGCGCGCCCGAGGAGCTCGACCAGCCCGGTGAGCGGCCGCAGCCGGCCACGCGACAGCTCGCGGTAGAGCGCCTCCTTCTCCTCTTCGTAGGCCAGCCACTCCTCGCGCGGCACGTCGCGGCCGAACAGCAGCGGGAAGATCTCGCTGTTGCGCCGCCCGTCGAGGCGGGCGCGGTCGGCGGCGGTGAGGGGCGGCAGCCCATGGCGGGCCGCGAACCGCGCGAACGCCTCGGCGTGCAGCGCCATGTTGTCGACGATGGTGCCATCGAGATCGAAGATGAAGGCGCGCGGGCGGAACGTCGGGGACATCCTCTGATTATCCCCCGTGGCGATCTGACCATTAAGATTAGGATCGAACCCATGCAGAAACCCAGCGAGCCGGTGACGCTCGTCATCTTCGGCGCGGGCGGCGACCTCACGCGCCGGCTGCTCGTGCCGGCGCTCCACAACCTGCTGCGGAAAGATCTGCTGCCGGACCACTTCCGGATCATCGGCTTCGCGCGGACCGACCTGACGACCGACGGGCTGCGCGACGTACTGCGCGACGCCCTGCAGGAAGCGGAGGACGGCGCCATCGACTCCGGCCGGCTCGACCGGCTGCTCGGCGCGGTCATGTATATCCGCGCGGCCTTCGACGATCCGGCCGGGTGGGAGGCGCTCAGGCGGGCGGCCGACGGGCACGTGCTGTTCTACCTGGCGACCGCGCCCGAGCACTTCCAAGGGATCTGCGAGCGCCTGGGCGCCGCCGGGCTGCTCGCGGAATCGGCAGGGGCGTGGCGCCGGGTGATCGTGGAGAAGCCATTCGGCCGGGACCTGGACTCGGCTCGCGCGCTCAACCGCGGCCTCGCGGCGGTCATGCGCGAAGGTCAGATCTTCCGCATCGATCATTACCTCGGCAAGGAGACCGTCCAGAACATCGTCGTGTTCCGCTTCGGCAACGGCATCTTCGAGCCGGTGTGGAACCGGCGGTACGTGGATCACGTGCAGATCACCGTGGCCGAGACGCTCGGCGTGGAGGGCCGCGGCGGGTACTACGACCGCACGGGCGCACTTCGCGACATGGTGCCGAACCACCTGTTCCAGCTCCTGACCTTCACCGCCATGGAGCCGCCGGTGGTGGTCGATGCCGACGCGCTCCATCGGGAGCAGGCCAAGCTCCTGAGCGCGGTGGTGCCGCTCGGGCGCCAGGAGTGCGGCGCGGACACGGTCCGCGCACAGTATGCCGGGTATCGGGCCGAACCGCGCGTCGACGCGCGGTCGTCGACGGAGACGTTTGCCGCGTTCCGCATGCAGATCGACAACTGGCGATGGGCCGGCGTGCCGTTCTACGTGAGAACGGGGAAGCGGCTTGCGGCCAAGCGCACGGAGGTGGTCATCCAGTTCCGGCAGCCGCCCCTCATGCTGTTCCGGCACGCGTCGGCGGGCGCGCCACCGCCCAACCAGCTCGTGCTGTCAATCCAGCCGCAGGAGCGCATTGCCCTGGAGCTGGCCGCGAAGGTGCCCGGGCCGACGGTCACGACGTCTGGCGTGCAGATGACCTTCGACTATCGCGACTACTTCGGCGTCGACCGACAGACCGGCTACGAGACGCTGCTCTACGACGCGATGATGGGCGACCGCAGCCTGTTCAAGCCCGCCGACGTGATCGAGGCGGGGTGGGCGCTCGTCGATCCGATCCTGAAGGCGTGGGAGGGCGGCAGCTGCAGCCTCGGCACGTACGTGGCCGGCAGCGACGGACCGAGCGAAGCCGCGGCGCTCCTGGCGCGGGACGGTCGCGCGTGGCGCCCGCTCGCGCCGTAGCGCGCCGCGCCCGCTACGCGCCCGGCTCGCGGTGCCCGCCGAACTCGTAGCGGAGGGCCGAGAGCAGCCGGTTGGCGAAGTCGTCCTCGCCCCGCGAGGTGAAGCGCGCGAAGAGGGCGGCGGCCATCACGGGCGTCGGCACGGCGGCTTCGAGAGCGGCGTGCACGGCCCAGCGGCCCTCGCCGGAGTCGGCGACGTGGCCCTCGAAGGCATCGAGCGACGGATGACGCTCCAGCGCCCGCGCCGTCAGGTCCAGCAGCCACGACCCGATGACGCTGCCGCGCCGCCACAGCTCGGCGATGGCGCCGAGGTCCGCGGGCTCGTCGAAGGGCTCGCCGTGCTTCAGCAGGTTGAAGCCCTCGGCATAGGCGGCCATCAGCCCGTACTCGATGGCGTTGTGGACCATCTTGACGAAGTGCCCCGCGCCGTGAGGGCCGCAGTGCAGGAAGCCGCGCTCGGCCGGCGTGACCGGACCCGATCGCTGGCGCGGCGCGGCCTCCGGACCCGGGGCGAGCGCCTCGAAGATCGGCTCGAGCCGGCGCACCGCCGACGGTGTGCCGCCGATCATCAGACAGTAGCCGCGCTCGAGGCCCCACACGCCTCCGCTCGTGCCCACGTCGACATACTCGATGCCCCGGGCGGCCAGGGCCCGGGCCCGCGGGCCATCGTCGGTGTAGCGTGTGTTGCCGCCGTCGACGACCACGTCGCCGGCAGCCAGGTGCGGCGACAGGTCGGCCAGGGCGGCATCGACGACGCCGGCCGGCACCATGAGCCACACCGCGCGCGGGACCGACAGGCGCGCGGCCAGGTCGCTGGCTGACGCCGCCCCGGTCGCGCCGTGCCGCGCCACCTCGGCGACGGCGTCCGCCGACCGGTCGAAGGCCACGACCTGATGGCCGCCTGCCATGAGCCGTCGGGCCATGTTCGCGCCCATCCGGCCGAGTCCGATCATGCCGAGCTGCATCGTGTGTCCTCGTTGCGGGCGGCCGCCTGCGCGGGCGGAAGCCGCGAAATGAAGTCGCGGACGACGCGCCAGTAGGCCTCCGGCGCGGCGGGCCGAAGGTCGTTGTGGTCGCCGCCCGGCACGGTGAAGAACTCCTTCGGGCCTGGCAGCTCCTCGTAGAGGCGCCGGCCGAGGCGGTACGGGATGACCGAGTCGCGATCGCCGTGTATGACGAGGGTTGGCGCGCGCACGTCGCGCATCCACCGCGCTGCCGGAAACGCGTAGCTGGAGAAGAAGGACAGCAGCCAGAGCGGGCTGCCGCTGAGGACCGATCGCAGGTGCGGGAACCCCGCCTCGAGGACGACGCCTGACGGCGCGTCCTGCCGCGCGGCGTACGCCGCCATGACGGCCCCGAGGGAGCGGCCCCAGTACACGACGGGCGCGCCGCCGCCCTCCGCACGGGTCCGGAAGGCGCCGAGCGCCGCCTCGACGTCCCGATACAGCCCCGATTCGCTTGGCGCGCCGCTGCTTGCGCCGTAGCCCCGATAGTCGATGGCGAACACGGCGTAGCCCTGCTGCCAGACGTCGGCAAGGATTGGCAGCCACATCGAGAGGTTGCCGCCGTTGCCGTGCAAGTAGAGCACGGAGGCGGCGGCGTCGGCACGCGGGAGCCACCAGGCGCGCAGCCGCTCGCCGTCGCTGGTCGCCACGTCGAGCGCCTCGAACGCGATGCCGGCCGCGGCGGGCGTGACGTCCTCGCCGCGCGATGGGAAGAACGCCAGCCGCGCCTCGGCCTGCCGCACGAGCCAGGCGACGCTCACGAGGAGGGCCGCGAGGACGAGCGCCCAGACCACGACGCGCATCACACCGCGAGCCGCGGCAGGTGACCGCCGAGGTGCATCGTGAGGTCGTACACCGACGCGCCGCACGCCTCGGCCACATCCTCGGGGCGCGAGCCGTCCTGCCAATCGAAGAGCACGGCCTCGTCGCCGACGGCGACGGCCGGCCGGTCGCCGATCTCCACGATGGTGTGGCTGGCGGACACCGAGGCGATGACGGGGTAGGTCGCGCCGCCGATGCGGACCCGCGCGCCCTTCGCGGCGGCGCGCGGCCATCCGTCGGCGTGGCCGACGGGAAGCGTCGCCACCCAGGTCGGCCGCGACGCGACGTACGCGCGCTCGTAGCCCGCGCTCTCGCCGGCGGCGAGCTGCTTGACGTAGGCCACGCGCGCCTTGAGCGCCACGGCGGGCCGCAGGTCGAGGCCCCGCCCCTGCCGGCGGAATCCGGTGGCGGGAAAGATGCCGTAGAGCACCATGCCGGTCCGGAGCATGTCGAGATGGGTCTCCGGGCCGTGCTGGAAGAGCGTGTAGCTCGACGCCGCGTGCCGACGCCCCACGCCGATGCCGGCCGCTGCCAGCGCCTGCGACAGGGCGGTGAAGCGGGCGAGCTGCTCGCGGTCGAACGGCCCGTCCTCGGTGAAGGTCATCATCAACCCGTCGATGCGCACGCCCGGGCGGGCCGCGAGATCGCGGATGAGCGCCTCGGCCGCGCGGTACGGCACGCCGACCCGCCCGATGCCGGTGTCGACGCAGACGTGGATGCCGATGGGCCGTCCGGCGCTCGCGGCCGCGCGCGC
>JBFMCA010000152.1:0-7932 GCA_040754955.1 Acidobacteriota bacterium | reverse complement strand
GTAAAAATAGGCCCGACCCCGAATTTAGACGTAGTCCTTCAGGGCGGTCACGAGTTTGGTGACCGCCTCCGGCGCTCCCGGCGGAATCTGGGCCGTCCAGTCGGTAAAGTTCACCGGCACGACGAACAGCGGCTCGGGCGTACCCGGGGGGGCCTTTCGATACAGCGGATCGAGCGCCTGGAGAATCTCGATGGGGCGCGCGAGCTTGCTGCCGAAGACCAGCACCACGAGGGCCGCGCCCTTGACCATCGGCACCCGCGACCGCGCGGCGAAGTTCCACGCCTCGGCCGCCTCGGCCCCGTCCACGGTCCCCGTCAAGCGCGCCAGGACGCGCGGCGGCACCGACCGGGTGAACAGCGACGGCCGCGCTTTCGGCACGCAGGTCAGATCGAAACCCTTCACGCGCGGCTCCTCGTACTGGCCGACCACCCGATCGAGCACCTCGCGCAGCCTGAGCAGCACCGCGCGTCGGACGATGTCGTCGCGGCCCGCGCGCTCGCGCTCGAACAAACGTCCCGCCCCCGCACCGGGGTCGACGGGGTCGGGCGACGGGGGCGGCGGCGCGGCTCCCGGGACTGGCGCCGCTGCCGGACCACCGGGGCCGGCCGTGAACGGCGCCGCAGGCACGGCCGCCGTCGTGTCGTACTGCGCTCGCAGCTCAGGGTCGGTCAGCGTCTTGTACGCCGCGGTCAGCTCGGCGGCACGCACCGCCGCCATCTCCTGGAACTCCTTGCCGAGGTGCTGAACCTTGTCGGGGTGATACCGCGCGATCTCGCGACGGAAGGCCTTCTTGATCTCTTCGGCGTCGGCCGTCGGGGCGACGCCGAGCAGGTCGTAGTGGGTTTTCACGGAGAACGGCTACCCCGGGAGTCCCTTCTTGAACTCGGAGATGTCGGCGACATTCGAGGCGGGCAGCTCGAGCCGCTCGCCGGCCTCGAGCCGCCGGTCGCGCCGGTCGGTCCCTCGCGCGCAGTACGGGCAGTAGCTCCAGCCCGGCTGGAGCGCGCGGTTGCAGCCCGGGCAGCTCCCGCTGAGACGCCGGCCGCAGTTCGGGCACGCCACGAAGTCGAGGGCTACGGCGCCGCCGCAGCCCGGACACGCCGTGCGCATCTCCCGGACCTCGGTCACCACGCGCAGGAGCTCTTCGGGGGTCGTCACGCCGGCCTTGACCTTGGCCAGGGCATCGTCGCCGAGCGTCATCATGCCGGCGGCGGTCGCGGCCTCGCGAATCGCGTCCTCGGTGGCGCGCTGCGAGATGAGGCGCCGCACCTTGTCGGACACGCGCATCACCTCGTAGATGCCCATCCGGCCGCGGTAGCCGGTGTGGTTGCACTGATCGCAGCCGACGGCGCGGTAGAACGGAATGCTCGCGGCGTCGGACTCGGAGATGGCGAGCGCGTGCAGCACGTCGGGCGGCGGCGTGTACTGCCGCCGGCAATGCGGGCACAGCCGGCGCACCAGGCGCTGCGCCACGACGCCGATGAGGGCCGAGGCGATGACGTAGGGCTCGATGCCGATGTCGGTCAGGCGGGTGACCGACGACGGGGCATCGTCGGTGTGAAGGGTCGAGAGCACCAGGTGGCCCGTCTGCGCGGCCTGCATGGCGATGCGCGCCGTCTCCTGGTCGCGGATCTCGCCGACGAGGATGACGTCGGGGTCCTGGCGGAGGATCGAACGCAGCGCCGCGGCGAACGTCAGCTTGATCTTGTCGTTCACCTGCGTCTGGTTGATACCGGGCAGCTGGTACTCGATGGGATCTTCGATGGTGATGATGTTGGTGCGCTCGGACTGAATCGACACGAGCGACGAGCAGAGCGTCGTGGTCTTGCCGCTGCCGGTGGGCCCGACCACCAGGATCATCCCGTGCTGGTGCCGCAGGAACTGACGCAGCTCGGCCAGCGAGCCGGCTGCGAAGCCCAGCTCCTCGAGGGGCGGCACGCCGCGCTGATGGTCGAGCACGCGGAGCACCATCTTCTCGCCGTGCAGCGTGCGCAGCGTCGAGGCGCGGAAATCGACCTCGCGCCCTTCCTCGGTAGTCACGCGGATGCGGCCGTCCTGCGGCAGGCGCTTCTCCGCGATGTCCATGCCCGCCATGATCTTCATGCGGGCGATCAGCCCCTCGTGCACCCACTTCGGGAGGTCCATGACCTCCTTGAGGATGCCGTCCAGGCGGTGGCGGACGAGCACGCCCTTCTCCATGGGCTCGATGTGAATGTCGCTGGCCTTGGCCTTGACCGCGCTCTTCACCACGAGGTCCACGAGGTCGACGATGGGCGCGGCCTCGCTGCGCTCTTTGATGCCGGCAATGGGCTCGAGGGAATCCTCGTCCGCTCGGCGCATGAGCGCGCCGCCGTACTCCTGGCCCGCGCTGCCCGGCCGATCCTGCCCGCCGAACCGCGTCGCCGGCATCGCCAGCCCGGGCGACGACGAACGCACCAGCGCCTTGTCCGGATAACCGGTGCCGATGGCCTCGAGGATGTCGGCGCGCGTGGCGACGACCTGCTTGATGCGATAGCCGGTCTGGAACTCGAGGTCCTGCACGAGGCTGAACAGCAGCGGGTCGGCCATCGCGACCGTCAGCAGGTTCTTCTCGAGCCGCACCGCGACACACGACCGCTTGAGGGCGACTTCCTTGGGAATCAGCGTGACAACGGCGGCGTCGGGCGGGTTCTCGGCGAGGTTGAGATAGGGAAAGCCCAGCTGGTAGGCCAGCGCCTTCGAGATCTGGCGCTCGGTGGCCATGTTCAGCCGCACGAGCACCACGCCGAGCCGCTCTCCGGTGCGCTTGTGTTCGGCCAGCGCGGTCCTGAGATCGTCTTCGGTGATGAGCCCGGCCTGAATCAGGGTCTCACCCAGCTTCTTGCGCACTCGTGCCCCGGAAGGTGCCGGCGGGCGCGCGGCCGCGTTTCGCCGGAATGACCATCATAGGAACGGCGGACGCCTGACGCAATCGTCTTGGTGCGTCTCAATCCGTGCAACGGCGTGCATCGCGGCGCACACCGCTGTTCCTCCGGTAAGTGTTTCGGAAGGAACCAGTTGCACCGGTAGGCCCCGCGCCCTCCGCGGCGCGTGCACGGGCCCCTGCGGGCGTCAGGCGCTGCGCGGAATCCAGGCGGGGACCGACGTCGCGGTGTGTCTGGGCGGGCACGGCGGACGCGCTCGACCGTTGCCCGCCGCCACCAGATCCGGCACACTCCCCTCTATGCACGGTGAGGCGGGCCCGGTCGGCGGCCGCACGGACGCATCGACGGACCTCCGCACGCAGGCCGCGTCGAAGCTGATGGCGCGGCGGGGCGTCGTGGTCGCCGACACGGTCGCCGTGTTTCCGCCGCGGGGTCCGCTCCGGCTCGACGCGGACTACTGCACGCAGCTCGGCGATCTGGT
Source organism: Acidobacteriota bacterium (assembly GCA_040754955.1). Taxonomy (GTDB): domain Bacteria; phylum Acidobacteriota; class Vicinamibacteria; order Vicinamibacterales; family UBA2999; genus JBFMCA01. Next base: position 4,548 of record JBFMCA010000152.1, on the reverse strand, counting down.
GGTGCGGCTGCTGGCCGAAGCGGTCCGCAGCGGCACCTCCGACGCGCGCAGCTCGGGCATCAGCGAGCTCGCGGGCCTGGTCGACGCGCGCGGGCTGCCGCCCTCCCTGCTCTACGAATTCGTCCACCTCGCGCTCAACACGTCGCTCGACGAGCTCTCGCTCGACTCCGAACTCGGCGCCACGACGGAGCCCTGGCCGGAGGTCGCGCAGACGGTCCGCCGCGCCACGTTCGACGTCCTCGCGGCGTGGACGACGCGTGCGCTGTCGACGCCGGCGATCTCGTCCACGGTGGACGCGCTGACGACGCTCGAAACCCGCGCGCTCTTCGAGGCAGCTCTCGCCAAGGAGTGCTACCGCTCGGAGCGCTTCGAGCACTGGATGTCGATGATCCTGATCGACGTCGACAACCTGGCCGAGATCAACCGCGTGCATGGCTTCGGCGTCGGCGATCGCATCCTGGAGCGCATGGGTATCCTGCTCAAGAGCTTCTTCCGGCAACACGACTGGGTCGCGCGGTACGGCGAGGACGCGGTCGCCGTGCTCCTGCCGGAGACGTCGCCCGCGGACGCCGCGGCCCTGGCGGAACGGACGCGCGTGATGGTGCAGGAGCGGCTCACCTTCCGCGACTACCGCACCGACCAGCGGGCGGCGGTCACCGTCAGCGTGGCGGTCGTCTGCGCCCGCGCGCTCGAAGGCGAACCCATCGACGCCGTGCGCTTCCTCGCGGAAGCCGAATCCGCGGTGACGCGGGCCAAGATCTCCGGCAGAAACCGCGTGGAGCACGTCGAGCTGCCGCCGCGCCTCATCTCGGTCGAGGAGGCCGCGGTCGTGCTGGGCACGGACCTCGAGGGCATCGAGCGGCTCGTCGGCGACGGACGGCTGGAACCCGTCCAGGCCGGGCGCCACATCCGCCTCGATCGCGCCGCCGTCCTGGCGCTCGCCGGAGGGCAGACGGCGGGGTAACCGGAGGCGTGGGGAGGCTCGAGGCCTGGGGCCCCGGCCCCCCCCCTAGGGCTTCGGCCCCTCCGGCGCGTGCACCGGGCGCGTGGCGCCGCGGTGGCACGTGTAGCACGTGACCGCCTCGGCCGCTGGTCTCGCCTCGCGGATCTGGGCGTTCACGGCCGCCGTCAGCCGCATCATCGCCCGGGCCGTTCGCTTCGCCTCGCGGGTGTCGGCCACGAAGTCGAACGTCTCGAGCGGCATTCCCTCCTCACCGACATGACAATGCTGGCAGCGGACTCCGAGCGCCCGCGTCAGGTCCCGCATGGTCCCGATGACGTCGGCCGCGGCGCTGTTCTTCGGCAGGACCTGCAGGTTCGTGAAGGACTTCGGCGGGAACGCGCCCTGCGCCGCCGCCGTCGACGACAGCGCGAGGCCGGCGACCGCGACGGCGACGACGCGAGAGATGGCTCTGCGCACGGGCTCCTCCATGGCGGGGATCACGCGCCATCATACGGCGAGCCGCGTGCGTCGCCCGGGAGTTTCGTCACAGCCGTTCATCCCTCGCTGGCCAGATACTGCTCCTTGAGCCGCGCCACGACCGCGGGGTCGGCGAGCGTGGTGGTGTCGCCGAGCGTCTTGCCCTCGGCAATGTCGCGCAGCAGTCGGCGCATGATCTTGCCCGAACGGGTCTTCGGCAGGTCGGCGGCGAAGATGATGTCGTCGGGCCGGGCGATGGCGCCGATCTTCTTCACGACATGGTGCTTGAGCTCGTCCGCCAGCGCCTCGGAGTGCCGGACGCCCTCCTTGACCGTGACGAAGGCCGAGATGGCCTGCCCCTTGATTTCGTGGGAGCGACCGACGACGGCCGCTTCGGCCACCTGCGTGTGATCCACCAGCGCGCTCTCCACCTCCATGGTGCCAATGCGGTGCCCGGCAACGTTGATGACGTCGTCCACGCGACCGAGCAGCCAGAAGAACCCGTCGTCGTCGCGCTTGGCGCCGTCACCGGTGAAGTAGACGTCGCGCGACCAGCGGCTCCAGTACTGCCGGATGAAGCGCTCTTCGTCGCCGTAGATGCCGCGCAGCATGGACGGCCAGGGGCGCGTGAGGGCGAGCAGGCCGCCGCCGACGGGAACCACCTCGCCCTTGTCGTTGAGAATTTCGGCGCTCACGCCGGGAAACGGGCGCGTCGCCGACCCGGGCTTGGTGCGGGTGATGCCGGGGAGCGGGGTGATCATGATGGCGCCGGTCTCGGTCTGCCACCAGGTGTCGACGACGGGGCAGCGCGCGCCGCCAATGTGGAGGTGGTACCAGACCCACGCCTCGGGATTGATGGGCTCGCCGACCGATCCGAGCAGCCGGAGCGACGACAGGTCGTGCTTCTTCGGCCAATCGGTGCCCCAGCGCATGAAGGCGCGGATGGCCGTCGGCGCGGTGTAGAAGATCGTCACGCCGAGCCGCTCGACGATGGACCAGAAGCGGTCTTTCTGCGGCCAGTCGGGCGCGCCTTCGTACATCACGACGGTGGCGCCGTTGGCGAGCGGCCCGTACACGACGTAGCTGTGGCCGGTGACCCACCCGATGTCGGCGGTGCACCAGTAGACGTCGTCCTCCTTGAGATCGAAGACCCACTTCGTGGTCGCGTAGGTGCCGACGAGGTACCCGCCGGTGGTGTGGACGATGCCCTTGGGCTTCCCGGTGGTGCCGGACGTGTAGAGGATGTAGAGCATGTCCTCGGCGTCCATGGGTTCGGGTTCGCAGGCCATGGGCGCGTCGGCCATGAGCTCGTGATACCAGCGGTCGCGCCCCTCGCGCATCGGCGCCGCGGCATCGGCGACGCCGCGCCGGACGACGACGACGTGCTCGATGGACGGCGTGCCGGCGAGCGCCTCGTCGGCGACCTGCTTGAGCGGGACAACGGTACCGCGGCGGTAGCCGCCGTCGGCGGTGACGAGCAGGCGGCAGGCGGAATCGTTGATGCGGTCGCGAAGCGACTCGGCGCTGAAGCCGCCGAAGACCACGGAGTGCACGGCGCCGATGCGGGCGCAGGCCAGCATCGCGATGGCGAGCTCCGGGATGAGCGGCAGGTAGAGCGCGACACGATCGCCCTTCCGGATGCCGAGGGTCTTGAGGACGTTGGCAAACTGGCAGACATCGCGCAGCAGGTCGAAGTACGTGAGCGTGCGGCGGTCGCCGGGCTCGCCTTCCCAGACGAGCGCGGCCTTGTTCCGCCGCGCCGTGCGGACGTGGCGGTCGAGGCAGTTGACGCTGGCGTTCAGCTGGCCGCCGACGAACCACTTCGCGTGCGGCGGCGTCCACTCGAGGACGCGCGACCACGGGCGCATCCACTCGAGCTCGCGCGCGAAGTCTTCCCAGAAGGCCTCGGGGTCGCGGGCGGCGCGCTCGTACACGTCGGCGTCGCGGACGTTGGCGGCGGCCCGGAAGGCGTCGGACGGCGCGAAGGCGCGGTCCTCGCGGAGGAGGGCATCGATTTCGGGCGAGGCGGCAGGCTTCTGGTCGGCCATGGCAGCCAATCTACTTGCTGGCCGCCGCCGGCTCCAAGCGCAAAGCGCCGCGGATCAGGAGGGACGGCCGAACCAGCGGAACCGCCTGGGTCTGGCCTTGAGCAGCTCGAGCGCCGACGCGGCGCTCTCGGCGTGCACGTCGTCGACGTGGTCGACGCCGGCGGCGGCGGCTTCCTGCAGCGCGCGGTCGGCGAGGAGGTTGAGGAGGCGCGCGACACCGCCCGACAGGTGGTACAGCCGATCGACGGCCCGCGCCGTGAACCTAACGCCGCCGGGCGGGACGCCGGCAATGGTGAGCCGGTGATCGAGATACGGGCCGCACTCGTCGCGTTCGAACGGCAGCAGCCGCGCCTCGGTGGCGATCTCGAGCTGGAGGCGGCGCCACGTCGCCTGCGTGGCGACGCTCGGCACGGGCTGGCCGACGAGCAGGACCTGCAGCCGCCCGGCGCCCTCGGCGTCGAGGGCGGTCAGATCCAGGAGCAGGTCCGCGACGGCCGCGGGGAGCAGGTGCGCCTCGTCGACGACGAGCACGGCGCTGTCCCGAGTGCCCTGCAGGCGCAGGAGGTACTCGGTGAGCATGGTCTGCAGGTCGGCGCGTGGCACGCCGCTCAGGCGGCCGCGCCGCACCTCGTCGGCGGAGATCGCGCCGAGGTCCTGGAGCACCAGCCGCAGCAGATTCTCGGGAGAGACGAGCGGGTTGGCGAGGAACGCCGTGCGCGTCCGCCGGTCGAGGTGCGCGACGATTACGTGGCACAGGAGGGTCTTGCCGACGCCGAGGTCGCCGGCGATGAGCAGGAACCGCTCCCGGCGGCGGAGGCCGAAGGCGACGTGCTCGAAGGCGCGGCCGTGGGCGCGCGATCGGAAGTAGTACTTCGCATCCGCGGCGAGGCTGAACGGGCGCTCGACGAGCCCGAAGGCGCTCTCGTAGCCGATGGAGGCGGGGGCGCTGGCCATCTCGATCGCCCTGCCTTGTCGGACGCACGGCGGCACGGCTGTAGGCGGCGGCGCCGGGGCGCGCCGCGGCGTGCAGCCCCGCGCAGCGGTGCAGCCGGCGTCAGGCCGCGGGCGGGAGCGGCGGCG
>JBFMCA010000151.1:0-8134 GCA_040754955.1 Acidobacteriota bacterium | reverse complement strand
AAGTCTCCAAGCCTCCACCCCTCCAAACCTCCACCCCCCCAAGCCTGCTATGCTCAGCGTGCCGGCCGGGAACGTCTGGTCCCCTCCCGCCGATCGCTCAGCCGCCCGTGCGCGGCTCGTGGAGGGAGACCGATGCTCATCGCCCGCGCCGCCATCGTCGTGGCCGCCACCGGGCTCGCGACCGGCTGCGGCGGTTCGGCGCCTCCGGCCGAGCCGCCCGCCGCCACGGTGCCCGGCGGCACCATCCGCGGCCACGTCCGCCTGACGGGGACGCCCCCGGCCAACCCGTCCGTCTGGCTGCATGAGGACAAGATGTGCGTGGCGGCGCATGCCGGCGCGCCCGTCATCCAGCAGGCGTACGCGACGGACGCCGAGGGCCGGCTGGCCAACGTCTTCGTGCGCCTGCTCGGCACGTTCCCCGACACGCCCGTCCCCACCGAGCCGGTGGCCATCGATCAGCGCGACTGTCTCTACGTCCCGCGCATGGTCGGCCTCCGCGCGGGACAGCGGCTCGTCGTCTCCAACAGCGATCCAGGCCCGCACAACGTCCACGGCATCTCGACCGGACGCGACGGCTTCAACGTGCTCCAGCCCGAGAGAGGCATGACCAACGAGTTCATCCTCGAGACGGAGGGCATCCTCCGGCTGATGTGCGATCTCCATCCCTGGATGATCTCGTTCATCGGCGTGGCGAAGCACCCGTACTTCGCCGTCAGCGGCGCCGACGGCGTCTTCGAACTGCGCGATGTCCCGCCGGGCGAACACACCGTGGAGGCGTGGCACGAGCGACTCGGCGTCGTCACCGCGCGGGTACGCGTCGAGTCGGAGGGCGTCGCCGAGGTCGCGCTCGAGTACGCGAGCCCCGCGCCCCCGACGCCGGATCAGGGTTGATGACGCGCGTGGTCCCCCGATGAGCAACGTCCGGCAGGCTCTGGCGCTCGTCGTCGTTGTCGGCATCGCCGCCCTGGCGCTGTGGCGGCTCGATGCCTTCACCGCGTGGTTGCTCCGTGACCGTCGAGCGGGGACCGAGGCCGAGGCGCGCGGGGCGGGGGGTGCCCGCGCGGCGACGGGCGAGGAGCTGTTCGACGCGTTCTGCGCGGCGTGCCACGGCACGACGGGACGCGGCGACGGCCCGGCGGCGGCTTACTGCCGCATTCCGCCGTCCGACCTCACGCGGGCCGAGTTCAAGGTCCGCTCGACGCCGACCGGCGCGCTGCCGAGCGACGCCGACCTGGCCGCCGTCATCCGGCGCGGTGCCGGCGGCGAGGGCGCCATGCCGGCCTTCCGCGGCCTCGACGATGCGGCCATCGAGCGACTGGTCGCGCGCATCAAGACGTTCTCGCCGCGGTGGCAGCATGAGCAGGTTCCACCCGACGTGGCGCTGCCGGCGCGTGTCGACGGCGATCCGCGCCGCGGCGAAGCGCTGTATCTGGCCTGGGGATGCGCGGCATGCCACGGGCCCAAGGGCGAAGGCGACGGCCCGCGCGCGCGCGAACTGCGCAACTCGCGAGGCCTCCCCGACCCCCCGACCGATCTGACGCGCCCGTGGACGTTCAAGGCGCCCGCCGACGAAGCGGGCCTCGTGCGCGCGCTCGTCACCGGATTCAACGGCACCACCATGCCCGCGTATGCCGCGCAGGCCGGCAGCGGCGGCAGCCTATGGGACCTGGCGGCCTTCATGCGATCCGTGCAGCGGCCGCCGCCCGCCCCCTCGACCGAGAACGTCGACACGGCCGAGGCCCGGGGCTACTGGAGGACGCCCATCCCGGAGCAGGCCGGGGATCTGTCGGCCGCGTCGTGCGCCGCGTGCCACCCGTCGCAGTTCGCCGACTGGACCGGCGCGCGCCACGCGGGGGCGATGGGGCCCGGCGTCTGGGCGCAGATGAACGACGACCCCGAGCTGAGCGGCATGTGCGCCACCTGCCACGCGCCGCTCCGCAACCAGTGGAACGACGCGTACCTGTCGGCCGACGGCGTCAGCTGTTCGGGCTGTCATCTGCGCGACGGCAGGGCCTTCGGGCCGCCACCCAAGGACACGACGATCGCGCCGCTCGTGGCACGGTACGAGGCGCCGCACGGCCCGGTGCAGACGCGCGACTTCTTCGAGCGCGTGGACTTCTGCGACGGCTGCCACCAGTTCGCGGACGGCCGGGCGCCGAAGGCCAACGGCGCGTTTCTCCAGAACACGGTGAACGAGTGGAAGGCGTCGCGCGCCGCGCGCGAGGGCAAGACGTGCCAGAGCTGCCATATGCCGGAACGGCGGCACCTCTTCCGGGGCATCCACGATCCGCAGACGACGCGTGGCGGCGTGGCGTGGACCTTCAGCGCGCGTCTCGAGGGCAGTCGTCTGGTGAGCCGCCTCACGCTGACCAACACGAACACCGGCCACGCCTTCCCCACCTACGTGGTGCCCGAGGTGTGGATGCGGATCGAAGCCGTGGACCGCTTCAACACGTCGCGGGTCATCGCGGAGCGCCTCATCGCCCGGCGCGTCGTCTTCGACAACGGCGAGTGGCGCGAGCTCGGCGACACGCGGCTCGACCAGGACGAGACGGCGATACTCGACTACGCCGGCGCGCTGCCGCCCGGCACGATCGTCGTCGCCGGCACCGTCGTGGTGCGCCCGGATGCGTACCACGTGACGAGCCTGGCGCGACACATGCGCGAGACGACGTCGGCGGCGTCGCGCCGCTCGTACGAGCAGGCGCTGGCCGAGATGCGGGCGTCCGAGTACGTGCTGTTTCGGGAGGAGCGCGCCGTGGGCCGCTGAGGCCCAGGGACAACGCGCAACGCGTCAGGCTTCGGCTTCGAGCGTACGCTTCAGCAGGCCGAGCGCATCGCCGACCTGCGCCTGTTCGGCCGGACTGAGACCGGCGAGCCGCTGGCCGAGCACCTCCTCCGCGCGCCGGCGGCAGTCGGCCAGCGTCCGCCGGCCCGCGGCGGTGAGCTGAACGAGGGTATGGCGGCGATCGCCTTCATCGACGACCCGCGCCACCCATCCGCGCCTGGCCAGCATGTCCACCGACTTCGACATCGTCGGCAGGCTGACGGCCTTGTGGCGCGCCAGCTCGCTCACGCTGCAGGCGCCGCGCGCGAGGAAGCGCAGCGTGGCCCACTGCGTCGGCTCAATCTGCCGGCCCGACCGGCGGAAGTCGGCCCACACGATCTGCGCGACGAGATTGACGACGTCAAGCAGACCGCTGGTGTCGGTCCGGACCGCCGGCACGGGGCGCCTCCGCGGGCCTACCGCCGCTCCCGCGGCTCGGCCGACGAGGAGCTCTGCGCCGCGCGCCGCTTCTCCTGCTCCGCTTTGAAGTCCTCGTCGTTCATGTAGATGATGTTGATCCAGGCGTGCGCCATCTCGTCGACGGTGCGATCGCCCCAGCCCACCCACTGCGTCGGGTCGGGGTTGTTCTTGTTCGCAGCCGTATTGTCGTGCCACGACGTCACCTTGAGCAGCGTCCCCTTCGGCAGGAGCGGCGCCGCGTCGTCGGCGTACACGTAGGTCGTCATCCAGTTGAAGTTGAACCTGCTCACCAGGCTGATGACCTGCCGCTGCCCCCCCGGCAGGATGGCCTCGACCATCATGGCCTTGCCGCGCAGGTGCATGTGCGGCTGGAAGCTCTCGATGCGCGCGTTCTCCCGCAGCGGCGTGAAGCCCTCTGCCATCGAGATCGAGTGCGGCCGGATGTCCATCGTCCCGAGCGCCGCCGGCACGAGCGAGAGCGTCGTGCGGAACTTCGGCTCCTGGCCCTTCGGGTAGAAGTAGAGGCCCATCTCGACGTGGCTGGTGATCTCCTCGCCGGCCTGCGAGTAGTGGATATCCCAGCGGAACTGCGAGCCCGGCAGGAGGAGCTTGCCCGTGTCGGGCCGCATGAGCTCGCCCTGCTTGCCGACGGCCCACTCCATGAAGAAGCCGGCCAGGCCCGGACCGCGCGGCGCCCCGGGCTCCTCCTGCTGCAGGTACGCGATGGCGTGGTGCGTGATGCGGCGGCCCTTGACCGTCGCCGGGCGAATCTCGATGGCGCGCACCCAGCGCGCCTCGGTGAGCCCCGACGGCGTGATGCGCTTGTCCCACGCGTCCTGCGCCTGCGCGGGCATCGTGAACGAGGGCGACCTGACGATGAGGTCCGGCTCCTTCTGACCGAAGATCGGCGCGAAGTTCCAGCCCTGGTCGTCGGGCCACGCGCGCGCGGCGGGCATGTCCTTCGGGTCGCCCTGCGGCGCGCCGGCGTCCACCCACCGCAGGATGGTGTCGCGCTCCGCCTCGCTCAGCGAGCGGTCGTTCTTGAACTTCTGGATGCCGACCGACGGGTCGATGTCCCAGGGCGGCATCGTGTGATCGGCCACGCGGGCGCGGATGGCGCGCGCCCACGGGCGCGCCTCGTTCCACGTCGTGAGCGACATGGGCGCGATGGAGTCGGGCCGGTGGCACGACTCGCACTTCTCCTGGAAGATGGGCGCCACGTCCTTCGTGAACGTGGGCGGCGCCTGCGCCGCGGCCAGGACCGGCGCCGCGAGACTCACCCCCAGAGCGCACACGCCGACGACGACCCGCCGCACCTGCCCGGTTGCTCCATCCCTCATAGTGGCCCCCGTCACTTCACCGTGACCCTGATGTGCGCATTCGTCCAGCAGCACTGAAACCCGCCGCCGCCCTCGCCCGACTCGTCGTTGGCCTGCACCCGCAGGATGTACTCGCCCGGGGTGGAGAACGTCGCGTTCGCGACGATCTGCTCGCCCTGCGTCTTCGCCGACACGCGCGCCCGATCGAACGTGACCGTGCCAGGTCCGCGGTACTTGTGAAACGACACGGTCGCCACGCCGGACGGCCCGCGGTTGCCGCCCTCGCCGCCCTCGGGCTTGAAATCCTCCACCCACACCGTCAGCGGCACGGGCTGACCGGCCGTGCCCGCGAAGGTGGCCGCCACACCCGAGGGCGGGCCCATGACCTTCGGGCCGCCAGCCGCAAACGCGAGCGTGGGCGGCTGGTTGCCCATCCCCAGCTCCTTGAAGGGCGTCACCGGGTAGGCCGGGTGCAGCGCGAACGGGATGGACTGCGTTTCGCCGTTCGAGACGATGGTCCAGGTGACCTTCTTCGTGCCGAAGTCCTTCGGCACCTTTACCACGAAGACGCCCCACTGGCGGCCCGTCTCGAAGTGCGTGGGCTGTCCCTGGTCGGGCTCGCCTGGCTCGATGCGGTTGTTCGGCCCGATGGGAATATCGAGCGGCTCCTTCGAGTTGCGGTTGAAGTAGCCGATGAGGAGGCTGAAGCTGCCGTCCTCGTTCTCGTACCAGCCCTCGAAAGCGGGCGTGATGCTCGCGCCACGCTCACGGGCGGGGCCCATCGGCAGCGGGTCGGTGGGGCGCTGCTGGGCCTCGGGCCCGTACGTCGCCCCGGCCACGACCAGGCCGACGACGGCGGCCGCGCGCAGGGCGGGCCGGACGCGCGAGGCGCGGGCGGGCAGATGGTTTGCCATATCTAAGTGTTGAAGGGGCATCATAACCGGGCCGTGGGCCGGCCGCAAGGGGGCTGTCGGCGCCAGGTATACTCTCCGGCGATCGGTCGTGGACCGGATCCTCCTGCCGTTCACCGCGGTCACCACGCTGGCCGGCGTCTTCGTCCAGCTCTCGGCCGTGCCCTACTCGCTGCGCCTCTGGGTGGTGGGAGGGGCGGCACTGGTGACCGCCGTCCGCCTGATCCTCCAGTTGACGAAGTTCTCGAGGCGTCAACACGGCGGACCCGGGATCCCGCGGCCGGCGCTGTGGGACCTCCTGAAGCGGGCAGCCGGCATCGCCGCTGTTGCCAGCGCGGTCTCTGCGGCGCTCGTGTTCGTCGACAGCTATCACACGGTCCGCATCGTCACGACGGCGGACCGACAGACCGCCGGGGCCGGCGACGTGCGCGTGGCGGCGCCGATTGCGCCGGTGAGCATCCAGCTCGACGGCTGGGTCGGGACCTCGGCGCTGCTGGCCATGGCCCCGGCGCCTGCGGGGCCGCCAACCGCGCAGGCCCAGCTGACCGTCGGCCCGCGGACCCCCACGTCGGCGACGTTCTACGTGGATAACTTCGCGGCGCCGCAGGACGTGGTGTTGCTCTACCAGGTGGACCCGCCGCACACAGCCCTGACCGTGCAGGGTTACACGGTATCGCAGCACGTCGGCGTGTTGTACGACACCGATATCCGGAACCACGTCGCCATCGCGTTCGTCCTTGGAGGCCTGCTATGGGTAGGTGGCTGGGTTCGCTTGGTCTGGCGCTGGTTACAGTCGCGACGCTGACGGGACAGGAGCCGCGCATCTACGGCGGGATCGTCATCGACGGCATCACAGGTGGCGGTCTGGCGGCGTCCCTCGTCACCGCCTATAAGGACGCCGCGACACGCACCGACAAGGGCCCCTGCCCCGAGTTCGGCACGCGTGAGAGCGCAACCACCGCATCGCCCGGCGGTCAGTTTCTCCTGCCGGTGCCGCCGGCCGTGACGACGTTCGCGGCGGTGTACTGCCGGGCCGGGTTCTTTCCACGCGTCGAACCGGTCAACCCCCAGCCCGCCACCGCGGGCGGGGCTGGCGGCGGCACAAGGGTCGCGGGCGATCCCGTGGACCTCGTCCCGCTCACAGCGACGCCGGAGCAGGTGAGGGCGGCGCTGGAGCGGCACGTCGAGCGCCTCCGCGCGTCCGTCCGCTATTACGAGTCGAGCGCCGGACCCGAGAATCAGCGGGTGCCATGGGAGGCCGCCCTGAGCGAGCTGCGCCGAGCCGATCCCGACGCCGCGCAGATGATCGACCTGGCGCGGAAGCCTCGGCCGGGTCGCTGACCGCGCACGCCTGCGCGACCACCGCGGCGCGAGCAAGCGGAAATCGAGGAGCTTCTGCAGCAGGTCCGGCTACGGAATGCCCGCCGCCGCCGCGGAGGCGAACTCCTCCTCCGGCGCGATTCGGGCGGTACTCGGTCGGGTACTCGCGCGTCGGGCTGCCGACATGCCGCCGCCAGGCCGCGCGGAGCTGCAGCCGGTAGGCGTGCCGAATGGCGTGCCCGCACTCGTGCCGCAGGATCTTCAGGCAGCGGAAGCGGATGCCGCGCCTCGCGAGATCGTCCTCGAGCTCGGCGATGCAGGCCGCCACCCAGGTGCCCTCGACCTTCAGTCCCAGGTCGCGCAGCTTCAGGTCGAGGAGACGCGCCTGCCCCACCGCGTCCAGGCCGGGCGCGCCGTTCGTGATTGAGTTTTTCCGAGCCTCCGAGTTTCCGTACTTTCGTTCGTATGGCACGAGGGCCGCGGTGGGGCGGTGACCGGGGGCCGCGGCGATCGCGGCGGAGGGGCTCGGGCAGCCTACAATGCCGCCAGCCATGATGTCCCTCGACTTCGCCCGCGAGTATCAGAAGCAGATCCCCTATCTGGCCCACCTCCAGATGCGCACCGACGAGCTCGGCGAGGGCACGGCGCGCCTGTCGCTGCCGGTGGAACCCGCCTTCACCAACAGCCTGGGATCGCTGCACGGCGGCGCCATCATGTCGCTGCTCGACGTCGCGCTCTGCACCGCGGCGCGCACGCTGCACCCCCACTCGGCCGGCGTCGTCACCATCGACATGAGCACGTCGTTTGTCGCCGCCGCGACGGGCCCGCGCCTCGTCGCCGAGGCCCGGGTGCTGCGCGACACGCGGAGCATGACGTTCGTGGAGGCCGAGGCGCGGAACGAGGACGGTGCGCTGGTGGCCAAGGCCATCGCCACCGTGCGCGTGCGGAAGTGACGCGCCGGGAGGACGTGCGATCACGCCCTCCCGTCAGCGGCAGGGCTTACTGGGCGTCCACGCAGATGGCGTAGACCCACATGGTGGTGGGCGGCCCGGGGTTGTTCAGCGACACCAACCACCGCGACATCTCCCCGTAGTACGGGTGGGGCTCCATGTACTGCGGGAAGGAACCCGCGATGTGCACCGCCGTGCCGCTGATGGTGTTGGTCTGCCACCCGCCGCCCGTGGGCTGCTTGCCGCTCGGGCAGTCGGCGTAGATGCCCATGCCGTTGCCGCTCGGCAGGTTCCACTCGCGCTCCACCAGCTGCCAGCCCGAGACGCCGTTCTGCCCGGCGGGACCCGCCGGTCCGGCGTCACCCTGCGCGCCCTGCGGCCCCGGCG
>JBFMCA010000150.1:0-8150 GCA_040754955.1 Acidobacteriota bacterium | reverse complement strand
TGGCGGAAGCCGGTGGCCTCGGCCGCGCCGTCGTCGAGGAGCAGGTCCAGGTAATCCAGGAGGAAGAGGCCGCGCTCTTCGAGCGTGACCGCGGGGGCGGCGCGGCCGGCCAGCAGCTCGCTCGCCTGCCAGAGAATCCAGGGGTTGCGCAGGACACCCCGGCCCACGAACACGCCGGCCACGCCTGCACGCATCCGTTCGACGATCTGCTCGGGCTCCACGCAGTCACCGGAGCCGAACACGGGGATCGACACGCGGCTCGCCACGTCGGCCACGAACTCCCAGTCGGCGGCTCCGCTGTAGGACTGCTTCGCGGTGCGCCCGTGAATGGTCACCGCGGAGGCACCGGCATCCTCAACGCGCGCCGCTATCTCCGGGGCCGACAGATCGTGGTCGTCCCATCCCTTTCGCATCTTCACGGTCACGGGGATACCGACCGCCTTCACCATCGACGCAATGATCCGCTGTGCGTGCTCCGGTTCCCGCATGAGGCTGCACCCCGCGTGGTGCTTCGCGATCTTCGGCACGGGGCAGCCCATGTTGACGTCCACGATGTCCGCGCCCATGCCTTCAACGATGCGCGCGGCTTCAGCCATCCGCTCGGGATCGCCACCGAAGATCTGGATCGACACCGGCCGCTCTTCCTCGGTGTACTCGGCGTACTCGAGCGTCCGGTCGATGCCGCGCACGAGCCCCTCGGACGACACCATCTCCGACACGACCAGGCCGCATCCGCCCTTCCGTTTCACCAGGCGGCGAAAGGCGGTGTCGGTCATACCTGCCATCGGGGCCACCACGAACGGCGACTCGAGCTTGACGGAACCGATGTGCATTTTCGGCGCTCTGTAAGGCTCCGGGCGTTGGGCCCTTGGCTCGGGGGTTCGTCCGACGGCCGGGCCCGCGCCCTGCCCGTCCTAGTACGGTTTCACGTCCGCGGCGTCCACCTCGACGCTCACGGCCTGACCGATGAGATCCACCGACAACACCAGGCGGGCGTGCGCGCCCTTCCGGACGAGACGGCCGACGACGCCCTTGAGCGGCCCGCTCTTCACCTCGACCATCATGCCCTCCTTGATGAGCGGCGCGGGGTCGAAGGCGATCTCGCTCTCGAGCAGGCGGCGAATGCCATCGATTTCATACTCGGGAATGGGTTCCGGATGCCCTTCGGCGCCGACGATGGCGACAACGCCGTCGGTCTTCAAGATCGGCAGCCGCTGGTCGGCGACATCAACCTTCACGAAGCAGTAGCCGGGAAACAGCGGCCACTCGATCTGCTTCTTGCGGTCCTTCCACCGGCTCCACTTGAAGTAGGTGGGAAGGAAAACCTCGATGTGCTTTCGTTCGAGCTGGTCACGCACCAGCTTCTCGTGCCGCGACCTGGTCCAGATCGCGTACCACGCGTCGTTCACGGCCGGCTCACCGCTCCGTCTGCGCCTGCTGCTTCAGCCCCAGCTCGTACGCCCGGCGAACTTCGTCGTTCTTCCACTCGATGATCGCCTGCTCACGCAGCTTGGCGAGATAGCGACCCAGCTCGCCGACGCGCTTGGTTCCCGCCACCCGGTCGGCGATCTCGTCGCGCGCCTCCTCGAGCGATTTCGTCTCGCCGCCCGTGAGCGATTCGACCTTCAGGAACTGGTAGCCGCGCTCGCCGCGCAGCACCGGCGTGACGTCGCCGACGTTCAACCCCTTGAGCGCCTCCTGCAGCGTTGGCGACAGCACGTCGAACGAGAGCGGCCCGATGAGACCGCCGTTCGCCTTCGAGCCCGCGTCGGAGTTCTCGGCGGCCAGACGCGCGAACGGCTCGCCGGCCACGACACGGGCGCGCAGATCCTCCGCCCGGGCCTTCGCCGCATCGTCCTGCGCGACGTTCACGCCCCGATCGGTCACGGGGACCGCGATGAGCATTTCGCGAAGGGTGATCTCCGGCTTGGTCGTAAAGGCGTCCCGGTTCTTCTCGTAGAACGCCCGGATCTCGTCCTCGGTGACCGAAATCCTCGCCATCACCTCCACCTGCTGCACCCGCGAGACGAGCATCTGCCGCTCGAGCGAGCGCCGGAGGTCGCCGAGCGTCAGGCCTTCCTGCTTGAGGGCCGCCTGGAACTGCTCTTCTGACTCGATGCCGTTCTCCTTCTTGATGTTCTCGAGGATGCTCTCGAACTGCTCGTTGCCAAGCACGTAGCCCAGCTCGCGGCCGCGCTGCACGAGCAGGAGTTCGTCCACGGCATCGACGACCACCTGCGGCGTGATCTCGGCCAGCGCCTTGGCCAGCTCCGCGTCGTTGGCCGGGCGCAGGTTCGGCTGCCGCTGCCGCAGGGTGAGAACCTGCCGCTGTTCGAGCTCCGTCTTGGTGATGATGTCGCCGTTCACCTTGACCAGGATCTGTTCGAGGATGTCGGCCCGCGGCACAGCGGCAAAGGCGACGGCCACGAGGGCCACAACGAGCGCGACTCGGTGCTTCATAAGGGAAAAGTCCTGTAAACCAATAGTTTAGCTCAGATCTCGCCTAGCCCAGATCCTCCAGCACTTCGGTGAGCTTCTCGAGAAGGCCCCCCGGCGCCCGGGGGTCGTCGGGAGCCTGCCTGAGAATCTCGGCCTTCGAGAACCCCGGCATCACCGCCCCGGCCGTCGCCCGGACCGTCCACCATGCGGGCGCCCGGCGCGGCCGGTCGGGCCTCGGGCTCCCGGCTCCGGGTTTCCGAGGTCGGGCCCCCGGGACCTGCGGCCCGGCGCCGGCCTGTCGTTCGGCGTCGGACGCCTGACGCCCGGACGCCGACGCCTGCAGGTCCAGCTTCACGGTCACCGGCGGGATGAGCCGCAGGTCGTCGCGTTCCCGCACCATGTTGATCAGACGCACGGGATCGACTCTGGCCTTCTCGCGGAACCGGAGCGCCACGACAGAGCCCTCACGGTCGATGGACTCCACTCCCAGTCGATCGGCGAGGACCCGGATGCGTCCGTAGTCGGCCAGGTTGAGGACGGCCACCGGCGGCGGGCCGTAGCGATCGCGAAGCTCGTCCATGACCCGGCCAAGCTCGTCCTCGCTCCGGGCGGCGGCGATGCGGCGGTAGATCATCAGCCGCTGGTTCATGTCGGGCACGTAGGCCTCGTCGATGCGGAAGTCCACCTTCAGGTTGACCGTGGCCCGCACG
The DNA here is from genome assembly GCA_040754955.1 of Acidobacteriota bacterium. Taxonomy (GTDB): domain Bacteria; phylum Acidobacteriota; class Vicinamibacteria; order Vicinamibacterales; family UBA2999; genus JBFMCA01. The sequence goes on along the minus strand of JBFMCA010000150.1, from coordinate 5,001 downwards.
TCGTCTTCGAGATCCTCGCCCTTCAGCTCGCGGATGGTCTCCTCGAGAAGCTTCGTGTACATCTCGAAGCCCACGGCGTCGATGTGCCCGCTCTGCTCGCCGCCCAGGAGGTTCCCGGCGCCGCGAATCTCCAGGTCGAGCGCCGCCACCCGGAAGCCCGAGCCCAGGTCGCTGAACTCCCGGATGGCCGCCAGGCGCCGGCGCGCGACGGGCGAGAGCGACTGCTCGGGGGGAATCAGCAGGTAGGCATACGCCGCGCGATCGCTCCGGCCTACGCGACCCCGAAGCTGGTAGAGCTGCGACAGCCCGTACCGATCGGCGCGGTTGATGATGATCGTGTTCGCGTTGGGGATGTCGATGCCGTTCTCGACGATGGTCGTGGCGAGCAGGACGTCGTACTTGTGTCCGATGAAGTCGAGCATGGCGCGCTCGAGCGCGTCCTCGCCCATCTGGCCGTGGCCAATCACGATACGCGCCTCGGGCACGAGGCGCTGCAGGAGGTTCGCCATCGAGAAGATCGACTCGACGCGGTTGTGCACGAAGAACACCTGTCCGCCGCGGGCCAGCTCCTGCCGGATGGCGCGCTGGACGACCTCGGCGTCGAACTTGACGACGTTGGTTTGAATCGCCAGACGGTCCTTGGGCGGCGTTTCGATGACCGACATGTCGCGGATGCCGACGAGGGACATGTTGAGCGTTCGCGGAATCGGCGTCGCCGTCATGGTGAGGACATCCACCTTCTTGCGCATCTGTTTGATGCGCTCCTTGTGGGTCACACCGAAGCGCTGCTCTTCGTCCACGACCAGCAGGCCCAGGTCGCGGAACTGGACGTCCTTCGACAGCAACCGGTGCGTGCCCACGATGACGTCGAGCCTGCCCGCCGCGAGGGCGTCGAGCGCCGCCTTGATCTCAGGCTTCGTGCGGAACCGGCTGATCATGTCGATGCGGACCGGGAACGCGGCGAACCGGCGCTTGAGCGTCTCGAGGTGCTGGAACGCCAGCACCGTGGTCGGCGCGAGCACGGCCACCTGCTTGCCGTCCATCACCGCCTTGAACGCCGCGCGCATGGCGACCTCGGTCTTGCCGTAGCCCACGTCGCCGCAGAGCAGGCGGTCCATGGGCGTTGGTGCCTCCATGTCCCGCTTGATGTCGGCGATGGCGGCGGTCTGGTCGGGCGTGAGATCCCACTCGAACGCGTCTTCGAACTCCTCCTGCCAGTGCGTGTCGGGGCTGAATGCGTGTCCGGGCATGGCCCGACGGGCGGCGTAGAGCTTGAGAAGCTCCTCCGCCATGTCGCGCATCGCCTTCCTGACGCGCGTCTTGGCCTTCTCCCACGACGTGCCCCCGAGCCGGTCGAGGGGCGGCCGGGCGCCGCCGGTGTACTTCTGGATGAGATCGAGCCGCTCGACGGGAACGAAGAGCTTGTCCTCGCCGTGGTACCGCAGCTCGAGGAACTCCTGGACGACGTCGCCGTGCCCGACGGAGATCTGCTCGAGGCCCACGAACTGCCCGATGCCGTGGTCGACGTGGACGATCAGGTCGCCCACCTTGAGGTCACGGAGGTCGGAGAGGAACGCCGCGGCAACCGAGCGCTTGCGGTTGGTGGTGGTCCGCCGCTCTTCCTCGAAGACGTCGGTCTCGGCATAGAGCTGCAGGGCGGGCGCGTCGGGGTCCCCGGGTGTCAGGCGAAAGCCGCGCGACAGCAGTCCCTCGGCTACGAGCACGGCGCCCGCGGTGATGTCGTCGATCTGGCCGGCCGGCAGCGCGCGGATGTCGTAATCGCGGAGCAGCTCCACCGCGCGCTCGGCGCGGCCATGGGTGCTGGCCACCAGCAGCACGACGTCGCCGCGGTCGCGTGCCTGGCGGAGATCGGCCACCCAGTCCTGCACGCGGCCCCGGAACGCCTGCGCCGGCTGCGTGGCCACGTGGACGCGTGCGCGCGGTCCGGCAGCGGGCGCGGCAGACGACGCGTCGACGGCCAGCTCCTCGAGCACGAGAGCTCGGGCGACATAGGGCTCGACGTCGGGCCACGCGATCAGCAGCTCGTCGGGGCGCGCGGGGCCGGCGGGGCCGGCCTCCCGATCCACGGCCGGTGCCCGCTTCTCGGCATAGGATCGTCCGATCTGCTCGGTCCACCGCTCGACCTGCGCGCGGACGTCCTCAGGCTCGGCGACGATCACGCGGAGAGAGCGGGACGCCCGCAGGTAATCGAACACCGTGGCGGGGCCCACCCCCATTTCGCGGACTGGCACGGCCTGGAAGCGGTCGAGCGTCTCTACCGACCGCTGCGTCGAAGGATCGAACCGCCGGATCGACTCGACCATGTCGCCGACGAACTCCACGCGAATCGGCAGCGCCTCGGAGGCGGGAAACACGTCGAGGATGCCGCCGCGCAGGCAGAACTCGCCGTGCTCGTCGACGGGGTCCTGCCGCTCGTAGCCACCGGCGGCGAGCACGCTGGCCAGCGCGTGCGGGTCTGCCTCGCCGCCAGCCCGCAGATCGAAGGATGCCGCCACCAGCGCCTCGGGTGCCGCGAGTCGCGGCAGCAGGGCCTGCGCGGAGGCCACGACAACGCGCGCGGCGCCCAGCGCCGCGGCGTGCAGCGCGCGCGCCCGGGCCGAGGCGACGCGGAAGTGCGGGGCCAGCCCGCGATACGGATCCACCTGCTGCGAGGGCAGCGGCAGGACGAGGCGTTCGGCCGCGCTGTCGGCCAGGCCCTCGATGGCGGCCAGAAAGAAGCGGATGTCGCTCGCCGCGACGTCGACCTCCGCGTCGGTCGGCACGACGAGCAGCACGAGGTGGTCGGGCGCGTCGTGCGCCTGCCCGGCCACCGCCAGCGCCCGGGCCGGCGGCGTCAGCCCCGTGACCGCCGACAGATCTCCCCGCAGCCCACTGCGAGAGAGGGTGGAGGTGACGAGCGACCGAACCGTCAGCGACGTGGCTGTGGACACCTGTCTTCCAAAGCGCCGGGCCAGCCCTTCATTGTCCTACGAATCCGGCGGGCCGGGGCACGCGGCCGGCCACCGCCAGGCGTCGCGTGGCGCGATAGTATACGGACCGCATGGCGACGTCGTGGCCGTCCAGGCTGTTCCGCGCGGTCGGGCTGCGCGTCCGGCGGGCGGGCGCGGATAACCGGTTCGACGCCGCGGGCGACGTGCTTCACGGCCTCGCGCGCCGGGGCTATCGTCCCGCCGTCGTCATCGACGCCGGGGCCAATCGGGGCACGTGGACCGACCTGGCCTGCACCGTGTTCCCTGACGCGACGTTCCACCTCATCGAGCCTCAGCCCGCGCGGGTCGCCGACCTCGGGCGTTTCCGGCCTCCCCGCTTCCACGTGCACGCGGTCGCCGTCACCCGGCCAGGCGTCGAGCGCGTCGTCATGGCCGGCGTGACGGGTGACAGCTCCGACACCGGCGCGTACGTGACCCGGGAGGGCCGCCCGTCGGATGGGCACACGCTGACGGCGCCGGCATCGACCTTCGACGCGCTGCTGGCGCACCGCGTGGCGCCGCTCGATCGCGCCCTCCTCAAGCTGGACCTGGAAGGACACGAGCTGGCCGCGCTCGACGGCGCCGAGCGGCTCCTGGCCGGCGTCGAAGCGATTTTCACGGAAGTGCAGTTCTACGACATCGAGCAGGCCGGGCACCCCACCTTCAGCGACGTCCTCGACTACCTCCGCGCCCGCGGCTTCGACCTCCACGACATCGCGGCCCTGGCGTCGAGACCGCGTGATGGACGGCTGCGCATGGGCGACGCGCTCTTCGTCCGGCGCGACAGTCCGCTCGGGGACGACGTGCGATGGGAGTAGGGGGGATTGCAGAATGAGAGATGACGAAAGAGAAATGACGAATGACGAATGGCGAATGACGAAGGGCGAACGGGGACGCGGTCGTCAGGTTCGTCGGGCGCGGGCGAGGATGGCGGTGGTCGAGTAGCCTTCGGCCAGGGGGATGCGCTCCACGCGGCCGCCGCGGGCTTCGACGAGATCGCGGCCGACGATGGTGTCGGGGCCCCAGTCGGCGCCCTTGACGAGGATGTCCGGCTCGATCGCCGAGACGATGGCGTACGGCGTGTCCTCGTCGAAGATCACGACGGCGTCGACGACGGCGAGCGCCGCCAGCACCTCCGCCCGCTCCGCGTCAGGATTGATGGGCCGGTCTGGTCCCTTGCCCTGCGCGCGCACGGAGCGGTCGGAGTTGACGGCGACGACGAGCGCGTCGCCGAGCGCGCGCGCCTCCGTGAGATAGCGCACGTGCCCGGGGTGCAGGACGTCGAACACGCCGTTGGTGAAGACAATGGTCTTCCCCTCGGCGCGCTGCCGCCCGACCCACGCCACCGCCTCGGCCCTGCTCAGCACCACTCCCGCACCCCGCACCCGATGGCCGTACCCTGACACCGATCGGCAGGCGACCAGCTCATGGCTACTGGCGGTTCTTGAACCTGACATTCCCCGTGAAGCGCCAGGTATGCCCGGGCCGGTAGATGCCGACGTCGCGCACGCGCGACTTCACGCGGAACGAGTAGAGCTGGCGATGGTAGTCGTACGGATAGCCATCGAGCTTGTGGACGGCCAGGTCGAGCCGGTACGTGCCTTCCACCAGCAGCAGGCTGTCGATGGCGAACTCGACCTCGCATTCACCCGACAGCTCCTCGGGCTCCAGATCCTCGAGGTTCGTATTGGTGCCGTAGCAGCAGACGCCGTCGGCGTTGAAGAGCCCGAAGCCGAAGACGAAGTCGCGGGTGGGTTCGTGCGCGCGCACCCGCATGCGGACCGTGACGGCCTCACCGCTCTGGAAGACGTGTCCGGGCGCGCCGTCCTCGCCCTCGAGCGTCACGCTGGTGATCTCCACCTCGCGCGTGCCCCAGCGGCCCTCGGTCGCCTTGAACATGTCGGCGGGCGCTTCACCGGCCTCGACGGGATTCTCGGGCTGCTGGGGCGCCTCAGGGGGAGGGGCTGCGGCCGCAGCGGCGGCGGCGGCCCCCGCCGCCGCGACCCCCCCC
>JBFMCA010000149.1:0-8266 GCA_040754955.1 Acidobacteriota bacterium | reverse complement strand
GATGCACGGCGACGAAAGCGCCGGTCCGACACGGCAACGCGCGATCCAGAGGAGATTCGCTGCCTTATGACCACACCCGACCGACTCCGAGTCGTCCCGCGAGTCACTTTTTCATCGTCCTGCTAGGCTCTAGCAGGGGTCGGGCTCCAGTCCTCCACCCCTCCACCCCTCCAAGCCTCCAAGCCTCCAAGCCTCCCAGCCTCCAAGCCTCAGGTACAATCTTTCCCATGCACCCTCTCGAGCGCGCAGACGTCCTGCGCATCGCGGCGCTGGCGCGGCTGGCGCTGACCGACGAGGAGATCGATCTCTTCACGCGCCAGCTCGGCCAGATCCTCGGCTACGTCGCCGAGATCCGGGCGCTGGACACCAGGGACGTGCCGCCCACCTCGCACCTGCTCGCGCGCCCGGTCGAGCGAGCGGACGAACCACGCGCCACGCTGGCGCGCGCCGAGGCGCTGGCCAACGCGCCGGACGCCGCGACCGAGGCCGGGCTGTTCAAGGTGCCGCGGGTCATCGCATGACGTCGCCGGTGGACCTGCCCGTCCGCGCGCTCGCGGCGCGCCTGGCCGCCGGCGACCTGCGCGCGGCCGACGCATGCGAGGCGTCGCTCGAGCGCATCGCGGCGCGCGACGGCGCGCTGCACGCGTTCCAGACCGTGGCCGCCGAGCGCGCGCGCGCCCGCGCCGCCGCCCTCGACAAGGCGCGCGCGGCTGGCCGTCCGCTCGGCCCGCTGCACGGCGTGCCCGTCGCGCTCAAGGACAACCTCAGCACGCGCGGACTGACCACCACGGCAGGCTCGCGCATCCTCGAGGGCTTCGAGCCGCCGTACGATGCGACGGCGGTCGCGCGCCTCGAGGCGGCCGGCGCCGTCATCATCGGCAAGACGACCCTCGACGAGTTCGCGATGGGATCGTCAACCGAGAACTCCGCCTTCGGCCCGGCCAGAAACCCGTGGGACCCGGCACGCACGCCCGGCGGGTCGAGCGGCGGATCCGCCGCCGCCGTGGCGGCGCGCCTGACGCCCGCGGCGCTCGGCTCCGACACGGGCGGATCGATTCGCCAGCCGGCAGCGCTCTGCGGCGTCGTCGGCCTCAAGCCCACCTACGGCCGCGTCTCGCGCTACGGCCTGCTCGCCTTTGCCTCGTCGCTGGACCAGATCGGCCCGCTCACGCGGACGGTCGACGACGCGGCGCTCGTCCTGCAGGCGATTGCCGGGGCCGACCCGCACGACGCCACCGCCGGAGACGTCGCGGTGCCCGACTACACCGCCGCCCTCACCGGGGACATTCACGGGCTCCGCGTGGGCGTCCCGCGGGCGTTCATCGCGGAGGGCGTCCACCGCGACGTGGCGGCGGCCTTCGAGGAGGCCCTCGACCTCTATCGTGCGCGCGGCGCGGCGATCGTCGACATCGATCTGCCCCACGCGCGCTACGCCATCCCCGTCTACTACCTCATCGCCACGGCCGAGGCCTCGTCGAATCTCGCGCGCTACGACGGCGTGCGGTACGGCTTCCGCGCGCCGATCGACCGCGGCGCATCGCTCCAGGAGATGTACGACCGCACACGCGACGCCGGCTTCGGCGCCGAAGTCAAGCGCCGCATCATGCTGGGCACCTACGCGCTCAGCGCCGGGTACTACGACGCCTACTATCTCAAGGCGCAGCAGGTGCGGACGCTCGTCCGCCGCGACTACGAGCAGGCGTTCGAGCGCGTGGACGTCGTGGCCATGCCGACAACGCCGGGGCCGGCGTTCCGCCTCGGCGAGAAGGCCGACGACCCGCTGCAGATGTACTTGGAGGATGTCTTCACCGTCAGCGCGAACCTGGCAGGGTTGCCGGCCCTCAGCGTGCCCTGCGGCTTCTCCGCCGACGAGCTGCCCATCGGGCTCCAGATCATCGGCCGGCCGTTCGACGAGGCCACCGTCCTCCGGGTCGGCGACGCGTACCAGCGCGACACCACCTGGCACGACGTCGCGCCCGGCATCGACTGATCGCAGCCCAGGCGCGGCCCTCAGCCGGGGCGATTGACGCGTGCGAACCAGCCGCGCGTCCGGCGGTAGGCGTCGCGCAGGCGGGCGAACTGATCGTCGTGGAGCGGCGCCAGCGCCGCGCGGGGATCGAAGCGGCGGGCCACCGGGGCGCGCCGCTCGAGGTCGTCGAAATCCTTCACGAGGCCCTGCGCGACCAGTGCGATGAGGGCCGCGCCCCGGGCCGCCGCGAAGCCGGGGTCGGCAACGCGCTCGACCGGCCGGCCGAGGACGTCGGCCAGAATCTGGCACCACACGTCGCTCGCCGCACCGCCGCCGGCGACGCGGACCGGCCTCGCCGACGGGCCCGCCAGCCGCGCGACCCGCCCGACGATCCAGCGCAGATTGAGCGCCACGCCCTCGAGAACCGCGCGGGCCAGGTGCGTGGGCTCGGTCGTGAGCGACAGGTTCAGGAATCCGCCGCGCACGAACGGATCGTCGAGCGGCGCGGCCTCGCCGGTCAGCCACGGGGCGAACAGCACGCCGCCAGCCCCGGGCGCGCTCCGCGCGGCGGCCTCGTCGACGTCGCGCGGCGTCGGAGCGGTGCCGAGGGCGAGGCGGGTGCGCGCCCACTCCACGGCGGCGCCTCCGGTCTTCGAGTGCCCGATCAGGAGATGGCGGCGCGGGTGCGCCGAGCGGATCGAGCCGGTGTAGGCACACGGGTCGACGCAGCGCCGCGCCACGTGCGTCGTCACCCACGCCGAGGTGCCGATGCCGACGTGCAGGTGGCCGGCGGCAAGGGCGCCCGCGCCGATCGTGGCGGCCGTCACGTCGCCTGCCCCGGTCGTCACGGGCAGGCCCGGCGGCACGCCCAGCTCCGCCGCGGCCGCGGGCGTGAGCGTTCCCGCGAGGCTCGCGCAGGGCTGGAGCGCCGGCAGCCGATCGGCGGGAATGCCGGCGCGCGCGAGCAGCGACGGCGACCAGCACAGCCGCCCGTCGCGCGCGTCCATCAGCCAGGTCACGTTCCCGCGGTCGTAGCTCGTCACGCGACGACCCGTCGCGCGGAAGATGAGGTAATCCTTGGCGTCGAAGAGGGTGGCGGTCCGCGCCCAGACGTCGGGCTGCCGTTCGCGCAGCCAGACCATGCGGCAGAGCGGGTCGCGGCCCGACAGCGACGGCGCGCCGTTGGTGAGCCACAGCCAGCGCGCCAGCGCCAGCGCCCCGTACCCGAGCACGCGGACGAGCCCGCCGGTGAGCGCCGCTGCCTCGCGCGCCGCACGCCCGTCGAGCCAGCTCATGGCGAAGCCGAGCGGGTGGCCGGCCGCGTCCACCGGCAGCACGCACTGCATCTGCGAGGCGAACGCCACGCCGGCGATCGCCTCGGGCGGCACGGCTCGGCCGGCGACGAGCGCCTGCGACGTCACGCGCACCGCGTCCCACCAGGCCGACGGATCCTGCTCCACCCACGCCGGCGCGGGCGTCAGCAGCGGATACGACGCGCTGGCTGTCGCCAGCACCTCGCCGCTCTCGGCGACGAGCGCGGCCTTGTTGGACGAGGTGCCCAGGTCGTGGGCGAGGATGACGCGGCGGCTCATGTCGCCGGAACCGCCGCGGCCTAGCGGGCCGACCAGAGCGCGACGCTCGACACGTCCTTGACCAGCACACGGGAGCCCACCACAACGGGCTGCGCCCACGTGGCGCTGTCGGCGACGTCGTACCGGCGCAGCGGCTCGAACGCGCGCGGGTTGTCGCGGACGACCAGCAGCGACGCGTCGGTCGTCAGCGCCAGCCAGCCGGCGCCGGCCCGCACTACCGCCGCGTTCTCACCCTGCCGCGCCTCGCTCAGCCAGCGCGTAGCGCCGGTCACGGCGTCGAGCGCGAAGAACTGGCCGCTGTTGCGCGGCGAGAACCCGTAGAGCGTGTCCCCGATGACCACCCCGGTGCTCATGTCCATCGAGACGTCGGCATTCTCCCAGACGTCCTCGATGCGCCATCCGCCCCCGCCCGGCACGACGGTGAATGCCGTCACGCTGCGCCCGAGGCCCGAGACGATCAGCCGTGAGCCGTGCACGATGGGCGTGACCGCGTTGCGCGTCGCGCGCACCGAGTACGGCCGGCGCCAGAGCAGCTCGCCGCTCGCAGCCGACACGCCGACCAGGTTGTCCTGCGTGAAGGTGACGATCTGACGCGTGCCGCCGAGTTCGACGGCAATGGGCGATCCGTACGACGGCCCATCACCTGTCCAGCGCCACCGCACCGCGCCGGTCGCCGCGTCGAACGCCGTCAGCGCGCCGTCGTTGTGCCCGCCGACGTGGAGAATCACCAGGCCGCGATCGACGAGCGGCGACATCGCCGTGTGGTACAGCGGCTCCACCGGCGGCGGGTCGGTGTGCCAGATCCGACGCCCGGTCGCCGCGTCGAAGGCGCTCAGGATGCCGCTCATCCCGAAGGTGAACACCCGCCCGTCGGCATAGGTCGGCGTGGACTTCGGGCCCGTGCCGTGCGTGCGCGTCGCCGCGGGATTCGGCCGGAACGGCGCCGGGTACGACGTCCGCCACACCTGCTCGCCGGTCTCGAGGTCGAGCGCGCGGAGCACCTCATCGGGTTCCTGGCGCGAGAACTGGTACACGCGCGCGCCGACGGTGATGGGGGCCGCATAGCCGAGGCCCACGTCCACTTTCCAGCGGCGGACGAGCGTCTCGGGCCACGCCGTGATGTCCGGCGCGGCCACGGCGGCGCCGTCACGGTTCGGGCCGCGCCACTGCGGCCACTGGTCTCCGGATGCGGCGCCAATCGCAGGCGCGCCCGACAGCCCGGCGAGGGGCAGCGTGAGGAGAACGAGGAGGCGGCAGATCGGGGCAGCCATGGGCCGCCATCCTAGCATCGCCGGGCCGCCGGGGCCGCAGGCCGCAGCCGACTATTAGACTGCGGGGCTGGCGCTGCGCTTCATGAGCGCCCAGACGAGGAGCCCGAGCAGGACGAAGGGGACGGCCGGAAGCAGGAGGCCCAGCACCGCCACGGCGACGCCCACCACCATCACACCCCCGACCACCATCAGCACCACGGGGAGCGCGATGGCGCCGGCCGCCAGTCCCACGGCTCCGAAGGCGAGGCCGACCGGGATCCACAGGAGCTTGAAGAGGATGCGGAACGGCAGCAGGACCACCCAGAAGACCAGCTTGACCAGGAAGAACACGAAGCCGAGCACGGCGAACACTGCCAGGCCCGCCAGAGCCAGCATCGCCAGGGCAACGAGCTCGATCATCGTGCGCGCCTCCTCATGAGCTAATTACGCGGAGGGGCGCTCCGGGGTTCACCCCCTGGGCCCTAGCGGGTGTCGAAGACGGCCTTGAAGTCGGGCAGCGACCACTCGACGTAGCCCCGCCGCACCTCTTCCATGGCGGCGCGTTCGGGCTTCATCGGGCGCGGGCCTGGCTGGGACTCGTCTCCCGGCTGGTCGAGGCGCACCTTCGCGCCGCGCCGGAGTTGCTTGGCCCGGAGAGCTGCCACGTCGACAAACAGAAAACGGCTTTCGATCGGCGGTGCGTTGGGCCGCTCGAACGGCGGCTCGACGACGGCCTGTTCCTGCGGGACTTCCGTCTCTGACATAGCCCTTCACTGTAGCGAACCGCGCCGCTGGCGGGCAACAGGAATCGCGCAACCTGTTGCCCGCCAGAAGGTTACGCCACCTCGACATTGATCGACCGCGGCTTCGCCTCTTCGCGGAACGGCAGCCGCACCGTCAGCACCCCCTGCTTGTACTCTGCCTGGATCTTCGAGCTGTCGACCGTCGCCGGCAGCGTGAACGACCGGCTGAAGGCGCCGTACGCGCGCTCGACCCGGTGGAAGTTCTCCTGCTTGATCGTCTGGTCGAGCTTGCGCTCGCCCCGGATCGTGAGCGTCGAGTTCTCCACCGAGACGTCGATGTCCTCGCGCTTCATGTCCGGCAGCTCCGCCTTCAGCACGAGCGCGCCGTCGGCTTCGTAGATGTCCACCGGCGGCACCCATGTCCCGCGCGTCGTCAGCCCGTCGTCTTCACGCCGGTAGCCGTAGGCGTCGTTGAACAGCCGGTTCATGCGGTCCTGAAGCACCGCGAGATCACGGAACGGATCGAATCGAACGATAGCCATGTTCATGCTCCTTGAAGGCTTGGGGACCTGGAGGCTTGGAGACTTGGAGGCCTCAAGCCAGCACCCGTGCACCTGAGCACCCGGGCCCCCGTTACTTCTTCTCCGCGTACTCCGCGTCGATGACCTCGCCCTCAGCGGCGGAACCCGGCGCGGTTGCCGTCGCCGCGTCGCCATGGGGCTGCGCCTTGTAGAGCGCCTCGGCCACCGCGTGGGAGGCGCGCGTCAGCTCGTCGACGGCGCGGCGAATGGTCGCGACGTCGTCGCCCTTGATCGCCGCGCGGGCGGCCTCGAGGGCGGCTTCCACCTTGGCCACCTCGCCGGCCGGGAGCTTGTCCTTCTGCTCGGCAAGGGTGCGCTCGACCGAGTAGATGAGCGCGTCCGCCTGGTTGCGCGCGTCGATCGCCTCGCGCCGGCGCCCGTCCTCGGCGGCGTGCGCCTCGGCGTCCTTGACCATCCGCTCGACGTCGCTCTTCGACAGCCCGCTCGACGCGGTGATGGTGATGGTCTGCGCCTTGCCGGTCGCCCGGTCCTTCGCGGACACGTTCACGATGCCGTTGGCGTCGATGTCGAACGTCACCTCGATCTGCGGCACGCCGCGCGGCGCCGGCGGCAGGCCCACCAGGTGGAAGCGGCCCAGCGTGCGGTTGTCGCGCGCGAGCGGCCGCTCCCCCTGCAGCACGTGCACTTCGACGCTGGTCTGGTTGTCGGCCGCCGTCGAGAACACCTCGCTCTTGCGCGTCGGAATCGTCGTGTTCCGCGGGATGAGCGTCGTCATCACGCCGCCCAGCGTCTCGATGCCCAGCGAGAGCGGCGTCACGTCGAGGAGCAGCACGTCCTTGACCTCGCCGCCGAGCACGCCGCCCTGCACCGCGGCGCCGATCGCGACGACCTCGTCCGGGTTGACCCCCTTGTGCGGCTCCTTGCCGAAGAAGGCGCGCACCGTCTCCTGCACCTTCGGCATGCGCGTCGAGCCGCCAACGAGCACGACCTCGTCGATCTTCTCCGGCGCCAGGCCGGCATCGGCCAGCGCCTGGCGCACCGGGCCCATCGTCCGCTCGATCAGGTCGGCCACGAGCGACTCGAGCCGCGCGCGCGTGAGCTTCACCGTCAGGTGCTTCGGACCCGTCTGGTCGGCCGTGATGAACGGCAGGTTGATCTCCGTCTCCATCGCGGACGACAGCTCGATCTTGGCCTTCTCCGCCGCCTCCTTGAGCCGCTGCAGGGCCATCCGGTCCTTCTTGAGGTCGATGCCCTCGGCCGCTCGGAACTCGGCGGTGAGCCAGTCGATGATGGCCTGGTCGAAGTCATCGCCGCCCAGATGCGTGTCGCCGTTGGTGGCCTTGACCTCGACCACGCCGTCGCCGACTTCGAGAATCGAGATGTCGAAGGTGCCGCCGCCGAGGTCGTAGACGGCAATGGTCTCGTTGGCCTTCGAGTCGAGGCCGTAGGCCAGCGCCGCGGCCGTCGGTTCGTTGACGATGCGGAGCACGTTCAGGCCGGCGATGGTGCCGGCGTCGCGCGTCGCCTGGCGCTGCGCGTCGTTGAAATAGGCCGGCACGGTGATGACCGCGTCGGTCACGGGCCCGCCGAGATGGTCCTCCGCCGCCTGCTTGAGCTTCTGGAGCACCATCGCCGACAGCTCGGGCGGGGAGTACCGCTTGCCGCCGAGCTCGACCCACGCATCGCCGTTCTCGGCCTTGACGACCTTGTACGGCACGCGCGACGCCTCGGCGGTCACTTCGGCGTACTTGCGCCCCATGAAGCGCTTGATCGAATACACCGTGTTCTCCGGGTTGGTCACCGCCTGGCGCTTGGCCACCTGGCCCACCAGGCGCTCGCCGTCCCGGGTAACGCCAACCACCGACGGCGTCAACCGCGCGCCCTCCTGGTTGACGATGACCGTTGGCTGACCGTTCTCCATGACCGCCACCACCGAGTTGGTGGTGCCGAGGTCGATGCCGATAACCTTGCCTTTCGCCGCCATGAATCAATCCCTCCCCGAACAGAGAGCAGTGTAGCGGAAGAATTAGTGCATGTCAAGCATATTATATTAGTCTACATTACTCATATTTGAACGGCACCACCACTGAGCCGCAGTTCCCCTCATAAGCTACGTCGCTTCAGTAGGTTGAACGAGAACCGACCCCACCCGCCCTACCCGCCCCACCAG
>JBFMCA010000148.1:0-8304 GCA_040754955.1 Acidobacteriota bacterium | reverse complement strand
CGACCCCTATTTCTTACCCGGCGGCGGCCATCTGGCAGAACGCGGTGTACGTGCAGGAGCTGACCGAGCCCTTCCTGGCCAACCCCCGCGACGTGACGTATCCGCTGACGCGTGTCTGGACGCGGGCGCAGGGCGGCCACGCCGCGGCGCTGGCCGTCACCGCGGCCTCGGCGCACGACCGGCGCAACGCGTACGCGCTGCGCGACGAGTCCGGGGCGATTCTCGAGACCGGGTACATCGAGCTGGACGTCAACGCGCGGCCGGTGTCGACGATCGACCTCGTTCCGAACGGAGGCGCGGCCACGCGTCGCGGCGTGTACTCCGTGCTCGACGGCGAGATGCGGATCGACTACGGCGTCCCCGGTGCCCCGCGGCCGTCGAGCCTCGCCGGCGCCAGCGTGTACCGGACGCCGTGACGGCGCGGTCAGGGACCGCGCGCCTTGCTGAGCTCGGCGCGGATGGACTACACTACAAAGTCTGTCCATCAGAATGGATTCGTGACGGTTGTCGTCCCAAATCTCAAGTCTACGATCTGAGATTTGAAATCCATTGAAGCGCCCGTAGCTCAGCTGGATAGAGCGTTGGCCTCCGGAGCCAAAGGTCGCAGGTTCGAATCCTGCCGGGCGCGCCACAACCCTCACACCGTCGTTTCCCCCGCTCGCCGACGCACCGCCTCGACGAAGGCCGTGAGGTCGGCAAGGTGCTCGGTCAGCACATCACGCACCACCGCAAGATCCACATCGTCGTAGCCGTGCACCAGCACGTTCCGAAACCCGGCCATGTTTCGGAGGTTGCCGGTCAGATCGCCGTCGAGCCAGTCGTCCCGATGTAGCAGGTCGAAGAGCTCGCGGTTCGTCCGGGGTTCACCGAGCCGCCGATCGGACACGATGTGCGACGCCACGTCCAGCGCGGCCTGAATCGCGATCTGCAGCGTGTGCTCGACGAACCGCAGCTCGCGCACGTCGGTGTCGATGGCCTCGGGCCGCGCCAGCCGCTGGAGGTCGGACACGCACGATTCGATGCGAGCGAGCTTCTTGGCGACGAGCTCCGGGTCCGTCATCGGCCGGCCCGGCGGGGCGCGCGGTAGCGCGTGAGAATCGGCTCGAGATCGAACGCCTCGTTCCGGGTTGCCACCTCGAACGCGATGCGGCGGGCGCGGTCGCGCTCCAGCAGCAGCCGGCCGTTGCGCAGGACCCGCGTGCGGAGATCGACGGGCGCGTCGTTGAGGACGATCAGATCGACCGCGCGACCGACCACCCGCTCGAGGTCGCCGGCGAGCTCGAACCTGGCGCTGGACAGGCGGCGAGGCGGCGTCCGCTCGAAGAGCACGGCCACATCGACGTCGCTGGACGGCCCCGCCGTCCCCCTGGCGGTGGACCCGAACAGGTACACCGCGACAATCTCCGGCCGGTCCGCGCAGAGTGCCACGATGGCCCGATCGAACTCGGATTCCACGGCCGGATTATAGCGCCGGCGGCCCTCCGGGTCAGCGAAGGACGCCCCTTCCATCATCGATGCCAGTGCTACTCTGGTCTCGACGCTGCCAATCCGCGTGTCTCGACCGCCGGCGTCGAATGTGATGTCGCCGCGGAAGGCGTGACTGGGATGACCATGCCTCAACGACTTCCTGGGAAATCGCTCGACCTCCGATGACGCCTGCGTCCGACTCCTGCGTGTGGTGGGTGTCTGGACCAAGCGCGATCACATCCGACCCCGAGTTGGCGTCGGTCATCGTGCGTGTGGGAATGGCCAGCAACGCACTCGCTGCTCACGCCGCATCCGCGATTGCCGCCGCTGCACGCGGACCCCAGGCGGAACGAACGCGGAACGTCCTCTGTGCGCTGGTGACATCCGGGGCGTACTTGAACGAGGCCATCAGGCTTGCTCAGGCCGAGATGAAAGTGCTTCGCCCTCTCGCTGCGCGCACCCAGATCAGTCGAGAAAGGCTGGCAAGCATCGGAAGACTCTGTTCAGGTCGGCACCCATCGGAGAAGTTCCTGAAGAAAGCACGAAACAAGTTGGGCTGTCACTGGGATCGAGATGCGGTGATACCGTCTGTGAAAGCGTTTGGGCGCAATGCTGAGATCGTGTGGCATGAGGCCGACAGACACGGCAACCCGGTTCACCGACTAGCTTGCGACGTGCTGGCTCACGCTCTGTTTCCCGAAGCGGACGCCCCAAACGCAACGGCCGCCCGAGACGCAATCACGGAAACGTTTTGTCAGGTTCAGGAGGCGAGCGAACTCCTGATCGAGTTCTTCACGGCAGCCGTGCACGGATTCTTCAGGCTTCACCCCATCGAGCGCAGGGAACGCAGCGCTCATCAGCCGATCTCAAGGAGGCACCGACAACGAGGGCGCTGAAAGCGTCGAAACCGTTCGAGATCGGGGGCCTGAATTGGTTGCCGGTTGCGAATGGCGCGCAGGCACGGCCGCGCCATTGACGCCGCGTCCGCCTCTGTGCTCTCTTTCGCGACGTGCGCACACCGCCCCTCGCCCGCGTCGTCGCGCTCCTCCTCCTCACCGCCGTTCCAGCCGCCGCCCAGCCGTGGGCCGTCCGCTTCAGCCAGCTCTGGGACGGCACGCGCGTCACGAAGGATGCGGTGGTCGTCATCGACGGCCAGCGCATCATCGCCGTGGGCGCCGGCGGCGCCGCCATCCCGCGCGGCGCGCGCGTGGTGGACCTCCGGCCCCACACGGGCGTGCCCGGCCTCATCGATCTCCACACGCACATCACCTACTTCTGGGACCGCGCGCCGGGCACCCGCCCCCGCGGCCAGCGGCGCCTGCCGGCGGTCACCGTCTTTCTCGCACAGGAGAACGCGCGGCGCACACTCGAGACCGGCGTCACCACCGTGCGCGACCTCAACGCCAGCGCCGACACCGACTTCGCCATGCGCGAGCTGACGCGCACGGGCGCCATGCCCGGGCCGCGCATCGTCGCCTCGGGTCCCGGCCTCTCGGCGCGCCAGGGCGCGCCGCCCGATCCCGACGCCATGCGCCGGCTGGTGGACGAGCGCATCAAGGCCGGCGCCGACTGGATCAAGGTGTTCGGCTCGCGCGGCGGCTTCGACACGGTCGATGGCACCCAGACGGTCACCTTCGACGAGATGCGCGCCATCGTCGAGGCTGCCCACGCGCAGGGAAAGAAGGTGGCGATTCACTCGTACGGCGCGTCCGGCGTGCGGGACGCGGTGCGCGCCGGGGCCGACTCCGTGGAGCACGGCGCGGACGTGGACGACGAAACGCTTGCCGAGATGGCGCGGCGTGGCACCGTGTGGGTGCCCACAGTGGACCACAACCGCTACTACATCGACGCGAAGGACGAGTACGGCTTCCCGCCCGGCGCCGAGGCCGGGCTCAGGGACTACATCGACCGCAACTTCGACGCGGTCCGGCGCGCGGTCAAGGCCGGCGTGACGCTCGGCATGGGCTCCGACGCCGTCTACACCATGTTCGGCCAGAACACGCGCGAGCTGGGCTGGTTCGTCCGCGCCGGCCTCACGCCCGCTCAGGCGCTGGCCACGGCGACGACGACGGCGGCGGCGCTGCTGGGGATGGAGAACGAGCTGGGCCGTGTGGCGCCGGGCTTCCGCGCGGATCTGGTAGCCGTCGAAGGCGATCCTCTGGGCGACATCAGCGCCCTCTTCACGGGTGTCCGCTGGGTCGCGAAAGACGGCCTCGTCGTCGTCAACCGCCTCGCGAAGTAGGATTACGTATGCGTTCCGGCATCGCCCTCCTCGCCTGCGCCGCAGGCGTCGTCGCCCTCATCGCTTCCCTGCGCGCGCCCACGGGACCGCCGCCCATCTTCGGCTTCTCGACGGAGTCTTCCACCGCACAGCGCCTGCTCGAGCGCCGCATCATCGCGGCCGCGTCCGAAGCGCGCATCGAGGCTGATCATCGGCACCTCACCGAGCTGCCCAACGTGGCCGGCTCGCCTCGCGACCGGCAGCTCGCGGAGTGGACCGCGGCCGAGTGGCGCGCCGCCGGCCTCGAGGACGTCGAGATCGTCGAGCACGAGGTGCTGCTGCCGTACGCCGAAGAGGTGCGCGTCGAGATGACGGCGCCGAAGGCCTGGCGCGCCTCGATGCGCGAGGAGCCCGTCGACGGCGACCCGTCGTCGCAGCGCGACGATGTAGGCACGCCGTTCCACGCGTACAGCGCGTCGGGGGTGGTGAGCGGGCAGGTGGTGTACGCCGGCAGCGGCAACCCGGCGGATTACGACTGGCTGGCCGCGCAGGGTATCGACATCAGGGGCAAGATCGCCCTCGTTCGGTACTCCGTGCCCTACAGCTATCGTGGCTTCAAGGCCCTCACGGCCCAGCAGCGCGGCGCGGCCGGCATCATCATCTACTCCGATCCCGCAGACGATGGGTACGGCAAGGGGAAGGTGTACCCGGAGGGCCCGTGGGGGCCGGCCAGCCACATCCAGCGCGGGGGCATCGTCTACGACTTCATGGTGCCGGGCGACCCGCTGACGCCCGGGTGGGCGTCGCTGCCTGGCGCGAAGCGCATCGACCGCGCCGAAGCCGTGTCGCTTCCGGCCATCGTCAGCGTCCCCATGTCGTACCAGGACGCGCGCGTCATTCTCGAGGCGCTCGGCGGACCCGAGGCGCCGAAGGAGTGGCAGGGCGGGCTGCCCATCACGTACCGCGTGGGCGCCGGGCCGGCGACGGTGACGCTCACGGTGAAGAACGACGACCGGGTCCGGCCCATCTGGACGGTGACCGGCCGCATCACGGGCGAGACGGACCCCGACGAGTGGGTCGTCCTCGGCAACCACCGCGACGCGTGGATTTTCGGCGGCGTCGATCCGGCCAGCGGATCCGCGTCGATGATGGAGCTGGCGCGGGTGCTCGGCGGGCTGGCGAAGGAAGGACACCGGCCGAAGCGCACCATCGTGTTCGCGAGCTGGGACGCGGAGGAGTGGACGCTCACCTCGTCCACCGAGTGGGGGGAGCAGTTCGAGGAGGAGCTGCGCGAGAAGGCGGTGGCGTATCTCAACGTCGACAGCTCCGCGTCGGGTCCCACCTTTTCCGCGGCTGCCGTGCCCTCGCTCAACCGCTTCATCGAAGAGGCCGTGTCGGCCGTGCCCGACCCGCGCACGGCGGGCTCCATTGCCGACGCGCGGCGCGTGGCCGAGGCGGCCGAGCGCGGCTCGCTCCCGACGGGCGCGGGCGACGACCTCGTCAACAACCGCCTCGGCAGCGGCTCGGACTACACGGTGTTCCTCAACTTCATCGGCGTCCCCGTCGTGGACATGACGTTCGAGGGGCCCTACGGCGTGTATCACTCGATGTACGACAACCACTACTGGGTGTCGCGCATCGGCGACCCAGGCTTTCTCTATCATGCGGCCATGACGCGGCTGTGGGGCGTGATGGCGACGCGCCTCGCCAACGCAGAGCGCCTGCCGCTCGACTACCAGCCGTACGCCGCGCGCATCGACGAGTTCCTCGACGAGGCGGAGAAGCGGGCCGGGCGGACATTCGACCGCGCGCGAGCGGCGAACGGCCGCTTCGCGGCGGCGGCGGCCCGGATCGCGGGTGAGGAGGCCGCGATCGCCCCGGCGCTGGTGAACGGCGCGCTCATGGCCGCCGAGCGTGCGCTGCTCGATCCGGCCGGCATCCCGGGACGGCCGTGGTATCGGCACCAGATCTACGCGCCGAAGTACACCTACGCGCCGGAGCTGCTGCCCGGGCTGGCCGAAGCCATCGCCGCCGGAGACGCGGCGCGGCTCGACGCGCAGGAGCAGGCGCTCGCCGCCGCGCTCGACCGCGCGGCGGCCGTGCTGACCCGATAGCCCTCACGCCCCGCCGGTGACCGGCAGGATCACGCGCGACGGGCGCGACGCGTCGTGAAACACGTGCTGTCGCGCCGGAGCGAGCGTCCCCTCGTTCGGCACCGGCCGGCCGGTGTTGGGATTCCGGTCGAGGTGCGGGAAGAAGCTGCTCGTGACGTGCAGCCTGATGCGGTGCCCGCGCCGGAAGAGGTTGCCCGTCATGCCCCAGCGCAGCACCAGCTCGTAGGGCTGCCCGGGCACGAGCGGCTCGGGCGCGGCTTCGTCGTGCCGGTAGCGCGCGCGGATCACCTCCAGCGTCGGGCTCATCAGGTTCCAGGCCGCGCCCGCCTCGTCCACGTCGAGGAGGCGCGCGTAGAAGTCGGTGTCGGGCGCGCTCGACGCAATCCACAGACGCGTCTCGATGTGCCCGATGACCTCCAGATCGTCCGGCAGCGGATCGGAGGTGAACACCAGCACGTCGGCGCGCCGTTCCAGGGCGCGCTGGTCGTGCGGGCCGAGACCCGCGTCATAGTGCGGGTCCTCGACCGGGTCGTTCGGATCGAACACGTACGCGTCGCCCGCCTCGTTGGCCGCCGGCGCGTCCCACGTGAGACGGCCGCCCGCACGCAGGTGCAGCGCGCGCGGCGTGGTCCCCGGCAGCGGCCACTCGCGGCTCTCGCGCCACGTGTTGGCGCCCATCACGAACACGCGCACCGGGGGCTGAGCCGCGAGGCCGCGGTCGATGCCCCGCAGGTGCAGGTCGCACCAGTCGAGCACCAGCGCGTCGTAGTCGAGGCCTGCCGCCGCGCCGAAGTCCACGTCGCCGACCTTCGTGGACGCCGGCGTCGGCTCCCCGTGCGTCCACGGGCCAATCACCAGCCGCGGCTGGCGCGCCGCGTCGGTGGCGCCGTGCCGCCGCATGCCCGAGAAGTTGCGCGCCGCGCCGATGGGGCCGTAGCCCTCGTCGTGCCACCCGCTGAAGTTGAACGCCGGCACGCGCACCTGTGCGTGCTTCGATTCGATGTCGGCGAAGTCCCAGAACCCGCCATCGTCCGGATGGTCGAGCCACTCGAAGTAGAAACCCGCGACGCCCTGGAGGAGCGGCAGCGTGTTGAGCGGCACGTGCCGGAGCGCCCGCTGGCCCTCGCGCAACCACAGCTCGCGCGCCTCGCGCCCGGTCTTCGGGCCGGGGAGGCCCCGGCGGCGCCGCTCGTCGGGCGCGATGTTGTTGGCCGTCCAGGGAATCCAGGACATGTCCCAGGCGCCTCCGAAGGTGAAGAACTGGCGGCCCGACGAGAAGCACATGGCGGGGAAGATGCACACCAGGTGCGGCGGCGCCTCGACGGCGGTCAGCCACTGCGCCGCGCCGGGATAGGAGAGGCCGCGGCCGCCGACGCGGCCGTTCGACCACGGCTGGGCCGCGATCCACTCGACCGTGTCGAAGCCGTCGCGCCCGTCCTGGCGGTACGGATCGAACACCCCCTGCGACGCGTAGCGGCCGCGCACGTCCTGGACGAACACGGCGTAGCCGCGCTCCACGGCCTTCCGCACGAGCGCGTCGTCGCGGTAGCCCTCTTTGCCGTAGGGGGTTCGCACGAGGATGGCGGGCCGCCGGACGGCGTCGCCTGACGGCTGGTACAGATCGCCGGCGAGGGAGATCCCGTCGCGCATGCGCGTGGTGAGCGTTTCGACAGCGGCCGCCTGCATGGCAAGACTCTACTACCGATCCTGCGGTATCCTGCGCGCGAAGACACGGGATCAGGACCCCGATGGAGGTGTCTGCGATGCGGCGATACGTGTTTGCGGCGATGCTGGCGGGTGTGGCGCTCATCGGCGCCGGCACGGTGCCGGCCCAGGACTACCCGCATGCCTTTCCCCGGACCGGCGCCACGCTGCTCTTCGAGAACGACCGGATCATCCTGTGGGAAGTGAACTGGATTCACGGCGTGAAGCAGCCCATTCACCGCCACCGCTACGACATGGCGGGCGTGTACCTGCGCTTCGGGCCGATCACGGTGACGACGCCCGACGGGAAGGCGGCGTCGGGCCAGCCCTTCGAGGTGCCGCGGCCGTACTTTCAGGTGAAGGGCATCACCCACCGCGAGGAGGCGATGGGCCAGCCCGGTGATCCGGAACGGCTGGCCATCATGATCGACCTCAAGGACGGGCCGGCGCCCAGGCCGCTGGCGCCGGGCGGACCGCCGCCGCAGTTCCCCCGTCCCGGCGCCACCAAGGTGCTGGAGAACGAGCGCGTTCGGATGTGGGACTACACCTGGACGGATCAGGCAACGGAGTTCCACACGCACGATACCGACACGGTGGAGGTGTTCTTCACGCCGGGCGCGATTCGTGCGACGACCCCGCGCGGGGGCCAGGAGGTAAGTCCGGTGCTGTTCAAGACCGCGCGCTTCGTCGCGCGCGGCAAGGTGGATCGCGAGGAGGCCATTCAGGGCACCCCGCGGGCGATTATCGTGGAGCTGCTCCGGTGACCCGAAAAGGTGCCTGGCACCTTTCCGTCTGACG
>JBFMCA010000147.1:0-8387 GCA_040754955.1 Acidobacteriota bacterium | reverse complement strand
GGGGGAGCTGGGGAGCTGGGGGGCTTGGAGGGCCACGCCCTTCCAGCCCGTCGGCCGCCTCAAGATTGGCCCGCATCTGCCGATTGGGACCGCGAGAGACCCCTGTGGCCGCCTCGCGCCCTTCCCCCGTCCTGACCTTCCCGGCGGTGCCGGCCACCCGCCGCCGGATTACCGATGCCGACGTCCGTGCGGCCGACGCGCTCCGGCGCGCGGTGACCAACACCATCGACGCGGCGGTGCTCTCCTACACGCCGGACTTCGAGCTGACGTTTGCCAATCATGCTGCGGCAGCGCTCAGTGGCTACTCGGTCTCGGAGCTGCTGGCTCGCCCAGATCTCTGGTTCTCGCGCATCCACCCGGAAGATCTCGAGGCGCGCGACGCCGCGCTCGCCGAGCTCATCGCCACCGATCAGGCCCGCTACGACTACCGCCTGCTCCGCGCGGACGGCACGCCGCGCTGGATTCACGAGCGGCTGTGCACGGTGCGGGACGTTGCGCACGACCCGGTGCGCGTCGATGCCGTCGCCATCGACATCACGCCGCGGATGGCGCGGGAAGAAGGCCTCCGCGAGACGCTCGCGCACGCCACGCAGTTCCGCCACGTGTTCGAGATCTCCACCGTGCTCGGCGCCGTCGCGGATTTCGACGGTTGTCTCGAGCTGGTCAGCCCCGGGTGGCGCACCGTGATGGGCTACGCTCCGGATCGCCTGGTGGGCGCGCGCCTGCTCGAGCTCGTGCACCCGGACGATGCCACGGAGACAGCCGAACACCTGCTCTCGCTCATGACGTCTGGCCTGGAGGGCCGCACGTTCGAGGCGCGCTTCCGCTGCCGCGACGGCTCGTACCGCTGGCTGTTCTGGAACATGGGCGTCGACCCCGCGCAGCGGCGCATGCACGGTGTGGCGCACGACGTGACGGAACGCCGCCTGATGGACCAGGCGCTTCGCGCCAGCGAGGAGCGCCTCCGGGCGCTGACCGGTCAGGTGCCGGGCTGCATCTACCAGTTCCGGCAGCGTCACGACGGGCGCGGCGAGTTCACGTACCTGAGCGACGGGCTCACCGCCATTTTCGGCGTCGAACCCGAGGACGTCTATGCGGACCAGGGGCTGCTCTGGTCTTTCATCGTTCCGCAGGACGTCGAAGGCGTGCAGGCGTCGCTCGCGGCGGCGACGGCGGCGCTCCAGCCGTGGATGCACGACTTCCACATCGCGCTGCCGTCGGGCGAGACCAAGGGCATTCACGGCCATGCCCACCCGCACCGGACCGACGACGGCACCATCGAGTGGTCGGGGCTGCTGACCGACGTCACCGAGCTCCGGCGGCAGGAGGCCGAGCTCATCCGCACGCGCGAGGCCGCTCTCGAGGCGTCGCGCGAGAAGTCGCGGTTCCTGGCCAACATGAGCCACGAGATTCGCACGCCGATGAACGGCATCATCGGCATGGCCTCGCTCGCGCTCTCGACGCCGCTCTCCGGCGAGCAGCGCGAGTACCTCGAGTCGGTGCGGACCTCCGCCGAGAGCCTGCTCGGCATCATCAACGACATCCTCGACATCTCGAAGATCGAGGCCCGGCGGATGGTCATCGACGCCGCCCCCTTCGGACTCCGCGCCATGATCGACGAGGCCGTGACGATGTCGCGCCCGCGAGCGCTCGAGAAGCACCTGGCGCTCGACATCCGCGTCGACGCCGACATGCCCGCGCGCGTCGTGGGCGACGCCGTGCGCGTCGGGCAGGTCGTGCGCAATCTGGTGTCGAACGCCGTGAAGTTCACCGACGAGGGCGGGGTCCACATCCGCGTCTCGCGCGAGGGGCCCGGCCGGGTGCGCATCTCCGTGGCCGACAGCGGACCGGGCATCCCCCCCGATCAACAGGCGGCCATCTTCGAGCCGTTCTGCCAGGGTGACGGTTCGGCGACGCGCCGGTTCGGGGGCACGGGCCTCGGCCTGAGCATCTCGCGCGAGCTCGTGCAGCTCATGCAGGGCGCGCTGTGGGTCGAAAGCGAGGCCGGGCGCGGCGCCACGTTCCACTGCGTGCTGCCCCTGCCAGACGCGCCGGAGGAGCCTGCCGCGAGCCTGCCGCCCGCGCCCCAGCCGCCGGCGGCCGACGAGCCGCTGGCGCTGCACGTGCTGCTCGTCGAGGACAACCCCATCAACTCGCGGGTGGCGTCACGCATGCTCACGCGGTCGGGCTGCACGTATGACCTGGCCGAGGACGGGCTGACGGCGCTCCAGATGGCGCTGGAGAACCGCTACGACGTCATCCTGATGGACCTGCAGATGCCGGGCATGGACGGCCTCGAGGTGACGCGCCGCATCCGGGCCGCCGAGGCCGGCACCGCCGCGCACCGCCGCATCGTCGCGCTCACCGCCAACGCCATGAAGGGCGACGAGGATCGCTGCGCGGAGGCGGGCATGGACGGCTACCTCTCGAAGCCGATCACCATCGAATCGTTGGTGCGGGAGATCCGTCGGGCGACGGACGCGTGACGCCATGCCGCCCCTACCATGCGTGACGCGCGGTCGCACCAACGCCCACTGCCACCCAGCCTGCGCGGCCGCCGCCGGCGCGCCGCCCCACGACCGCGCGCCGCTGTACGACGCCGAGGCGCTGTCGGGCCTCGGGACGTGGACGTGGGACGTCACGACCGACCGGGTGCTTCGCTCGGACGCGATGACGCAGGCGGTGGGCCTGCCGACCCGCACCGAGCCCCCGGACTACCGATCGCAGCGCCGCTTCTACACGCCCGAAAGCTGGGCGCGGCTCGACCGGGCCGTGGCGCGCGCGCTCGCGCACGGCGTGCCGTACGAAGAAGAGCTCGAGATCGTCCGTCCGGACGGCGAGCACCGGTGGGTGCTCGATCGCGGGCACCCGGTGCGCGACGCCAGCGGCGTCATCGTCCGCCTGACCGGCACGTCCGAGGACATCACGGCGCGCAAGATGGCCGAGTTCGAGCTCATTCGCGCGCGCGAAGCGGCACTCGAAGCGTCGCGCGAGAAGTCGCGCTTCCTCGCGAACATGAGCCACGAGATGCGGACGCCGATGAACGGCATCCTCGGCATGACGTCGCTCCTGCTCGACACCGACCTCACGGACGACCAGCGCGAAGCCCTCGAGACCGTGCGCCAGTCGGCCGAGACGCTGCTGTCGCTCATCGAGGACATTCTCGACTTCGCGAAGGTCGAGGCCGGACGCCAACAGCTCAGGTCGGCGCCCTTCCAGCTCCGCGCGGCGGTCTACGACGCTGTCGCGCCGCTGCGTCACCGCGCCATCCAGAAGCGCCTGGCGCTGCAGGTCACGCTCGACCCGGCGCTCCCGCCGCGGGTGCACGGCGACGCGCGGCGGCTGGGGCAGATTCTCCGCAACCTGCTGTCGAACGCGCTGAAGTTCACCGACGAGGGGCGAGTCACGCTCACCGTCGTGCCGGGGGAGGGCGAACACCGCGTGCGGTTCTCGGTGGCCGATACCGGTTCCGGCATCGCGCCCGCTGACCAGGCCATCATCTTCGAGCCGTTCCGCCAGGCCGATGAATCGACGACCCGCCGCCACGGCGGCACCGGTCTCGGGTTGAGCATCTCGCGCGAGCTCGCGGCGCTGATGGGCGGCCGGCTGTGGCTCGAGAGCGCGCCGGGCGCCGGGAGCACGTTCCACTGCGAGGTGCCGCTGCCGGCCGCGGTGGCCGCCGCCGACCAGCCCGCCCCGCCGACCGAGGCCCACGCGCCGGCCGGCTCCGAACCGCTGGGCCTGCGCGTGCTGGTCGCCGAGGACAACGCCATCAACGCGCGCGTCGCGCTCCGGATGCTGCAGCGGCTGGGCTGTCAGGCGGTGATCGTCGAAGACGGGGAGGCCGCGCTCGAAGCGCTCGAGCACGATCACTTCGATCTCGTCCTGATGGACGTGCAGATGCCGGTGCTCGACGGGCTCGACGCCACCCGCCGCTGGCGGGCGAGGGAAGGCGACCTGGGCGGCCGCATCCCGATTGTCGCCGTCACCGCCAACGCCATGCCCGGCGACGAGGAGCGATGCCTCGAGGCCGGCATGACCGGCTACCTGTCGAAGCCGCTCACGCCCGCGGCCCTCGAGCGCGCGCTCCGGCAGGCGCGGCCCGACGTCCGGCGCGCCTCCTGAGGCGCGGTCAGCGCCGCGAGTCGCGCTCGGGGCCGGTGGCGCTCACGCGCCTCCCGCCCGCGCGGATCTCCGCACCTGACGCAATCGCCCTGGCCCGCGCCTCGTCGCGCGCGGAGGCGCGGACCGCCGCGACGATGCGAATCTCGTCGCGATCCCACGCCTCCACGCCTATGCCGCTGCGTGGGCCGGCATCGACCGTGAGCGGCCCGGCCGGCAGCGTCTGCTCCCGCTCCTCGCCGTACCGGTACTGGTCGTCGTCCGAGCGGACCTGATCGTCGCAGCCGGTGCCGCCCCGGGCGGCGCGCGTCCGGGCCACGCGGTCGCGCACGCGCGTGGTGGCCGCAATTCGCCGCGAGAACTCGCGCGCCTCGCGCTGCATGTCGCGAACGACCTCCCGCACCCGCACGCGGATGTCGTCGTCGAACCGGCCCGCCTGCCAGGTGAAGGTCTGCGCATCGGGCCGCCGCCAGCCCGGTCAGCATCGCGAGGGTGAAGAGGATGCGAAGCGTGATGGTTCAGTCTCCAGGACACGCCCGGGGCGGGGATGACCCCGGTTCAGAGACGTGGACGCACGCGTAGGCTCGTCGGTTGACGCGCCGGCGGCAGGCTACTCGTCGCCGGTGGCGATTGGGCGTGCGGGGTCCTGGCTCCACTCGGACCATGACCCGGCAAACAACCGGGCACCCGGGAGGCCCGCGACCTCGAGGGCGAGGAGGTTGTGGCAGGCCGTGACGCCCGACCCGCAGTACATGACGGACTCTCGGGGGTCGCGGCCCGCCAGCACCGCCGTCCACGCGGCCCGGAGCGCTTCGGGCGATCTGAACCGCTGCTGCGGGTCGAGGTTCTGCTGGTAGAAGTAGTTCCGCGCGCCGGGGATGTGGCCGGCCACCGGGTCGATGGTCTCGTTCTCGCCGCGAAACCGATCGCTGGCGCGCGCGTCGACGAGCAGCGGCCCGCCCGCACCGAGGCCGGCGGCGACGTCGCGGGCCGAGACGCACCAGTCGCGGCGCGGCGCCGGGCGGAAGGTCGCCGGCGTCCACGATTCGCGCCCGCCGCGTAGCGGGTAGCCGTCGGCCGCCCACCGCGCGAGGCCCCCGTCGAGCACCGCGACGGCGTCGTGGCCCAGCCACCGGAGCATCCACCACAGCCGCGCGGCGTACATGCTCATGTCGGCGTCATACGCAATCACCTGGCAGCCAGGCCCGATGCCGAGCGCGCCGAACCGCGCGGCTGCCTGCTCGGGCGACGGCAGCGGGTGCCGGCCGTTGACGCCGGTCTTGGCGCCGGACAAATCGCGGTCGAGGTGCGCGTAGCGCGCGCCGGGAATGTGGCCCGCGGCGTAGCGCGCCTCGCCGGCGTCCGGGTTCGCCAGGTCGAAGCGGCAGTCGACGATCACCCAGGCAGAGTCGTCGAGGTGCGCGGCGAGGGTGGCAGGGGCGACGAGCGTGGTGAACATGGCGGGCATCGGGCTCCGGGCGTCAGGCGTCGGCCTTCAGGATAGCGCCTCTGCGAGCTGGCGCAGGAACAGACCCACGTCGGTGACGATGCCCACCGTCTGCGTCGATCCGCGGTCGGCGAGCTTGGTGACGACGGCCGGGTTGATGTCGACGCACACGACCTTGACCCACGACGGCACCATGTTGCCGACGCCGATGCTGTGGAGCATCGACGAGAGCATGACGACGATATCCACGCCCTCGAGAGCCTCTGCGTAGGCGTCCTGGGCGGCCACCAGATCCATCAGCGTCTCGGGCAGGGGCCCATCGTCGCGGATCGACCCGGCGAGGATGTACGGCACGCCGTGCGTGTGGCACGCGTGCATGATGCCGGTGGTGAGCAGGCCCTGCTCCACGGCGGCGGCGATGCCGCCGGCGCGCCGGATGGCGTTGATGGCGCGCATGTGGTTCCGGTGCCCGTGCTCCACGGCGTGTCCGGTCCGCTGATCGATGCCCAGCGAGGTGCCCGAGAGCGCCACCTCGACGTCGTGCACGGCCAGCGCGTTGCCCGACAGGACCACCTGCACGTAGCCGCGCTCGATGAGCCGGCAGAAGTACGGCGTGCCGCCGGTGTGCACGATGACCGGACCGGCGACGAAGGCGATGCGTCCACCGTCGCGCTTCGTCTGCCGCATCATCTCGGCCACGCGTCCGACCGCCACCTCGACGCGGCGCTCCGACGAGACGTCGTTCGACATGAAGGCGAAGGTCGGCTTGTCGCGCGACTGCAGGTCGGGCAGCACACGGACGCCCTGCATGCCGCACACGACCTGGTCGCCCGCCCGCAGGTCGCGGATCTTGCGGCACCGCGCGCGGCCGTGCTCGATGACGATGGCGGCGTCCATGCGCTGGTGCTCCACGCCGATCCACTCCCCGCCGATCCGGACTTCGGTGCGGTGATTGGTCGTGGAGTAGAAGTCCACGGGCGCGGCGCCGTCGATGTCGTTGGTGCGCAGGTGCGCGTCGGACGTGTCCCGGACGTAGCAGCCGTACTGGGAGAGCTTGGCGAGCAGGTGCTCGAGGCCCGCGGCCGTGCCGTCGCTGACCTTGATGGCGAGCCGCGACTGGTCGGCGTTGGTGCGGCCGACGTCGAGATTCAGGATCTCGTAGCCGGCGCCGTGCTCGACGATGGTGGTGAGGATGTGCTGAAGGTCACCTGAATCGATCAGGTGACCTTCAGCCTGGATGGTCTCGCTGGGCACGCGCCCCGCCTCCCCGAGGGGTTACCGCCCGGCCTGGAGGGCGGCGATGCGCGCCTCGAGCGGCGGGTGCGTGGCGAACAGCATCATCAGGCCCGACGTGCCGCCGGCGATCTTCATGGTGGCGAGCGCGGGCTGGGTGTTGTCGACCAGCTCCTTCGTGGTCATGAGCCGCTGCAGGGCGGCAATCATGTTGTGGCGGCCGGCGAGCGCCGCGGCGCCCGCGTCGGCACGGAACTCGCGCGCGCGCGAGAACCAGCACACCACCATCATGCCGAGGATGCCGAGGGCGATCTCGAGCACCAGCGTGACGGCGATGCTGACGGCATAGGCGTAGCGCTCGTCGACGGCGTTGCGCACGATGTTGGCGATCACGCGCGCGAAGAAGATGACGAACGCGTTGACGACGCCCTGGATGAGGGTCATCGTCACCATGTCGCCGTTCTGGATGTGCGCGACCTCGTGGGCCAGCACCGCCTCGACCTCCTCGCGGCGCATGCGGCGGATGAGCCCGCTCGACACGGCCACCAGGCTCCGGCGCCGGCTCGGTCCGGTCGCGAAGGCATTCACCTCCGGCGATTCGTAGTAGCCCACCTCGGGCATGGGCAGGCCCGCCTGCTGGGTCAGCCGCTGCACGGTGTGGTGCAGCCAGTCGAGCTCGGCGTGCCCGGTGTGCCCGTCCACGAGCCGCACGCCCATCGCCTTCTTGGCGATGAAGCGCGAGAGCTGGAGCGAGATGAACGCGCCGCCCATGCCCCAGAACAGGCTGAAGAGGGCGAGCGCCGTGTAGTCGATGCCGCCGCCGGGCAGGTAGTAGCCCGAGATGCCCAGCAGGCTGAGGACGATCGACAGCGTCACCACGATGGCGATGTTGGTGACCGCGAACAGCAGAATCCGCTTCATCATTTCCGTGGGGTCTCCTGAGGTTCAGGATAGCAAATATCGGTTTTTTCTATGGTTTCACCGGGGCGTAACCTTGGGCCAGCTTCGCCCGGGCCGCCTCCACGTCGCGGTGGAACACGAACAGCGCGTCGGCGTTCGCCGCGTCGCGCTGGGTGAAGTTCCACGTGCGACCGCCCCGCTGCTTCACCCGCAGGTTCTTGTCCATGTAGTCCACGGTGAAGGTGTCGAGCTGGTCGAAGGCGAGCGTGAACCCGTCGTTGCGGTTCGATGTCTCGTAGCGCAGGCCGTCGATGGTGGCGACGAGCGTGCCCTCGCAGGAGCCCATGCCGTGCTTGTGCACCACGTTCAGCCGCTGGTCGAGGCGGACCTCGCGGAAGCGGAGCGTGAGGCGCGCCGGCCCCGCCTCGACGTCGATGCTCCGCCGGATGCTCTCGTAGCCGTCGGCCGAGAGCTGCAGCTGTCTGGTGCCCGGCGCCAGGTTCGGGATGGTCACCGGCGTCTCGCCCACGAACACGCGGTCGATGAACACCGACGCGCCCGTGACGTCGCTGTCGATGGTCAGCGTCGCCGTCGTCGGCGCGGCGGGCGCGGCCGGCGCCGGCGGCGGCGCGGCCGTGCGGGGCGCGCGCGGGGCGGCGCGGCGTTCGGGCTCCGGCTCCGGTAC
>JBFMCA010000146.1:0-8397 GCA_040754955.1 Acidobacteriota bacterium | reverse complement strand
CCCTACCCGCCCTACTTGATGAACAGCATCTCCCGGTAGGTGGGCAGGGGCCACAGCTCGTGCGGCATCAGCAGCTCGATGGCGTCGCCGGTCTCGCGCAGCTTGGCCATGGCGGGCACGATGACGTCGCGCATGTACTTCGCGTGCTTCTCGGTCGACGGGCTGGCGTGCTCGAGCGCCCTGGCCAGGCCGTCGGTCTGGACGCGGAAGGTGTCGACGAGCTTGACGAACCGGGTCAGCAGCGCCTTGCCCTGCTTGCTGGGGGCACCGGCGGCCCGGGCTGCGGCCACGCTCTCGGCGACGCGCCGCTGGTACTCGAGCGCCGCGGGGGCGATGTAGCGGTTGGCCATGAGGATCATGAGCTGCGCTTCGACGTTGATGGTCTTGATGTAGGTCTCGAGATTCACCTCGAAGCGCGCGTGGAGCTCGCGCCCGTTGAGCACCTTGAAGCGCTCGAAGACCTTGATCACCTCCGGCTTCACCAGCTCGGGGAGCGCATCCACCGTGTTCTTGTGGTTGAGCAGGCCGCGCTTGCCGGCCTCCTTCTGCCACTCCGCCGAGTAGCCGTTGCCGTTGAAGATGATGCGCTTGTGCTGCTTGATGGTCTTCTTCAGCAGCGCCGCCACGGCGTCTTCGAGGCTCTCGCCCTTCGCGAGCGCCGTCTCGAGCTCGCTGGCCATGTACTCGAGCGACTCGGCCACGGCGACGTTGAGACAGGTCGCGGGGAACGCGGTGTTCTGGTTCGAGCCCACGGCGCGGAACTCGAACTTGTTGCCCGTGAAGGCGAACGGCGACGTGCGGTTCCGGTCGCCGGCGTCGCGCGGCAGCTTCGGGAGCACGGACACGCCGATGTCGAGGTAGCCGCCGTGCTTGGTCGACTTGGCGCCGCCCGACTCGATCTGCTCGAAGATGTCGGTGAGCATGTCGCCCAGGAACACCGACAGGATGGCCGGCGGCGCCTCGTTGGCGCCGAGGCGGTGATCGTTGCCGGCGTGCGCAATCGACATGCGGAGCAGGCCCTGCCAGCGGTCCACGGCGCGAATGACGGCCGTGCAGAAGACGAGGAACTGCATGTTGTCGTGCGGCGTGTCGCCCGGGTTGAGCAGGTTGTTGCCGAGGTCGTCGGCGATGCTCCAGTTCAGGTGCTTGCCCGACCCGTTCACGCCCGCAAACGGCTTCTCGTGCAGCAGGCACGCCAGCCCGTACTTCGGCGCGATGCGCTTGAGCGTCTCCATCGTCATCATCTGGTGATCGGTGGCGACGTTCGCGCTCTCGAAGATGGGGGCAATCTCGTACTGGCTGGGCGCGACCTCGTTGTGGCGGGTCTTGACCGGCACGCCCACCTTGTAGAGCTCGGCCTCGACCTCCGCCATGCAGGCGAGCACGCGCGCCGGAATGGACCCGAAGTACTGATCCTCGAGCTCCTGGCCCTTCGGCGGCCGGGCGCCGAAGAGCGTCCGGCCCGCGTTGATGAGATCCGGGCGCGCGAAGTAGAAGTTGCGGTCGATCAGGAAGTACTCCTGCTCGGGCCCGCAGGTGGCCGTCGCGCGGGTGGCCTCCGACCCGAAGATGCGCGCGAGCCGCACGGCCTGCGCCGAGAGCGCCTCCATCGACCGGAGCAGCGGCGTCTTCTTGTCGAGCGCGTCGCCCGTCCAGCTCACGAAGGCCGTCGGGATGACGAGCGTCACGCTGTTGCCGTTGGCCAGCAGCCACGGCGGGCTCGTGGGATCCCACGCGGTGTAGCCACGCGCCTCGAACGTGCTCCGCATGCCGCCCGACGGGAAGCTCGACGCGTCGGGCTCGCCCTTGACCAGCTCCTTGCCGCCGAACTCCGCCAGGGCCCCGCCGTCGCCCGACGGCACGTAGAACGAGTCGTGCTTCTCGGCCGTGATGCCGGTCATGGGCTGGAACCAGTGCGTGAAGTGCGACGCGCCGTGCTCGATGGCCCAGTCCTTGAGCGCCGAAGCCACCGCGTCGGCCGTCGACCCGTCGAGCGGCGTGCCCTTCAGCATCGTGTCGCGCAGCGACCGGTAGACCGCTTTCGGCAGGCGCGCCTGCTGCACCTTGTCGTTGAACACGAGCGTGCCGAACACCTCGCTCACCTTCGCGGGCGCGGCCGGCGGGGGCTGCACCGACCAGTCACGGATGCTCTTGACCGCTTCACCGAGCGCTGCGGATCCCATGGGGGTCTTGGTCCTTTCCGTGGATGCCAGGATCTGTTGGGGCGGATGCATTGTCCCCGCACGCGGCCCGGCTGTTGGTGGACGAGTATGCACGAAAATGGTATCACTCAGCAAGATTCGACCCATTTCAATGCTTGATAAGCATCAGAATTTGCAAAATGTTGTCGTGTACGTGCAGATCTTGCACAAGTGCTGTCGCGATAGGGCAAACAACCCAGGGACGGGGCCGGACGCGCAGGGGCCCCGGCCGGGGGCCACGGTGACGCGGCTTGCGGCGTGGCGGAGGGGGCGCACTCAGTACGCCGGCAGCAGGGCGCGCTGCGGGCACGAGGCGGACGGGGTGGGCGCCGACCCATTCACCAGGGCGGGGAAGAGCCGATCGGCCATCAGCGCGTAGCCGGCATCGCTCGGGTGAAACCCGTCCGGCGCGAAGTTGGCGGGCAGGTAGATGCCCGGTTCGCACAGCAGGTCCACGACGATGACGCCGCGGCTGGCGAGGGCGTTGGCCCGGTCCGCGAGGCCCACGGCGATGTGCTGCATGATCGAGCGCTCCACGGCGGGTGAGCCGGCCAGGTAGGGCGCCGCGCCGAGGTTGGGGAGGTTGGCGACGACGATCTGCGCGGACGGGGCGCGTTCCCGGACCCGCTGGATCAGCGTTTCATAATCGTTACCCCACTGACGAACCTGCTGGTCGATGAACCCGCGGACGTCGGCGCCGCCCCGCCCGGCGCGCACCGCCTGGCCGATCGTGTTGGCGTCGTTGCCGCCCGCGAAGATCGTCACGTGCGTCGTCCCGGTCGGCACGAAGGGCGCCTGCTGATCGATGAAGTTCGAGAGCACCTCGCGGCCGATGGCCTGGGCGAGGTCCTGCACGGCCCGGCTGAGCACGCCGCCCGGGATGCCGAGATTTCGGTACTGCACGGTGCGGCCGCTCTGCTGGAGCCGGCGCCGGATCTGCTGGGCGTAGCCGGTGCCGTTCGCGCAGTCGAGGTCGAAGGGCGCGCACACCACCGATCCGCCGACGCCAAGCGCATCGCTCGCGCCGATGACCGTGTAGTACACCGACTGGCCGGCCGGACCGGGGGCCGGCGGCGGTGACGGGGCCGTCGGCGACTCGATCAGACGATTGCATCCGGCCGCGGCGGCGAGCGCCAGGACCACCGCCACGAGCCGGAAACCGCGTCGCATCCGCATGCCACCTCGTCTGCAAGGCCGGTGCCCGCCCGGCACGGGTACAATTTCGTTGGCCGGCGCTCCGGCCCCTGTCGAGTCTATCGGACGTTCATGGTTCTGATCTTCATGGCTGCGGCCGCCGTCGTGACGGCGCTGGCCCACACGGCGCCGTTTCCGTTCGTCCTCGACGGCCTCTATGCGTCGCGCGTCGTGTGGCGCATGCCGCACGCGGCCGGTCCGCCCACCATCTACCTGACGTTCGACGACGGTCCGAACCCGACGGCCACGCCGGCGCTGCTCGATCTGCTCCGGGACGAGGGCGTGCCGGCGACCTTCTTCCTCCTCGAGCGCCACCTCACGCCGGATACGTCGCCGCTGGTGCGTCGCATGGCGGAGGAGGGCCACGCCATCGGGCTGCATTCGCACACGCGCGGCGCCATGCTGCGCGCGCCGCGGCGGTTTGCGGCGGAGCTGACGGCCTTCGCGGGACGGCTGCAGGGCATCGCCGGCGTCGCGCCCTGCCGGCTCTTCCGTCCGCACGCGGGCTGGCGGGGGGCCGAGATGCTCAAGGGCCTCGCCGAAGCGGACTACCGGCTGGCCGGCTGGAGCTGGATGCAGTGGGATTTCGATTTCTTCCGGCCGCGTTCGGTCCGCATCGTGCCGCGCCTCGTCGCCTACGCGTCTCCGGGCGACATCGTGGTCATCCACGACGGCCACCATGAGAACCCGCGGGCCGATCGGCGATACGCCGTCGACGTGGTCCGGGCGCTCGTGCCCGCGCTGCGCGCGCGGGGCTTCACGTTCGGCCGGCTGTGCGAGATGGGCCGGCCCTGAGCGCGGCCCATCACGCCCCGATGCGCACGCGGCTGACGATCCGGTACGAGTACTCGTAGTGCCGCTCCACGCGATGCAGCCGGAATGACGCCTGGAGATCGACGCCCGGCGCCGGACGGAACACGCGCGTCACGCCGGCCTCGCCGTAGTCGCGGATGCGAGGGAACGCCGTCCCGTCGAGTCGCGCGGAGAGGTAGTTGGCGTCTCCCTCGGTCTTGAACACCTGCTCGCCCCGCCAGACGATGAGGTGTCCGCGCCACGGGCCGGCGTCCAGCGCGGCTCTCGTGAACACGCCGATGCCGGTCCGGGTGGATTCGGCCTGCGCCCGATCGGGCGTGTCGCGCGTGGCCACGCCGTGCGCCTCGACGGTGATCCGCGCGGCCGTCGCGGCGCCCGCGCTCCAGACCAGGCCGAGCGTGCCGGCATGGCTGTCCCGTACCGGCCCATCCGCGTCGGCCTGCCCGCCCTCGTGGACGACATGCCAGCTGCCTGCGATCGCGAGCGGTCGCGCCAGGGCGACGCGCGCGCGGTAGCCGGCGTCGAACAGCTCCCGCTGCCCGTTGCGGTTGAGGCGGTGCCACGACAGCCAGGCATCGTGCGACAGGCGCGGTCCGTCGACGAGCCACTGGAGGCCCATGTCGTGCGCCCGTCGAAACGTGAGCGTCTCCTCCTGCACCGGGGGCAGCAGGCCGTGCGGCGTCTCGCGATCGGGCCCGCGGCCGTGGACACGCGAGAGGGCGGTTTCGAGCGATCCGAGAATCAGCCGCGACGGGCCGCGCCGGATTTCGAGAGCGAGGTACGGCTCGGCTTCCTCCAGGAACTCGTGGGCGCCGAACCGCCCGTTGCCGAAGAGGCCGCCGCGCACCTGCACCTCGTCGCCAAGCGCCACCGAGACGTAGACGCGGCCGGCGGCGCCCAGCCAGGTCTCGCCCTCGCGGAACGGGTTGGCGAATTCCGTGTTGTCGGCGTAGAAGAGCAGGTCGGCCGCGGCGCTTAACTCCTGGGCCGCTGCGATGGTGGGAAGCGCCGCGACGAGCGCGGCGGCGAGCACGACGCGGGCACCCACAGATGGAAGGGGCCGCCCGTCAGCGGGCCGGCCCGATGGCGAAGCGGTGCTCGCCGACGCCGCCGAGGACGGCCTTCCGGCGAACGCGGCCGGTGGCGCGCCACCGGACCGGCGGCCGCGACCCGGGCGCGACCCCGACGCCGAGCGGCCCGCGCCCCGTCGGCCAGTCGGCGGCGGCCGGCGCGGAGCCGGCGATGGCGATGCGCAGTGCGGCGAGGAGCCCCCGTCTCATCCGTAGCCTCCGCGGTCGATGACCCGCCGCCAGTATCGCACAGCGCGATTCGAGGGCCCGGCCGGGGCCAGTCCGGTAGAATCGGCGCCATGAGCGAGCCGAGCGCCCGGCCGCGTCCCTGGACGCGCTTCTATCACGAGCAGACCGCGGTGGACCTGCCGCCGCTCCGGTGGCCGCATCTGCCGGCGCTGGTGCGCGAGGCGGTGGACGCCTATCGCGACGCGCCGGCCTTTACGCTCTACCTGCCGAACGGCACGCAGGGCAGCATCACCTACGGGGAGACGGACCGGCTGTCGGATGCGCTGGCCGTGTACCTGCGCGAGGTGGCGGGCTTCACGGCCGGCGATCGGGTCGCGATTCAGATGCCGAACTGCCTGGCGTATCCGATCGCGGTCTTTGCCTGTCTCAAGGCCGGGCTCGTGATGGTGAACACGAACCCGCTCTACACCCCGTCGGAGATGACGCACCAGTTCACCGATGCGGGCGCCACGGGCCTCATCGTCATCGACCTGTTTGCGGCGAAGGTGGCGGAGGTCCTGCCGAAGACGTCGATTCGAACCGTGGTCGTGGTGAGCCTGTCGGACCTGCTGCCGCCCGCGAAGCGGATGATGGTGAGCCTCGTCCAGAAGTACGTGAAGAAGATGGTGCCGCCCATCACCTTCGCGCACGTGACCTTCCGCGAGGCGCTGGCGCAGGGAGCCTCGCGCGTGGCGGCGGGCGCGGACCCGCGCCTCTACGAGGCGGCCCTTGCGCACGACACGGTCGCCGCGCTGCAGTACACGGGCGGCACGACGGGCGTCGCCAAGGGCGCGATGCTGACGCACGGCAATCTCGTCGCGAACGTGATCCAGAGCCTCGAGGCGTGGAAGCCGCGGCTCGAGATGGGCCGCGAGGTCATGCTGACGGCGCTGCCCCTGTACCACATCTTCGCGTTCACGGCGAACCTGATGATCTTCTTCGCGGTGGGCGGCCGGAACATCCTCATCCCCAGCCCGCGGCCGCTGGCCAACCTCAGGACGGTGATGGAAAAGGAGCCGGTGACGTGGTTTACGGGCGTGAACACGCTCTTCGCGGGGCTGATGCAGGAGCCCTGGTTCAAGGCGAAGTCTGACTGGACGCTCCGCGGCTCGGTCGCCGGCGGCATGGCGCTCGTGCCTGCCGTGGCGGAGCGCTGGGAGGCGATGACCAGGACGCCGATCTACCAGGGCTACGGCCTGACGGAGACGTCGCCGGTCGTGACGCTCAACCCGTTCCACCGCGCGCGCCACGAGACCATCGGGGTGCCGGTGCCGGGCACCGACGTCCGGCTCGTGGATGCCAACGGGCAGGACGTGCCGCTTGGGCAGCCGGGCGAGCTGCTCGTCCGCGGACCGCAGGTCATGCCGGGCTACTGGCAGCGGCCGGACGAGACGGCTCGCGTGCTCGAGCAGGGCTGGTTCGCCACCGGCGACATCGCCGTGATGGACGAGGAGGGGTACCTCACGATCGTGGATCGCAAGAAGGACATGATCCTCGTGAGCGGGTTCAACGTATATCCGAACGAAGTGGAAGCGGTCATCGCCGAGCTCGCCGGCATCGCCGAGGTCGCCGTCATCGGCCTGCCCGACGAGCAGACGGGCGAGGCGGTGTGCGCGTACGTCGTGCGCAAGGACGACACCATCACCGAGGACGTCGTGCGGCAGCACTGCCGGCAGAAGCTCACCGGGTACAAGGTGCCGCGCAAGGTGGTGTTCCGCGACGAGCTGCCGAAGTCGCCGGTGGGGAAGGTCCTGCGCAAGGATCTCCGCGACGCGGCGCTCGGCGGACGGTAACCGCGGGCCCGCATGGATCCCGTCTGCCACACGCTGACCGGCGCGGCGCTCGCCGAGGCCGGGCTCAAACGGCGCACGGCCCTCGGCACGGCCACGCTGCTGCTGGCGGCCAACGCGCCGGACATCGACGTCGCCGTGTTCGCTACCGACACGCTCGCCGTGTACGTCCGCCGCGGGTGGACGCACGGCGTGCTGGCGCTCGCGGTGCTTCCCGCCGTGCTCGCCGGCCTCATGCTCGCGCTCGATCGCGCGCTGGAGCGGCGCCACCGGCCGCCGGCGAACCTGGCCGGCCTGCTGCAGCTCTCCTATCTGGGCGCGCTGTCGCACGTGTTGCTCGACTGGCTGAACAGCTACGGCATCCGGCTCCTGATGCCGTTCTCCGGGCGCTGGTTCTACGGGGACGCGCTCTACATCGTCGACCCGTGGATGTACATGTGGCTCGGCGGCGGCGTGGTGGCCGCGCGGTGGGCGGCGCGGCGCGGACCCTCTGCGTCGACGGGCGCGGCGCGAGCCGGGCTGGCCGTCGCCGGCGTCTACATCCTGCTTGCGCTGGGGCTGAACGCGTGGGCGCGCGCGGAGGTGCGGCAGGGCCTCGAGCGCGCCGGCCGCGGCGGGGCGCGCTTCATGGTGACGCCGATTCCCGTCAACCCCTTCGTGCGCGAGGTGGTCGTCGACACGGGCAACCGGTACGAGAAGGGCGTGGTCTGGTTCGAGCCCTGGCCGCACTTCCGCCCGCTCGGATACGGCATCGACATCAACGCGGATGACGCCGAGGCGCGGGCGGCGGCCGCGACCCCTGCGGCGCGGCAGTTCCTGGCCTGGTCGCGCTTCCCGTTCTTCATCCTCGACCGCAGCGGTGACGGGACGAGCGTGCTGCTGAACGACTACCGCTATTCGGGGCGCACCGGGCGCGAGGGCTGGGCCGCGGTGCGCATCGAGCTGCCGCCCCCGCGCTGATGGGCGCGCTGTTCGGCGGGCGTCGGTTTCAGAACGAGGCCCCTTGCCGGAGCGGCAGCTGCGCCAGGTGATCCGGTGGGCGCTCGCGCGAACGCGCGCGCCGTAGCCCGCGCCGCGTCGGTCGGTTCGGGCTCGTCGGTC
>JBFMCA010000145.1:0-8688 GCA_040754955.1 Acidobacteriota bacterium | reverse complement strand
CGCGCGCGTCAAGGCCCTGCGGCCGCCTTCGGCGGTGCGCTGCGCGCAGCCTTGACCCGTGCTCACGCCGCGGTGTGAGTACCGCTATGCGCCGAAGGAAGACCTTCGCCGCCTTAATAAGGAGGATTTTTTCGAACTCGCTGTTTTCTTTCTTGACGGAGGAGTCCAGATACCGTGGTTAGGCCGCACGTGGCCGCGGCGCGCGCCCTACCACACGTTGGTACTCGGCTGGGTCGGCCAGATCACGGACGAGCTTCTCGACCCAGGCCTTCGTATACACGTAGTCTTCGTGCGTCGCATCATAGAGGCAGTATTCGGACCGAGTCCGCTCGGGGTGCGGCGCACCGGCGGCGGGTCGCACGCCGTAGTGGTGCCATGCTCGAGTGTGCACCGCTAGATTCATCTGGTACGGAATCCTCCCGGCGACTTCGTCGACTACTTCACTCGGCTTCAAGAGCCCGAGATTCGCAATCGGAATGTGCTTCTCCTTGATCAGAACATTTAGCCTCTCAAGTCGCTGCAGTTCCTCAGGACTCGCCTCGTCGACCTTCACAAATTGAACAGCCACATCGGCAGCGCTCTGGCGATTTGCCACTCTCGGCACCAGGAACACAGAGTACGAGTACTTCATGCTGTTTAGAACCGCACTGTCGAGACTGCCACGGAATGTCTCAACATAGTCAGCAACAGTCTTCGCTGATGACGACGCCAGAGTCTTGGTGGCTTTCGACTTCTCGTCTGGAACGACCTGCGAGAACTGCAACGATACTGCCAGTTGCTCAGCTAGGCCGTACTTCTGACCGAATTCGGACACGAGAAGGCTCTCCAGGTTTAGCAGCGCCGCCTGACACTCGCCATAAAGCGATGGATCGAGTCCTGGAAGATGCCGATGCTCAATCTTGTTTCTGAGGCCAATGAGGAAATCGAGGTTTCGACGTTCGGGTGGATTCTTGTCACCGAAGTACTGCCGAAGACACTCGTTGAGGTCCCAGTGCTTGGGGTCGCCGTCGACCTTGACATAACGCACACCATGGCCGGCGCCTCCGGGACGGCGGTACCAAGGACGGCGCCCCCGGCGGTAGAAGATTGCATGAAACGCAGCAGTCCAGGCCATAACGATCAGGACTACGTACTGCGCCGTCCGGAACCGTGGGCCCGGCCGATTGTACGCGTCCACGGCTGCTATGGCAGCGGAACGAGACTTCTCAAGGTTGTCTCGAACTGTTTGCGGAAGCCCTTTTGGCATACCGTCTGTTGTTCGTGCGGCCTAACGTCCGCGGCTCACCCGCGGCCGCCTCACTGCCATTCACCGCGGCCGTCGGGTGCAGCCGCCAGTTAGGCGGTTCACGTTGGTTTGCACTCATGGTACCGCTGGTGCCCCGTCATGCCGTAGCCACGACACTTCTGAGTGCAATTGCGACCCGCTCGAATCTCGTCTTTCGTGGAGAATCTCCACGCGGTCTCGGTCGCGTCCGAGCATGATTCTTCGCGCTCGACCCGGATCGTCGAAACCCTATTGAGGCTGTCCGTCTCTTCCAGAGCGATCTCGCCTGGCGCGAGCTCGAAGTGCTTATGGAGGAGGCAGATACCGAACCGATCCTGGAACCCGTGCCGCCAAAGAACGTCCCTTAGCTCACGAAGCACCTCGTAGTCCCGATCGTCAATTGGACGAAGCTCCTCAATGTTGCTGAGTCGATTCCACTGAAGTGCGCCGAGCACGATGCGGTCGGCCGCGGGCGAATCATTCGGTGTCATGCGCGTCCCCTCCCAGGCTCAAGTGTGGCGTATCGCGATCTTTCGGTGGTCCACGGTGATGCCAATCCGCCTAACATCTAAGTAGACTGCGAAGCCGCTCTCACCCTTCCCCGCAATAGCTGCGAGGCTCGCAGCCAATGCGGCGCCTTCCCAGCGGTCGTTTCGCTCCCATCCCCAACCAGCGCCACGGCTTCCGGCGTCGCCCACTCACTCGGCAGCGACGACAATCACTGCGGCGGCGGTCAGCCTGTCTCGACAGGCGCACCGTGTCTCACGGCAGCACACGGCCGGAAGCCCTGTCCCGCTGTTCATCACCGCCGCGTCCGGACAGCCGCCCCCGGCCGACGTTCGCAGCCAGCGACAACAGTACGCAGATTGTTCCCCGGGGGTACGCAGATACTGCCACAAACGTGCGCCGGGTGAAAGGCCGCTCGGCTACTGCACCCACCGCGCCAGGGCGGGGCGCTCGCGCGTCCTCAGCGCTCCGACGCCTCCGGCGCCAGCGTCCCCGTCAGCATGAACCCGCACTCGCGCATCCCGGCCTTCCGCAGCGACGCCCGCGACGCCGCGTTGCGGATGCCGCACCGCGCCGCCGGCACACGGCCCGCCTAAATTAGTTAGAACCTCACCCGAAGTCCCAATTGCATCTGCCGCGCCGACGTCACCGTGTTCCGGATGCGCCCGAAGCTGGCGAGCGGCGCCTCGTTGTCGGCCGCGCCGGCAAACGCAATGAGCTGCGGGATGCCGAAGTTGGCCCGGTTGAAGAGGTTGAACACCTCGATGCGAAGCTCCAGCCGGCCCGCGCGGCCCAGCGTGGTCCACGGCGTGTCCTTCACGAACGACACGTCCACGGTCTTCAGATCGGGCCCGATGAAATCGCCTCGGCCCACGTTGCCAAACGTGCCCGCGGCCGGCACGGCAAACGCCGCCGGGTTGAACCACTGCGCCGGGTTCCCGGTGACCGCATTGTCCTTGTCGAACCCGGCCGCGTAGCTCGCCCGATCACGCCCGATGCCCGGGCCCAGCGACGGCTGCCACAGCGAGCGCGACCGGTTGTTCTGCACGAACACCGTGAGCGGGCTCCCGCTCCGCATGTTGACGATGCCCGAGGTGCGCCAGCCGCGGAAGAGCGCCCCCGGCACGCCGATCAGCGACCGGCCGAACGGCAGGTCGTAGCTGAAGCTGAGCACCCAGTTG
The DNA here is from genome assembly GCA_040754955.1 of Acidobacteriota bacterium. Lineage (GTDB taxonomy): Bacteria > Acidobacteriota > Vicinamibacteria > Vicinamibacterales > UBA2999 > JBFMCA01. The sequence continues at coordinate 5,736 of JBFMCA010000145.1, read as the reverse complement.
TGCGCGGCGTGGAAGTCGGAGAGGCCCTTGTTGTAGTCCGGGATGTACTCCGGAAACGCCGACGTCGTGCCGTTGGTCGCGTCCGAGAAGAACGTGGACGCCTGCGTCGTGTCCTCCGACTGCGACCACGTGTAGGACGACTGCACCATCAGCCCGCCCGCAAAGCGGCGGCGGAGCTCGACGATGAGCGCGCGGTACCAGGAGTCGCCGTCCGAGCTCTTGAGCTCGATGGTGGTCCAGGCCGGGTTCTGCCGCGGCCTGCCGGCCGGGAAGAACGGCCGCCCATCCGCCCCCGTCACCGGGACGGCGGTGTTGACGTCGCTGCTCCTCAGCAGGCTCGTGCCGCGCGAGCCGGCGTAGCCCACGGTGAGCGCCGTCCGCGCGCCGAGGTCCCGCTGCACGTTCACGTTCCACACCTGCACCCGCGGCGTCTCCACGTCCCACTGGACGGGCCGAATCGACAGCCCGAACGCGCGCTCGAACGGCGGGTTCGGAAACGTCGGGTTCGCGAACACCGCGCGCGGCGTGGCCGGCGGGTTCGTCACGGTGACAATCAGGTTCTGCGAGCTGTTGGTGTTGAAGTAGACGCCGTAGCCGCCGCGGACGGACATCTTGCCGTCGCCCGTCACGTCCCACGCGGCGCTCACGCGCGGTGACAGGTTGTTGCGATCCGGCCCCTCGTAGAGCCGCCCGGTGAGCGCCGTCGTATCCGTGAGGTTCACCAGGGCCGAGTCGCGCCCGCCCGCGTCCACGGGCATGGTCATCACCTCGTAGCGCAGCCCGGCGTTCACCGTCAGCCGATCGGTCACCTGCATCTCGTCCTGCACGTACCCGCCGAGAATCCAGAAGTCCCACTGCCGGTCGAACTGGGCGTCGGGCCTCAGGCCGATGAAGCTCGTCGGCCGGTTCTCGAGAAACGCCCGCAGGTTCGCAAACGCGTAGGTGCCCAGGCTGAACGTGGGGTTCACCATGTCCTGCCCGTACCGCTCGGCCAGCGCGCCGGCCTTCACCAGGTGGCGCCCGCGCGTGGCGGCCGCGTCGTACTGGACGCTCGTCACCTGCTGGAGGAAGCGCACGTCCACCGAGCTTTGCGTCCCGAAGCGGTTGAGCCCGCCCACGTCGATGTTGCCGACAAACGCCCGCCCGGGCACGAACGGCGCGAGCGGCGACGACGTGTTGGCCTGCACGGCCTGCCCCACCCGCGTGCGGCTGTAGCCCACGCGGTAGGTGCTCAGCATGGACGACGACAGCACCTGCCGGTACTCCCCGGTGAAGAACTGGTTGGTCGACACGAACGACCGCGGGAACTGCGGGTAGTCCGTCGGCAGGAACTGGTCCGCATCGTCGAACGTGTAGCGCACGAAGAGCTGGCTGCCGGGCCCGACGTTGTAGTCGGCGCGTCCCTGCAGGAAGTGCTGCCGCAGGATCTGGTCGAAGCGGAAGCTGTAGAGCGCCGTGCCGTCGCCGAGCGCCGCGCCGTTGGCGCGCGGGTACTCGGCCAGGTACGGCGCCACGCCGGGGTGGACGCCCACGTTCAGCAGCGTGCCGGGCGCCGCCGGGTTCGGCAGCAGGCCCTGGCGCGCGTTGTCGTCGGGCACGGTGGAGGTGATGGTGCGGCCCAGGTTCTCGCGCAGGCCTTCGTAGCCGACGAAGTAGAAGAGCCGATCGGCGCGGATGGGGCCGCCGACGGCGCCGCCAAACTGGTTGCGCGTGAACGGCGGCTTGCCGGCGACGTCGAAGTAGTTTCTCGCGTCGAGGGCGTCGTTCCGGTGGAACTCGTACGCGCTCCCGCGCACGTCGTTGGTGCCCGACTTGGTGAGCACGTTGATCTGGCCGCCGCTCATGCGCCCGAACTCCGCGCCGTAGGCGTTGGTCTCGACGCGGAACTCCTGCACGGTCTCCATGCCGAGCGCGGTGCCGGCGGCGCTGCTGGCCGGCCCGTTGGTCATGTCGTTCAGCAGCGTCCCGTCGAGCAGGTAGACGTTCGATCGCGGGTCCTGCCCGTTGACGCTCAGCCCCAGGCCGTGCGCCACCACCGACCCGCCGTCGCGGTGCGGGTACGCCACCACGCTGGGCTGCAGCAGCGCCAGGTCGGTGTAGTTCCGGCCGTTCAGCGGCAGTTCCTCGATGGCCCGCGGCTCCACCAGGTAGCTCAACTCGCCGGTCCGGGTGTTGACGGTCGAGGCCTCGGCCGTCACCGTGACAGCCTCGCCGATGCCGCCCACGGCGAGCGTCAGCTCCACCACGGCCGTCTCGTTGACGACGAGCGTGACGCCCCGGCGGATGGCCGCGCGGAAGCCGGGCAGCTCCGCTCGAATCTCGTAGGGACCAACGGGCAGCGACGGGAACGTGAACCGCCCTTCGCCGTCGGAGGCCGTGACGCGCTGGAGGCCGGTGGCCGTCTGGCGCGCCGCCACGGTGGCGCCGGGCAGCACCGCGCCGCTCGCGTCGAGGATGCGTCCCGCCAGCGTGGCGGTGGTCTGGGCCGCACCGGTCAACGGAAGAGCGGTGACGAGCGTAAGGACAAGGAACAGCAGCCGAATATACATGTCTCTCGTATACTACGCGCCGGACACCCCACGCGTTTCCCCAATCGACCTATGAGCCCAGCGCCGCGCCTCACGCCCATCCAGTGGTTGATCTGCGGCATCGCCGCGCTGGGCTTTGCCTTCGACATCTACGAGATCCTGATGGCCCCGCTCGTCGTCGGGCCGGCCATCGGGGAGCTGACCGGCGCCCGTCCCGGATCCCCCGACTACAACTTCTGGGTCGGGCTGTTCTTCTGGATCCCGGCGCTGGTGGGCGGTGCCTTCGGGCTGCTCGGCGGCTACCTCACCGACTACTTCGGCCGGCGCCGCGTGCTCGTCTGGAGCATCCTGCTCTACGCCTTCTCGGCGTTCGCCGCGGGCTACTCGACGAGCATCGAGATGCTGCTCGTCCTCAGGTCCACCACCTACATCGGCGTCTTCGTCGAGTTCGTCGCCGCCGTCGCGTGGATCGCCGAGCTCTTCCCCGATCCGAAGCAGCGCGAGGCCGCGCTCGGCTACACCCAGGCCTTCTCGTCCATCGGCGGGCTCATGGTGACCGGCGCCTACTACATCGCCGTCACCTACGCCGAGTCCTTCCCGGACATCCACGGCGGCCACGCGGCGTGGCGCTACACGCTCATCTCCGGCGTTATTCCGGCCATCCCGCTCATCGTCATCCGCCCCTTCCTGCCCGAGTCGCCCGCGTGGAAGGAGAAGAAGGCGGCCGGCACGCTCAAGCGGCCGTCGGTGGCCGCGCTCTTCTCGCCGGAGCTGCGGCGGACGACGATTGTCACCACCATCATGTTCGCCTGCGCGTACGGCGCAGCGTTCGGCGCCATCCAGCAGATGCCGCGCATCGTTCCCGGCCTGCCCGAGGTGAGCCCGCTCCCCGGCCCGCAGCAGCAGCAGACGGCCAGCATCGTCCAGGCCTACCAGGAGTGGGGCGGGCTCGTCGGGCGCTTCGTGCTGGCGTTCCTGGCCGTCCGCATCCTCTCGCGCCGGCGGCTGCTCCGCACGTTCCAGGTCCCGGGCCTCATCGTCGTGCCGTTCGTGTTCTTCTACGCGGGCACGCACAACCTGGAGATGGCCAAGTGGGGCATGTTCCTGGCGGGGCTCTTCACGGTGGCGCAGTTCAGCTTCTGGGGCAACTACCTGCCGCGCGTCTACCCCACCCACCTGCGGGGTACCGGCGAGGGCTTCGCGGCCAACATCGGCGGCCGCATGATCGGCACCGGCTTCGCCTTCGTGACGACGACGCTGACCAACTACATGCCGGGGGCCACGCCGCAGACGCGGCTGGCGTACGCGGCCGCCATCGTCGTCGCGTTCGTCTACGCGGTCGGCCTCGCGTGCACGTGGCTGCTGCCGGAGCCGAAGCAGGAGCTGCCGGAGTAGGGCGGCGCCGGCGCGGCGGCCGCCGCGGACCTGTTACACTCCGCGCATGGCACGCCACGCTTCCACCGCCATCCTGGCTCTTGCGCTCGCCTCTGTCGGGCTGACGTCCGACGCGCCGCTCACGGCCACCCAGCCGGGCGCCCCGTTCCGCTTCGAGGTGTCGCTGCCGGCGTCGGCCGGCGCCGCACCGCTCGACGGGCGCCTGCTCGTGATGATCGCCCGCGACGGCAAGGCCGGCGAGCCGCGCTTTCAGATCAGCGACGGCCCGTCGGGCCAGCTCGTTTTCGGCATCGACGTCGAGGGCTGGTCGGGCGCCGCGCGCCAGGTCATCGACGCGAGCGTCCTCGGCTTCCCGCTCGAGAGCATCACCGACATCCCGGCCGGCACCTACACCGTGCAGGCGCTGCTCCACAGATACGAGACGTTCAAGCGGTCCGACGGGCACACCGTGAAGATGCCCATGGACCGCGGCGAGGGGCAGCAGTGGAACCGCGCGCCGGGCAACCTCTACTCCACGCCCGCGCAGGTGGCCATTGACCCGCGCCGGGGCGGCGCCATCGCCATCACGCTCGACCGTGTGATTCCGCCCATCCCGCCGCCGAAGGACACGAAGTACATCAGGCATGAGCGCATCCAGAGCGCGCTCCTCACGACGTTCTGGGGCCGCCCGATGCACCTCGGCGCCAACGTGCTGCTGCCCGAGGGCTGGGATACCCACCCCGAGGCGCGCTACCCGCTCTTCGTCTACCACGGGCACTTCCCGTACACCTTCACGGGCTTCCGCGAGGAGCCGCCCGACCCGACGCTCGAGCCCGACTTCTCCACGCGCTTCCGGCTGGCGGGCTACAACCGCATCCAGCAGGAGTACGCGCACCAGTTCTACAAGGACTGGACCGGCCCGAACTTCCCGCGCGCCATCGTCATCGAGATCCAGCACCCGACGCCGTTCTACGACGACAGCTACGCGGTGAACTCGGCCAACCAGGGCCCGTACGGCGACGCCATCGTCCGTGAACTCATCCCGTACCTGGAGAAGAAGTACCGCGGCCTCGGGCAGGGCTGGGCGCGGTTCATGTACGGCGGCTCCACGGGCGGATGGGAGGCGATGGCCGCGCAGGTGTTCTACCCCGACGAGTTCAACGGCGCCTACATCGCGTGTCCCGACCCCATCGACTTCCGCGCCTACACGGTGGTGAACCTCTACGAGGACACCAACGCGTACTACCTGGACAACACCTGGAAGCGCACGCCCCGGCCGGGCCACCGGAATTACCTCGGGCACGTGGACTCGACGCTCGAGGAGATGAACCGGCTCGAGCTGGTGCTCGGCACGAAGACGCGCTCGGGGCAGCAGTGGGATGTCTGGGAGGCCACCTACTCGCCGGTGGGCCCTGACGGCTACCCGGCGCGCATCTGGGACAAGCGCACGGGCGTCATCGATCGCAAGGTCGCGGAGTACTGGCGCGAGAATTACGACCTCTCCTACATCCTGCGCCGCGACTGGGAAAAGGGCCTCGGCACGCGCCTCGAGGGCAAGCTCCACATCTACGTGGGCGACATGGACAACTACTACCTGAACAACGCCGTGTACCTCGTGGAGGAGTTCCTCGAGTCCACGAAGAACCCGTACTACAACGGCGAGGTGGACTACGGCGACCGCGCCGAGCACTGCTGGAACGGCGACCAGACGCGGCCCAACGCGCTCTCGCGCCTGCGCTACCACCAGATGTTCATCCCGAAGGCCGTGGAACGGATTCTCAAGACGGCGCCCGCAGGGGCGGACACGAAGAGCTGGAGGTACTGACAGGGGTGG
>JBFMCA010000144.1:0-8790 GCA_040754955.1 Acidobacteriota bacterium | reverse complement strand
ACCTGATCCACTCTGAGCACCCTCCCAGCGAACCCGAAGCGCCGCGCTTCGGGCAATCGCCCTTGATGCTTCCAGGTGGATCACTTACTGAGCGGCGAGTGGATCACTTTCCGAGCGGCGCGCCCACGCGTCAGCTTCAGGCCGATGATGACGTGGTGGTAGGCCACGACGTGCACCGGATGATCCGGGTCCGCCTCCGTGGCCGTCCGCGGCAGCCGCCGCACGGCGCGGGGCAGGCCCTCGAACCACTCCACGACGAACCGCGCGTAGTCGCCGGCGGCGACGACGAGCCGACGGCCTCCGGTGTCGGACCGCGCGCGATCGCGCGCGGCCTGCCGCGGACGGCGGCCGTGCCGCGCCATCTGCTCGTCCATCAGGCGGTCCATCGCCCGCATCGCCGCCGCCGCGCGGCGCATGGCGGCCACCATCTGCGGAGTCACCGGCACGCTCAGGACCTCCTGATAGAGGCGGCAGTGGGCCGTGAAGGCGCACGTGCGGCACCAGCGATCGCAGTACTCGTAAATGCCGGGAATGGACTTGTCGGACGTCATGCCGCACGCTCCCGGCTGTGCCATCCAGCAAGGAGCGTGCTGCGCGCCGGGAGCGGACACGAACGGACGGGAGGTTACCGGTGCCGGCAGAAACTGCGCGTCGCGCGGCCGCACGCGATGGCCGAAACTGCCACGGCCGCTAGTTCATCAGGGCCTTCACGTGGCGCGCGATCTGCTCGTGCGTCGCGAACCAGACGCCCGGCTTGCTCTTCATGTGCGCGATGAGCCGATCCAGGATGGCCACGCGCGACCGGTGCCCCATGATGTGCGGGTGCAGCGTCAGCAGGTACAAACCGCGCTCCTCGTACGCCACGTCGAATTCGAGCTGGAACACCTCGAGCACCGCCGACGGCGAGGGGTTCGAGCCGTCCGCCCCACCGCCGAAATACGGCGCGTCGTCGAGAATGCGCTCGATGGGCAGCTCGATGAGGCCGCTCGGCGTCCCGCCAATCAGAATCTCGTACGCATCGTCGCTGGCCATGAGGCTGCTGTCGTAGAGGAAGCCAGCCTCCCGGACCTGCCCCGGCGTCCAGCGGCTGAATTTCCACGAGGGTGCGCGGTAGCCGACGGGGCGTCGACCCGACAGCTTCGTCAGCGCCTCGATGGACTGCGTCAGAAGACGCCGCTCTTCGCGCTCGTCGTCGAGAACCGGCAGCCGCTCGTGAATCCAGCCGTGCACGCCGATCTCGTGGCCGAGCGCCGATGCCTGGATGTCCTTCACCATCTGCGGGTGCAGCAGCGCGCTCACGGCGGGGATGAAGAAGGAGGCCGGCGTCCTGTGCTTCTCCATCAGGCGGAGGATGCGCGGCAGGCCGTCCACCGCGCCGTACTCTCCGCGGGAGAGCACCTCGTAGTCGAGGTTGCCGGTGGAGAGCGCCGCGGACGCGTTGTCGACGTCGAACGAGAGCCCGACGGCCACGCGTGCGCCGCCCGGCCAGCTTGGGGGCTTCAGCCGTCGCCCCGCGCTGACGTGGAACATCTGCTGCCGCAGCTCGTCGAGCGAGAGCCGCGTCCCCGGGAGCGGGTTGGCGGGCTGCTGGGCGCGGCCCGGCAGGCTGGCGGCTGCGAGCGTGGCAACGGCGACGAGCGCAGCGCCCAAACGGCGTGTCATGACCGGCCTCCTCTCCCCGTGTCCGGGGCCTTCTCGCCCGGCATCGTCGGACAGCCGGCGGTGGAAGTCAAGGTGCGGCGGGCGTCCCGGCTTCTGATAAGGTGGCCTGCGAGGAGGGCACTGTGTCAACGCTGGCCGGCATCGGCGCCTATCACCCGCAGATCGTCCACTTCGTTGTCGCGCTGCTCGTGGTCGGCGTGGCGTTCCGCGTGCTCTGGCTGACGGGCCGCGTCGCGTTCGCAGGCCCCGCGGCGACCACGCTCATCGTGCTCGGCACGCTGGCCTCGCTCGCCGCGGTGAAGTCGGGCGACGACGCGCACGGACCCGTCGAACGGATGCCCGGGCTCCGCGAGGCGGTCGTCGAACACGAAGCGTGGGGCGAGCGCGCCCGCAACATCTTCGTCGCCGTGTCGCTGATGGAGCTGGCGGTGCTGGTCGCCGCGGCGCGGCAGTCGCGGGCGGCCCAGGGCCTCGGCCTCGCCGCGGCGGTGGTCGGCCTTGGCGGGCTGGTCGTGTTGTACCAGGCGGCCGAACGCGGCGGGCGCATCGTGTATGCGTACGCCGGCGGCGTCGGGCTGCGGACCGGCGACCCGGCCGATGTGGACCGCCTGCTCATCGCCGGGCTGTACCACAAGGCCGTCCAGGATCGGGCCTCGGGCCGACCCGACGATGCGGCGGCGCTCATCGAGCTGGCGGCCGCCCGCTTCCCGCAGCACGTCGAGGTGCAGCTGATGCACGTCGAGTGGATGACCGACGTGCGCATGAACCCGGCCGGCGCGCTGGCGCGCCTCGACCAGCTGCAGGTGCCCGCCACCGACCCGCGCCTGCGGCTGCGGGCGGGACTGGCGCGCGCGGCAGCCCTGGAGGCCATGGGGAGCGTCGATGCGGCCCGCGCCGTCCTTCAGACGCTGCGGTCGGAGTTTCCGACCAGCCCGACGATTCAGCGGCGGCTGGATGCGCTGAACGCCCCTGGATAGGGTGGACATGTGTCCGGGCGGCCCCGTCCCGTCCCTGGGACGCCTGCCGTCCTGTCCCCGTCTTTGGGGCGATCGGGCGCTCCCCGGGCCTGGCGCGACCGTTGCAGAATAAGGGGGACATGTCTCGACTTCTGACCTCGGCGGTGCTGGTCCTGCTGGCGGCGCTGCCGCGCCCGGCCCTGGCCCAGACCGAGCCGCGCGTCTGCACGACGGTCACCAAGAACCTGTATGTGCGGGACGCCCTGTTCCGCTATTACCTCTGGTACCAGTTCCTGCCCGACGTCGACCCGGCACGCTACGCCTCGCCCGAAGCGTATCTGGAGGCCGTCCGGTACCGGGAGCTCGACAGCCGCTACAGCTACGTCACCGACCGCGCCGCGAGCGAGGCGTTCTTCAGCGACAGCCAGTTCATCGGCTTCGGCTTCTCGACGCAGACGATCGACCTGGAGATGCGCGTGCTGCAGGTGTTCGACGACAGCCCCGCGGCGGAGGCCGGGCTCGCCCGCGGCGACCGGCTGCTCGAGGTGAATGGCCGATCGGTGGCGGAGCTGATTGCGTCCGGGCAGATCGGCGGCGTGTTCGGCCCCAGCGAGGAGGGCGTGCGCCGATCGGTCGTTGTCGAGACCCGCGAGGGCGAGCGGCGGGAGCTGGAGATGGTCAAGCGCATCGTGACCATCCCCACGGTGTCGCTGACACGCGTGTTCGAGGTGGATGGCCGCACGGTGGGCTACATCTTCTTCCGCAACTTCGTTCGCCCGTCGTTCGATGCGCTCGACGAGGCGTTCGCGGCGCTGCGGGAGGCGGGCGTCACCGAGCTGGTGCTCGATCTCCGCTACAACGGCGGCGGCCTCGTCGACGTGGCCGTGCATCTGGGCAGCCTCATCGGCGGCTCCGTGAACGAGGGGCGTGTGTTTGCGGAGTACCGCCACAACGACCGGAATACGCATCTCGACAAGGCCCTGCGCTTCACGCGGCCCGAGGCGGCGCTCAATCTCGAGCGCCTGGTCGTCATCGCGTCCGGGGCGTCGGCGTCGGCGAGCGAGCTGGTCGTCAATGCGCTGCGGCCGTACATGCCGGTGACGCTCATCGGCGACACGACCTACGGCAAGCCGGTGGGCCAGTACGGCCTGGCGTTCTGCGACAAGGTGGTCGCGCCGGTGTCGTTCGTGCTGGTCAACGCGGACGGGGACGCGGACTACTTCGAGGGGTTGCGGGCGGACTGTCCGGCGCCCGACGACCTCGATCACGACCTGGGCGATTCGCGCGAGGGGTCGTTGGCCGAGGCGCTCACGTTCATCCGCACCGGGGCCTGCACCGCGCCGCCCGCGAGCGAGCCGCAGCGGCTGCGAGCCACCGAGCGTCCGCGTCGCGAGACCGGCTGGCAGTCCGTCGTCAACGCCCACTGATCCTCGCGGAGAACGCCGCCACGTGCCGGAGCTCCCGGACGTCGAGTTGTACCTCCACGCGCTCCGGCCGCGGCTGGTTGGCAGCGTGCTCGAACGGGTGCGCCTCGCCAGCCCCTTTCTGCTGCGATCGGTGGAGGTGCCGCTGGCCGCGGTGGAGGGCCGCGCGGTCGTCGGCCTGCGTCGTCTCGGCAAGCGTATCGTCTGGGCGCTCGATGGCGGGCTGTTCCTGGTCATTCACCTGATGATCGCGGGGAGGTTCCGCTGGAACGCGCGCGGCGCCGCGGTGCCCCGACGCCTGGGCCTGGCGGCGTTCGACTTCCCCTCGGGCACGCTGCTGCTGACCGAGGCCGGTCGCACGCGACGGGCGTCCCTGCACGTGGTGCGCGGCGAGGCGGGCCTGGCGGTCCTCGACCCAGGCGGCCTCGAGGTGCTCGACGCCGACGCGGCGACGTTCGCGGCGGCGCTGCGCCGGCACTCTCACACGCTGAAGCGCGCGCTGACCGATCCGCGGATCGTCAGCGGCATCGGCAACGCCTACTCGGACGAGATCCTCCACGAGGCGCGGCTGTCGCCCACCCAGCTCACGCGCAATCTCTCCGACGAGGACGCCGCGCGGCTGCACGCCGCCGCGGTGCGCACGCTGACGGCGTGGCGCGCGCGGCTCATCGCCGACGCCGGCGACGCGTTCCCGGCGAAGGTCACCGCGTTTCGAGATGGCATGGCCGTGCACGGGCGCTACGGCCAGCCGTGTCCGCGATGCGGCTCGCCGGTCCAGCGCATCCGGTATGCCTCGAACGAGGCCAACTACTGCGCGACGTGCCAGACGGGCGGACGGCTCCTGGCCGACCGCGCGCTGTCACGGCTGCTCAAGGAGGACTGGCCCCGCACGCTCGAGGCGCTCGAGGGGCGCCCGCGGTTTCCCGGGGTCGGACCCGCGCGCCGCTGGCGATCACGAGCGGGTCGTAGATGACGGGCGCGCGGACGGCAGAAACCGCCGCCAGGCCGGTACAGATGCGTGGCGTCCGGGTCGACGGCCGTGACCGTCCAGTCGTGCCCCAGCCGCCGGCGCGTCCGGTTGGCCACGATGGTGCCGCCCGCGCCGACGCCGAGAATGCAGTTGCAACACCGCTAGCTTAGCTAGGCGAGCCCGGCCTCGCGCATGCGGCGCCACAGGGTCGAACGGCTGATGCCGAGCGCTCTGGCGGTGGGCTCGCGGCGCCAGTGGTGGCGCTCCAAGGCGGCCACGAGGGCGGGGTCGGCCGGTTCGGGCGAGGCGGCGGGCAGCGGCGCGGGCGTGCGCGCGTCGAGCGCGGGGCGCGCGGGCAGATCGTCGGAGAGGATCGTCTGGCCTCGGCAGACGGCGACGGCGTACTCGATGGCGTTCTCGAGCTCGCGCACGTTGCCGGGCCAGTCATGCTCGAGCAGCGCGCGCATCGCATCGGGCGAGAAACGGAGGGCGCGGCCCGCGCGGGCCGACACGCGGGCCAGCAGCACGCGCGCCAGCGGCTCGATGTCCTCCCGGCGCTCCCGGAGGGGCGGGACGTGGAGCGGCAGCACGCGCAGCCGGTAGAACAGGTCCTCGCGGAAGCGGCCGGCGCGCACGGCCTCCTCGAGGTCGGCGTTGGTGGCGGCGATGATGCGCGCCCGCGACTGGCGCGGCGTGTTCTCGCCAACCCGCTCGAAGACACCGTCCTGCAGCACGCGCAGGAGCTTGACCTGCACCGGGGGCGGCAGTTCCCCGATCTCGTCCAGGAACAGCGTGCCGTCGCCGGCCTGCTCGAACCGGCCGACGCGATCGCGCACGGCGCCCGTGAACGCGCCCCTGGCGTGCCCGAACATCTCGCTCTCGAGCAGCTCGAGCGGCAGGGCGCCGCAGTTGACGGGCACGAAGGGCGCGCGCCGGCGAGGCGACTGATCGTGCAGGGCGCGGGCCACGAGTTCCTTGCCCGTCCCGCTCTCTCCGGTGATGAGCACGGTGGCGTCGCTCAGCTTCAGGTTGTCGAGGAGCGCGAAGAGCCGCATCATCTTGCGCGACCGCCCGATCAGGCCGCCGAAGGTCGTCGGCGACCCCAGGTCCTCCGCGGTCTCGGCGTCGGCCGGCCGGAGCACGACGACGTGGGCGACGCGCGGGTCGCAGGTCGGGAACATCTCGTTGGGAAACGGCGCGGCCGTCACCGAGACGAGGCGGCTCTCGCCGTTGGCGCGCAGGTACGCCCGCCAGCCCTCGCGGCGCTCGCCCGCGTTGAGAGCCAGGCGCAGCGCGCCCCCGGGGCCGAAGAGATCCGGGCCCAGGAGCTCCGCCGCCTCGCGGCCCTCGACCGCCGCCGCCGTACCCGGCGCCAGCATCTCGTCGAGCGCAGACGATGCGTGGAGGATCCGATACGTCGCGTCGACGCAGAGGAACGCGCGGCCGAGCGCCGCAAACGCCGCGCTCACGCCAAGCCAGGCGGCCCGTGCCTCGCCGGTGAGGGTGGGATCGTCGGCGGTCATGGCACCGTATTCGATTGTAGCGCCGCGGGCACGCTCCCGGGCTCACCCCTCGGTCGCCAGGGCATCCCGGTCGGACACCGCGGACAGGTCCGGTGGCGCCGAGGGAGGCGGCGCCGCGGCGGCATCGGGAGCGCGCCCCTCGACGAGCGCGTCCGTCACGTAGTCGAGCGCCGCGTCGTCGCCGCGCGCCAGCAGCGCCTCCAGCGGCGACGCCGCTTCCGTGTGGGCTTCGCGGCCCTGCATGGTGGGATATGACCCGTCGGCGCGGCGGGGCACATAGCGATGCCAGAAGCCGGCGTGCCAGCGGACAAAGGCGCGGATGCGCACGGCGCCATGCGCATCGGCGCCCCAGTGCTCGCGTGCCAGCTCGACGTAGCGGCCATAGATGGCGAGGCGCTCCTCGGCGGAGAGGGGCGCATAGCCGTGCAGGGCCTCGCGGAAGATCCAGGGTTTGATGAGCGCGCCGCGCGCCGTCATGACCGCCGCGCATCCCGACCGCGCGCGGGCCGCGGCGATGTCGTCGGGGAACAGGAGATCGCCGTTGCCGATGACCGGCACCGGGACCGCCGCCACCACCGCTCCGATCGCGTCCCAGTCGGCGGCGAGCCGGTACCGCGCGCTGCGCGTGCGGCCGTGCACGAACAGGGCCGCGGCCCCGCCTTCGACGGCGGCCCGTGCCTGCTCGAGGTAGTTCCGGTCGGCGTCGTTCCAACCCAGCCTGATCTTGACGGTGACCGGGATCGCGCCGACCGCCCGCGTCATGGCCTCCACGATGCGGCGCAGCCGGTTCGGCTGGCGCCCGATCGCGGCGCCCAGGCCCTTGCGCGTGAAGTGGTCGATGGGACAGCCGACGTTGACGTCCACGAAGTCCGCCCCGCGCGCCTCGGCGAGCGCCGCCGCCCACGCCATCTCCTCGGGCTTCGTGCCCGCCAGCTGCACGCCGAAGCACGGCTCGCCCTCGAACCGGCGGATGAGCGCGAACTCGCTGTTGCGCCGCTGCCGGAGCCGGCGCGCCACCGTCATCTCGCTGACCGTGATCACGGCGCCGAGTTCGACCGACAGGCGGCGGTACGGCAGGTTCGATCCCTTCGTCATGGGCGCCATGACGAGCGCGCCGGGCAGCAGGCGCAGGAAGCGGGAAGAGGCCACGATGATAGGCTAGCGGAAACGGAGGTTCCGAGGGTCCTCTCACGGTTCCGAGAGGTTCCAAAGGTTCCGCAGGGTTCGAGAGGCTCGAGGGGTGCGCGGGATGAGGCGGTGGCTGGGGGCGCTTGCGGTCGTCGTCGGAATCGTGGCGCCGATGGCGGCGCAGGATGCGCCGCGGCACTTCCTCTGGAGCGTGCGCAGCGAAGGCGGGCCGCCGACCTATCTGGTCGGATCGCTCCACATCCTCACGCCCGATCACTATCCTTTGGCGCCCCCCATCGAGCGCGCCTTCGAGACCTCGACGGTGCTCGTCGAGGAAGTGGACCTCGACGATCTCGGCAACCCGCTGACCGCGATGTCGCTGCTCGGCCGGGCCCTGCTCACGGACGGGCGCACGCTCGACGAGCTCGTGGCGCCCGACACGTGGCGCCTCGTGTCGGCGCGGGCCGAGGCCGTGCGCCTGCCGCTCACCGCCATCCGGCGGATGAAGCCGTGGATGGCCGCCCTCGCGCTGACCGCGCCCGCCCTGGCGGAGGCCGGCTTTCGGGCGGAGCTGGGCGTCGATCGGCACTTCTTCGATCGGGCCAAGGCGCGCGACATGGAGCGTCGCGCGCTCGAGACCGTCGCGTTTCAGCTCGAGCGCCTCGACCAGATGCCGCCGGAGGTCCAGGAGGGCATGCTGAAGGCGGTCATCGCGGATCTCGACACGCAGCTCGCCAACGTGAAGGCCATTGCCGGCGCGTGGGCGACGGGCGATGTCCGAACTCTCGAGAGGATGCTCCTCGCAGCCTTCCTCGAATCGCCGGCGATGTACGAGCGGCTGCTGGTGGACCGGAACCGCACCTGGCTGACCCCCATCACGACCTGCGTCGAGAAGGGCGAACGGTGCTTCGTCGTCGTCGGTGCCGCCCACCTTGTCGGTCCCCACAGCGTGGTCGCACTGCTCGAGGCCCGCGGCTACCGCGTAGAGCAGCACTAGTCCTCTAGGAGCTTGCTGAAAAACCATTCAGTTTTGGGGATCGACAGATCGTCGATCGCGTACTACCATGTCGGGCATGCGAGGAGACGACCGCCAGCCCGATGCGATGTTCAGTTATGTCTCTGCCGAG
>JBFMCA010000143.1:0-8822 GCA_040754955.1 Acidobacteriota bacterium | reverse complement strand
TGCCAGGCACCTTTTATCGCCGGAGGGCAAAGGGGGCGGCGAGTGACGGGTCCACGGGGCGGCCCAGGATGCGGTCCGCGATGTACTCGCCCAGCATGGGGCCGTGCTTGAAGCCGTGACCCGAGCCGCCGCCGGCAATGAGCACGTTGTCGAACTCCGGGTGCGCGTCGATGAGGAAGTGCTCGTCGGGCGTGTTCTCGAGCTGGCAGACGCGCGTCTCCACGATCGGCTGGCCGCGCATGGCCGGAAACCGCCGCGCCACGTACTCGTACGCGCGCCGCACGTAGTGCGGCGTCACCACGCGCTCGTCGCTGTCGGGGTCCATCTCCACCGACCCGCCGACCGGACACACCTTGAGTCCTCGTCGATCGAAATCCGGGAAGCCGTAGTAGCTCGCCTCGGAGAACACGGGCAGGTTGGGCAACGTGAAGCGGGTGTCGCCCGGCGGCGGCCCGAACATGAACACTTCGCGTCGCGGCGTGTCAATCGTCGGCCCGACGAGGGCCGGGAACAGCTTGCGCAGCCACGGCCCACAGGCAAACACGAATCGCCCGGCGGCGAGCCGGCCGCCGTCGTCGAGCGCCAGATCCTCCAGCCGCCGCCCGGACGCGCGGCCCGGCAGGCCCCGCGCGATGCGCAGGGTTCCGCCCTTCCGCTCGAAGGCCTCAGCGACGGCGATGATGGCCTCCCGTGCCCGCAGGATCGACGCCCCGGGCTCGTAGAGGCCCACCTCGGCGCCCACCGGGTCGAGCTGAGGCCACCTCGTCCTGATCTCATCCGGCGTCAGCCGCGCGTGCTCGATGCCCAGGGCCGCGAAGATCTTCGTCTGCGCCTCGTACTCGGGCGTCCACCGCGCGCCCAGCTGCAGCCGGCCGGTCCGGTACATCAGGCGCCGCCCGAACTCCTGCTCGCGGGCCTGCCATCGCGTGAACGCCTCGACGGCCCAGCGCGAGTACATCTCCCGGCTGCCGTATCCGACGCGAATCTGACGTGTCTCATCGCCGGACGTGGCGCGCGAGTTGCCGGGGCCGTAAACGTCCAGGAGCGTGACCTTCGCACCGCGCTCCCGCAGCGCGAGCGCGGTCCAGGCGCCAAAGGCTCCCGCGCCGATGACGGCCACGTCGGCCGCCCCGGCCGGCACGGCCGGCCCCTGGGTCTCGCCCCGCGCACGGCCCGCGCTGACGCCGGCCGCGGCCAGGCCCGCGCCGGCGGACTGGAGAAACCGGCGGCGATTGATCGGTCGCATGCTCCACACCCTCCCGCGTCCGAAGGTACACTATCAGGGTGGATCCGCGCTTTCGATCTCTGCACCGCCTGATTGGCAACACGCCGCTGCTCGTGCTCTCCCTCGCCGTTCGTGGCCGGAAGCGTGTGATCTACGCGAAGTACGAATCGCTGAATCTCACGGGGAGCATCAAGGACCGCATGGCGCTCCACATCCTGCGGCGCGCGTATGAGGAGGGCCGGATCGCACCGGGGGCGCCGATTGCCGAGGCGACGAGCGGCAACACCGGCATCTCGTTCGCGGCCATCGGCCGGGCCCTGGGCCACCCCGTCACGATCTTCATGCCCGACTGGATGAGCGCCGAGCGCATCGCCCTCATCTCCAGCTTCGGCGCGTCCGTGGTGCTGGTCAGCAAGGCCGACGGCGGTTTCCTCGGCTGCATCGCCCGGGCCGACGCCCTGCGGGACAGCGACGGGCGGACGTTCCTGCCCCACCAGTTTGCGAACGACGCCAACGTCGACGCGCACGCGACGACGACCGGGCCGGAGATCTGGATGCAGCTCCGTGCCCACGGCCTCAGGCCCGACGCCTTCGTGGCGGGCGTCGGCACCGGCGGCACCGTCATGGGCGTGTCCCGGTATCTCAAGGGCCAGCACGCGGCCGTCCGCGTGCACCCGCTGGAGCCCGCCGAGTCACCGACGATGTCGACGGGCCACCAGGTGGGCCATCACCGCATCCAGGGCATCTCGGACGAGTTCGTGCCGCCCATCTGCCACCTCGACGAGCTCGACCCGGTCGTGCAGGTGCACGACGGCGACGCGATCCTGATGGCGCAGCGGCTGGCACAGCACGGGCTGGCCGTCGGCATCTCCTCTGGGGCCAATCTGCTCGGCGCGCTCCAGGTGCAGGACGCGCTCGGCGGCGACGCGGTCGTGGCCACCGTGTTTCCGGACAGCAACAAGAAGTACCTGAGCACCGACCTGCTGCGCCCCGAGCCGGTACGGGACGACTACGTCGCGCCGCACGTGGACATCGAGGGCTTCGACTCGTTCAACCGGGTCTGCGAGGTCTGCGTTCAGTAGAAGACGGCGTCGGCGCCTCGCGCGGCGGCCAGGCGATCGTAGTGCGCGACGATGCGGTCCCGCCTCGCCAGCAGCGCGCGGATCTCGAAGACGGTGAGGTGGCGGCCCGCCTCGCCGCGGATCTCGCGCTCGGTCAGCGCGCGGATGCGGCTCAGCATGCCGCGCTCGGCCCGCTGCAGGGCGCCAGGCAGGCGCAGGCCGTCGTCCAGCCTGAACGCGCGTGTGAAGTCGATCATCACGAGGCGCCAGCTCCGCGTGAAGAGGACGTTGCCCTGGTTGCGATCGGTGTCTCCGACCAGCTCGGCAAACAGCAGCATGCGCTGGCGGTCGTCGAGGAAGGCCTGCCGATCCGGCGGCTCCAGGCCGCGCGCGTCCCGTTCGGCGTCGTCGAACATCACGTCGTCCACCCACCAGCTGAGCGCGCCGCGCTCGCCGTTGACGTAGCGCTCCACCGTGACGGGCATCATGTCGTCGACGCCGACCAGGCGCGCCAGTCGATAGGCGGCGATGTTGTAGCGGTACGCGTCCACGAACCGCAGCTCGCCGGCCGGGCGCACACCCCGCCCCATCGCGTGCGGGGCGTTGCTCATGTCGACGCGCTGGAACGCGGCGTCGTGCGTGATCGTGCCATCGGTCAGCGTCAGCCGCAGCGGCCTGGTGACGCCCTTTCCAATGGCCCGCACGGCGGTGACGCGTGCCTCCCGGAGAAACGCCGCCTGCTCGTCGGCCGAGAGCGCGATGCCGGCCGGCTCGTCCCGATCGAACGCAGACACCGGTGACAGGAAGGCGCAGGCCGCGAGGGCCCACGCCAGCGCGAGTCGCTGCATGATGCGCTCCTTTGAAGGGACATACGGCCCGCTTCACAGGAGAGTTCCGGGACCAGTGGCGGGGTCGGTCGAACGCAATCGCCGGCCGAGCCGGGCCGGTCGGCCGGGGTCAGTAGAAGACGACGTTGGCGCCGCGCGTCTCGATGAGCGTCCGGAAGTGCGCGACCATGGCGTCCCGCCGCGCGAAGAGCGCCGTGATCTCGATCGGCGTGAGGTAGTCGCGCGTCTCGCGCTCGACGTCCGCCCGCGCCAGCTGCTCGATGCGCTCGTAGAGCCGGCGGTCGACGCGGTCGAGCATGTCCGGCCGGCGCAGCTCGCGCTCCAGGCGGAAGGCGCGCGTGAAGTCGATCATGATCACGCGCCAGTCCCGCGTGTAGAGCACGTTGCCCTTGTTGCGGTCCATGTCGTAGAGGAGCGCGGCGAACACCACCATCCGCTGCCGCGCCTCGTACCACGGACGCACGTCGGGCGGCGTGATGCCCTTCTCCTCCCGCTCGGCCTCGTCCATCAGCACGTCGTCGACCCACCAGCTGAGGGAACCAAAGCGCCCGTTCCACGCGCGCTGCACCGTCGGTGGCATCATGTCCTCGATCCCGAGGAGCCCGGCGATGCGGTAGGCCGCGACGTTGTACTTCCAGGAGTCGACAAAGCGGAGCTCGCCCGCGCGCTTGCGGCCATCGCGGAAGTCACGCTCGGTGTTGCGTTCATCGACGCTGTTGAAGGCCGCGTCGTGCGTGAACGTCCCGTTGGAGAGCGTCAGCCGCCACGGACGCGTGACGCCCCGGCCGATGGGCTTGGCAGCGACGATGCGGGCGCGTCGCAGGAACTCGAGTTGCTCCGCGTGAGTGGTCGGCGCGGCCGGCTGCCCGGCAGACGCCGGCGCCGCGGCGGGGAAGAGTTCCGGCCCGCCGGCCATGAGCACGGCCACACAGAGCGCCGCTCTGAACATCAACGCCCCTGATCCTACAACCCCCGGCCGGTCCCTGGCATTTCCGGCCCGTGGCGCACGACGAGAACCACGCGGGGGGCGCCATCGTCTATAATCACAGACAGTTCGTTACAAACAGTGACAACACGACGAAATAAAAGCGAAGATCCCCCAATGGCCTGCATCTCACGCAACATCGTCTGGCACGGAACGACCCTGGCTTGAACAGCGCCGGCCGCTGAGGCCGGGCACTCGAAGCATGCGGCAGTAGCGCCGTCGCGTCCGTCACTTGGTGTGGCACCGGCAGACGCGGCGGCGTTTCCATGTACCCCAACACCCGCACCTGGC
The DNA here is from genome assembly GCA_040754955.1 of Acidobacteriota bacterium. Lineage (GTDB taxonomy): Bacteria > Acidobacteriota > Vicinamibacteria > Vicinamibacterales > UBA2999 > JBFMCA01. The sequence continues at coordinate 4,412 of JBFMCA010000143.1, read as the reverse complement.
GGCGCGGCCGCACCTCGCGCGATGGGGACCGGCCCGGCGAACGCGGCGGGCGCCGCCACACCGCCCGCCTGCCCCGGCTCGGTCGGCTACGCGGGCCGGATGCGCACGCTCAGGCCCGGCGCGTTCCGGATGGAGTACTGCCGGTGCTGCACGATGCGCGAGTACGGCAGTCCGACGAGGACCGTGGCGTCGCCGGAGACGTCGTGCTGCAGCGTGAGGTCGATGACGTCGGTCGCCTCGCGCAGCCTGTTCGCGTCCACGGGCGATACGAAGCCCACGATGAACGCGTCTCCCGACGCGCGATGCATCTCGAAGCTCTGGTAGCGGAACTGGCGGAAGAGCGGCGCGGCCAGCGCCGGCGAGTAAGTGAAGCCGTACACGCCGTCGGGGAGGTGCTCGACGCTGGTGCCCTCCTGGGCTGGCTCGACCAAGCGGACCTGGTGCGCGGCCCGGAGGCGCTCGCGGGCGTCGGTGCCCGATGCGGCGACGGTGGTGAGGACAACGGGATTGGCCACGGCGGTCTGCTCCGGGTATCTGGCAGCCCCCGATTATAGCTATCATGGGCCCTCTCCCGGAGGGGTCCCATGCGCCGCCTGTCCGCCATCCGCACCGCGATCGCCGCCTCGACGCTTGTCCTGTTCGCCGCTTCCGCGGCGCTGGCCCAGGGCGGGCCGTCGGGGCCGCCCGCGGCGAGCATCGCCGAGCGGACCAAGGGCCTCACACGCGCCGACGGCTTCCTCCCGTTCTACTGGGATGCCGCGCGGGGCCGGCTGCTCTTCGAGATTGCCCGCTTCGACGAGGACGTCCTCTACTTCACCGGCGTCTCGAAGGCGCTCGGGTCGGTGCAGCTCGGCGTCGATCGGGGGTCAGGCGGCGGCGGGGGCGTCATCCAGTTCCGGCAGTCGGGCCCCCGCGTGCTGGTCATCCAGAAGAACCTCCGGTTCCGCGCCCCTGGCCATTCCGCCGCGGCGCAGCAAGTGATGGAAGACTCGTTTGCCTCGTCGGTCATCGCGGCCCTGCCGGTGGAAGCGCAGGAGGCGGGTCGCGTGCTGGTGGACGCGACGCCGCTTCTCATCCGCGACGCCGGCAACCTCGAGGGCCTGCTGCGCCAGCGCGGCCAGGGCACGTTCCGGCTCGACGCCGCGCGCAGCCTCGTGAACCTGCCGCGCACCAAGGCCTTTCCAACCAACACCGAAGTGGACGTCTGGCTCACCTACGCCTCCGATCAGCCGGGCCCTCTCGTCAACCGGGTGGCGCCCGATGGACGCGCGGTGACCTACGGGCTGCACCACTCCTTCCTGCGGCCGCCCGACGGCGGCTATCGGCCGCGGAAATCCGATCCGCGAATGGCGCTCGGCGGGCTGGCGTTCGTGGACCACTCGAAGCCGTTCAACGAGGCGCCGGAAGAGCGCTGGGTGCGCCGGTTCCGGCTCGAGAAGAAGGATCCGTCGGCGGCGGTGAGCGAGCCGGTGACGCCGATCACGTTCTACATCGACCCGGCCATCCCGGATCCGTTCAAGCAGGCCACGCGGGACGGCGTGCTCTGGTGGAACCGGGCCTTCGAGGCGGCGGGGTTCCGGAACGCCATCCGTGTCGCCGATCCGGGCCCCGAGATCGATCCGCTCGACGCGCGGTACTCGTACGTCTTCTGGACCAACCGCGACGAGCGGGGCTTCTCGGTCGGCGGCACCTACGCCGACCCGCGCACGGGCGAGATCATCTCCGCCAAGCCGCGCATGGACTCGCATCGCATCCGGACCATCGCCAACTACTGGGACGCGTATCGCCCGTCGCTCACCGGCGCCGGCGGCAACGACGATGCGCTCGAGTGCGGGCTGCTGCTCGACGACGAGATCGCGCGGATCGTGGCCGAGGCCCAGGCGGCCCAGGGCGGCTCGGCGCGCGTGACGCAGGAGAGCTTCGTGTACCTCCGGCAGGCGCTCGTGACGGCGCACGAAGTGGGCCACACCTTCGGCTTCGGGCACAACTGGAACTCGAGCATGAACGACCGCGCGTCGGTCATGGAGTACCCGTCGCCGCGGCTCCGCCTCACCGCGGACGGGCGCATCGATCTCAGCGACGCGTATCAGCGCGACGTCGGCGAGTACGACGTCATGATGGTCCGCTACTCGTACACGCCGTTTGCGGCCGACCGCGAGGCGGCCGGGCTCGAGGCGATCGTCCAGGAGACGCGGACGAAGGGCCTGCTCTTCACGCCGAGCTTCGATCCCCGCTGGAACCGCTACGACGACCTCTCGAGCCCGGCGGAGTACCTCCGCCAGACCATCGCCCAGCGGCGCGTGCTGATGGAGCGGTACAACGGCGATATCCTCCAGCCCGGAGAGGGATTCGGCGATCTGCGCAACATGCGGATGTGGATGACCTATCTCCACCACCGCTGGGCCATCGACGCGGGCGTGCGGTACATCGGCGGGATGTACGACAACCTCGCCCGCCGCGGGGAGAGCGTGCCGCCGACCGAGATCGTGCCGGCCGCGCTGCAGCGGGAGGTCCTGGCGCTCCTGATGGAGATCCTGCGCCCCGAAGGCCTGGCGATTCCCGAATCGCTGCTCGCCCAGCTCGGGTCCGTCGACGGCGGGCGGGACATCGAGGAGTTCTCGTCCGCGACGGGCTACGCCTTCGACCACTTGTCCGCGGCGCGAACGCTGACGGCGATGGTGGCCGAGCAGCTGCTCGAACCCGAGCGGGCCGCGCGCCTGGTGACGTTTGCCGATCGGCAGGCGAATGCGGTGACGCTGCCCGACGTGCTCGAGGCCCTCGTCAAGGCCACGTGGCTGGCGCCCGCGCCGTCCGACGCGCGGCTGCGCTCGGTCCAGCGCGCCTCCCGCCGCACCGTGCTCGACGCCATGATGATCCTTGGCGCCCACCCCAACGCGCCGCCCGAGGTGAGGGCCGTGACGCTGCAGCGTATCGCGCGGCTGGCCGACCAGATTCCCGAGGACGCCGACCCAGTCGGCGCCGCGCTGGCGGCCCAGACGCGCGACGACATCCGGCGCTACCTGGCCAACCCCACGGCGAACGCGCCGAAGAGCGCGGCCCCCCCCCAGCCGCCGGGCGCGCCCATCGGGGGCCTCATCCCCTGACGAACCGCGGGGCCCGGACCGATAAGCGAGATCGGTCCGGAGCCCGTTGATTCTGGCACGGCGATCACGACCGTGTAATCCGCGCGCGGTCGCGATCGTCGTGCACGGCTCACCATGTCGGCTGGTGGCGCGTGCCTGCACGGCATTGCCGGCGGCATGGCCCTTGAAGGCACCAGGGGAGTTCGCGTCTGCCCCCCGGACCGAGGGACTCATGGCACGCTGGTCGTCGTCGGCCGGGCTCACGTTCCCGGAGTTGATCGTGGCGGTCGCGATCTTCACCATCGCGACCGGCATCGGCCTGGCCACGGTCGGCGCCATCGTTCCGTCTCTTCGCACCGACACCCAGGTCGGGCGGCTACAGGGCACGCTGCAGTTCGCGCGCGAACACGCCATTGCCCAGCGGCGCGACGTGGAGCTTCGGGTCGACGCCGACGCGAGCGTCGTCTCGCTCGTGCGTCACGACGGCGGCGTCGAGGCGCCCGTCCTCGAGCTGGCCTTCGAGTACGGCGTCCGCTTCCTCCAGTTCTCCGGCCTCGGAGACACGCCAGAGGGGTACGGCGACCAGAGCGCCGTGGACTTCGGCGGCAGCACGCAGCTGCTCTTCACCGCCGACGGGATGCTCATCGACGAGACCGGCGCGCCGATCAACGGCACGTTCTATCTCGGGATGCCCGATCGCATCGACACCGCCCGTGCCGTGGCGGTGACCGGCTCCACGGCACGCGGGCGCGTCTACCGCTGGAACGACGGATGGGTCTCCCAATGAGCGTCGGGTCGGCCCGCGGCTTCTCGCTCATCGAATCGCTCGTCGCCATCGGCATCCTCTCGTTCGGGCTGCTGGCGCTCGCGGCGGGCTTCGCGCAGGGGCTGCAGTCGATGTCGGGATCCGGCTACGACATCCTCGCGCGCGAGAAGGCGGCCGAAGCGATCGAGAGCGTTTACACGGCGCGCGACACGCGCACCATCACCTGGGACGAGATCCGCAACGTGCAGGGCGAGACCGGCGCCGACGGCGGCATCTTCTTCGACGGCGCGCGACCGCTCACCCGTCCGGGCGCCGACGGCCTCGTGAACACCGAAGACGACGGCGACGAGGTCGAGGCGCTCGTCCGCCCGGGCCCCGACGGCCTGCTCGGCACCGATGACGACGTCGCGCAGCCGCTGACGCAGTTCACGCGGGAAGTGGAGATTCGCGAACTCGGACCGTCGCTGCGGCAGCTCCGCGTGATCATCCGCTACACGGTGGGGACAACCACGCGGGAGTACATCATCGCCACCTACATTTCGTCGTATGCGTAGGGGAGTCGG
>JBFMCA010000142.1:0-8999 GCA_040754955.1 Acidobacteriota bacterium | reverse complement strand
CGGGGGGGGGGGGTGCGACCGCCCCCCCCCACGACGGTGTGCCCGCGCGCCTCGAGTGCGCGGCAGGCCAGGGCCTCGCCCGCTTCGCCGAGTGCCAGACGCGCGATCGTCACGCATCGGGCGTTCGCAAACGGGATGCCGCCAGGGCGAGCGCAGGCATGAGACCATAGGGGACGGCAGCCTGGAGCCGCGTAAGCCCACGTCCCGGGAATCCGCCGCATCCTCGGGCGCCGTTGACGGAGAACCACCGGTAACGCCCCAGCCATCGCCGTTTTCTGGTCGGAGCGCGGGTGCGATCCAACGGAACGAGGCTTGCAGGGCGACCCTCTACACCAGGAGCGTGCCATGGACGAGTGGAACGCACGGCGCGAACCGGAACGGCCGCTGGTCGAGGACCTCACCGACGACGAGGCCGCAGACCTGGTTGGGCGTACGGGCGAGGAGATGCCCATCGCAGAGCACGACCAGGGCCACCGGGACTTCAGGCCTGCCGCGCCGCCCGAGGAGTTCGATCCGCGAATCTCGACGCGGCGCTCCTCGAACTGACCGGACGTGAGCCGGCTCGCGCGGCCACCGCGTGCGAGCCAGGGCCACCGGCTGGGTGCCGCGCGGGGCAGCGTCCGGCCTTCAGCTGATGGCCGTGAACACCTCGTCGAGAATCCGCAGCGCGGTATCCGCCTGAGCCTTCGTCAGCACCAGGGGCGGCGACAGCCGCAGCGCATTGCGTCCCGCACCCAGGATGAGGAGCCCACGGTTGAACGCCTCGTTCACGGCGCGGTCACGTTCCTGCTCGGCGCGCGCCTTGGTCTGGCGGTCCTTGACCAGCTCGATCCCGATCATCAGCCCCTTGCCGCGCACGTCGCCGATGATGGCGTGCTTCTTCTGCAGCTCGCGCAGGCCGTCGAGCAGGTGACTGCCGACGTCGGCCGCGTTCTCGATGAGCGAGTCGCGGAGCAGCTTGATGGTGGCGAGCGCGGCGGCGCACGCCACCGGGTTGCCTCCGAACGTGCTCGCGTGGGCGCCTGGCGGCCACGTCATCACGTCGGCCCGGGCCGTCGTCACACCCAGCGGCAGCCCCGAGGCGATGCCCTTGGCCGAGGTGATCATGTCCGGCTCGACGCCGAAGTGCTCCATCGCATACATCCTGCCGGTGCGCCCCATGCCCGACTGCACCTCGTCGGCGATGAGGAGGATGCCGTGCGTCGAGGTGAGGTCGCGCAGCCGCTGATGGAAAGCCTTCGGCGGCACGTTGTAGCCGCCTTCGCCCTGGATGGGCTCCACGACCACGGCCGCCACATCGTCCGGCGACACGAGGTGGACGAGGATCTGCTCCTCGAGGAAGTCGAGGCACTCGGCCTGGCACGTGGCCGGCTCGCGGCCCACGGGGCAGCGGTAGCACGTGGCGTATGGCGTGTGGTACGCGCCCGAGAGCGGTGGCCCGAAGCCCCGCCGCTGGACGGCTCGGCTCGACGTCAGCGAGAGCGAACCCATGGTACGGCCGTGGAAGCTGCCGAAAAAGCCGACCACGCCGTGGCGCCTGGTGTAGTAGCGCGCGAGCTTGATGGCCGCCTCGTTGGCCTCGGTGCCGGAATTGCCGAAGAACGTGCGCTTCGGCCCGCCGAACGGCGCAATCTCCTGCATCAGCTCGGCCAGCCGCACCTGCGGCTCGTAGTAGAAGTCGGTCCCCGACATGTGCAGGAACTTCTGCGACTGGTCGACGATGGCCGCGACGACGTCGGGGTGGGAATGGCCGGTCGAGTTCACCGCGATGCCGGCCGCGCAATCGAGAAAGACGTTACCGTCGACGTCCTCAACCGTGGCGCCGACGCCGCGGGCGATGGCAAAGGGATAGGGACGGGTGTATGAAGGCGAAACGACCTTGCTGTCGCGATCGATGAGCGCCTTGGCCCTGGGGCCAGGCAAGGGAGTCTTCAGAAGCGGAGCGTCCATTCAGACATTCTACTGAATGGCGAATGGCGAATGGCGAATGGCGAACAAACGAGTCAGGACACGCGACGGTCGCGGGTCACGCCATCCGCTGCCTTTCGTCATTCGTCATTCGTCATTCGCCATTCGTCATTCGTCATTTTCTCTTCCACCGCGTCCCCTGCGGTCCGTCTTCGAGGATGATGCCCCGTGCCAGCAGGTCGGCGCGGATGGCGTCGGCGGCGGCAAAATCGCGCCGGCGGCGGGCCTCGCGGCGGGCGTCGATGAGGCGCTCGATCTCCGCGACGGGGACCGGCGGCTCGGCGTCCTCGGCGGCGCGCACGGAGAGGATGCCCAGCGCGGCGTCGAAGTGCCCGAACAGGGCCCGCAGGGCCGGCACGTCGGGCGCGCCCACGCCGCCGGCGTCGCTGGCCGCGGTGATGATCCTGACCAGGTCGAACATGACGGCCAGCGCGGCGGCGGTATTCAGGTCGGCGCCGAGCGCCCGATCGAACGCCGCCCGGGCCTCGTCGACGCGGGCGGCGACATCGGCGTGCGCGTCGCCGCCCGTCACGGTGTCGAGGCGCGCGAGGAAGTCGGTCAGGCGGCGCAGCGCCTCCTCGGCCTGCTGCAGTCCGGCCCACGTGAAGTTGAGCTGCTTGCGGTAGTGGGTCGAGAGCAGCAGGTACCGCAGCGCCGACACGCGGAAGCCGCGGTCGCGGACGTCCTGGAGGGTGTAGACGTTGCCGAGCGACTTCGACATCTTCTGGTCGTCGACGAGCAGGTGTTCGACGTGCACCCAGAAGCGCGAAAAGGGCTTTCCCGTCGCGCACTCGCTCTGGGCGATCTCGTTCTCGTGGTGCGGGAAGACCAGGTCGACGCCGCCGGCGTGGATGTCGATGGGCGGCTCGCCCAGCAGCCGCAGCGCCATGGCCGAGCACTCGATGTGCCAGCCGGGGCGGCCCGGGCCGAGGCCGACGTCCCACCACGGCTCGCCCTCGCGCGCGCCCTTCCACAGCACGAAGTCGCGCGCGTCCTCCTTGCTGTAGTTGTCGGCGTCGACGCGCGCGCCCACCTGGATGCCCGCGTGATCGAGCCGCGCGAGCTTGCCGTAGTCGGGCATGGTGGCGATCTTGAAGTACACGGAGCCGTCGCTCACATACGTGTGCCCGCGGGCCTCGAGCGCCTTGATCATGTCGCCCATGGCCTGAAGGTTGGCCGGGTCGGTCGCGCGCGGCATCTCCTCGACCGCTTCGACGCCGAGCGCGCGCGCATCCTCGTGGAACGCGGCGATGTAGCGGTCGGTGTACTCGCGCAGCGAGACGCCCTCGCGCTGGGCGCCCGCGATGGTCCGGTCGTCGACGTCGGTGAAGTTGACGACATGGCGCATGCGCCAGCCGCCGACCGCCTTGAGAGTTCGGCGCAGCACGTCCACGCACACGAACGTGCGGAAGTTGCCGATGTGCCCGCGCGCGTACACCGTCAGCCCGCACGTATACATGCGGACCGTCCGGTCCCGCGAGGGGGCAAACTCCTCTTCCCGCCGTGTGAGGGTGTTGTACAGCTGCATGGCCTACGCCGACTCCACGACCCGCGACGTCGTGGTGCCGTCGGTGGCCTCGGCGGTGATGGTCACGTGCAGGCCGGAGCCGTCGCGCGTGAAGGCGAGCTGGATGGGCGTGGCAGCCGCCTGGGTCGCGGCGATGGCCGCCTCGGTGGCCTCCACCACGCCCCGGGTCAGTGCGTCGACGTCGCCCGGAGACAGGCCGGCGTAGCCGGCCGCGTGGGCCGTCAGGTCGCGCACGGCGCCGACCAGGCGCGCATCGCCGGGCAGCGACAGCGTGAACCGGAAAGACGCGGCGTTCATCAGACCGATAGTCTATCGAATAACCGACGGACGCGGCGCACGTCGGCCTCGATCTGGCTCCTGAGGGCGTCGACGTCCCCGAACCGCCGCTCGTCACGGAGGCGCTGCACGAACGCGAGCCGCAGCTCGCGGCCGTACAGGTCGCCGGCGTAGTCCAGCACGTGCGTCTCGACCGCCGGCCCCGCCCCGTCGCCGAACGTCGGCCGCACGCCGATGTTGCTGACGGCGGGCCGCACGACGCCGTCGAAGCACGCCAGCGTCGCATACACGCCGTTCGGCGGAACCAGCTCGTTCTCGGTCGCCAGGTTCGCGGTGGGAAACCCCAGCTCCCGTCCGCGCCGCGTGCCCTCGATGACGGTGCCGTCGATGTAGAAGTGGTGGCCGAGGAGCGTGCCCGCTTCGTCCACGCGGCCCTCCGCGATCAGGCGCCGGATGCGCGTGCTCGAGACGACGAAGTCCTTGTAGCGCACCGGGTCGATCTTCTCGGCGCGAAACCCGTACTGCGCGCCCAGCGTCCGGAGCAGCGAGTAGGTGCCGGAGCGCTCGCGCCCGAAGAGGAAGTCGGCTCCGACCCACACCTCGGCCACGCGGAGCCAGTCCACCAGCACGCTCTTCACGAACCGTTCCGGCTCCCAGCGGGCCAGCTCCGGCGTGAACCGGACCACGGCGACGCCCCGGATGCCGGCGCGTTCCAGCGCCTCGAGCTTCTGGCGCTCGGTCATGAGCAGCGGCGGCGCCTTGTCGGGCCGGACCACGCGCGGCGGATGGGGGCTGAAGGTCAGGACCAGCGGCGTCCCTGAGCGCTCGGCGGCGCCGCGGCGCACCCGCTCGACGATCTTCACGTGGCCACGATGCAGCCCGTCGAAATTGCCGATGGCCAGCACGGGGTGCTGCCACGACCGGGGGCGCGCGTCGCCGGGAAAGAATGCGACCTCCATGAACCGCGTGTGCATGATACCAACGCCGCCGATAGGCCCACCACGCCTACGCCGGCGGCGGGGCAACGTCGATGTCGAGCACCAGCCCGTCGTAGGCGAGGGCCACGCCCGAGGGCAGGGACCGGTTGGTGGCCGCATGCGGCAGGTCGTGGCAGATGTGCGTCAGGTAGGTCTGCCTGGGCGCCAGGCGCGCGACGACGTCGAGCGCCTGGGCAACCGTGAAGTGCGTCGGGTGCGGCCGGTGGCGGAGCGCATCGAGCACGAGCGTGTCGAGCCCGCGCAGCAGCGGCCACGACGGGTCAGGAATCGCGTTGCAGTCGGTCAGGTACGCGAACGACCCGACCCGGAAGCCGAGAATCGGCCGCGCGCCGTGCAGGAGCGGCACGGGCGTCACGTGGAGCGGGCCCAGCGTGAAGGGCCCGTCGATCTCGCAAAGCTCGATCTGTGGGATGCCGCCGCCCTTCTCGGCTGGGGGCTCGAAGACGTAGCGGAACGTCCGCCGCAGATCCGCCGCGGTGGCCCGATCCGCGTAGGCGGGAATCGGCCCCTGCTGCAGGACGTTGAACCGGCGCACCTCGTCGAGGCCCATGACGTGGTCGGCGTGGCTGTGCGTGAACAGGATGGCGTCCACGCGATCGACGCCGAAGGCAAGCGCCTGCTGCCGGAGGTCGGTGGCGGTGTCGACCAGCACGGCCGGCCCTCCGTCCACCCGCAGGTGAATCGACGGCCGCAGCCGGCGGTCGCGGGGATCGGTCGAGCGGCAGGTGTCGCAGGCGCACCCGATCATCGGCACGCCATGCGAGGTCCCCGTCCCGAGGAACGTGACGCGCGCCCTGCCGCTCACGGTTCGGCGGTCGGACGGGACGTCTTACGTGCCTCGACGAACCGCATCCGCAGATCGTAGAGGACCTCGTCGAGCAGCCGCCGCTCCTCGGGCGTCAGGTTCCCCCGCGTCTTCTCCTCGAGCATGGCGAGCAGGTCGATGATCTGCGAGGCCGCTTCCAGGTTGGGCGCGCGCTTCTCGCCCGACTGCGGCTCCGGCAGGTCGCCGAAGTGCACGGCGGCATTGCTCGCCATCGAGATCACGAACGCGACAAAGGACACTTCGGACATGGCGATGCCCGTGATCGTACCATAGGCGCCATGTCCACCTCACCCGGCGCCCGCTTCGACGGGCTCGTCGCCATCATGCGCGCCCTGCGGGCGCCCGGCGGCTGCCCGTGGGACCGGGAGCAGACCATCCGGTCGCTCCGGCCCTTCGTGCTCGAGGAAACCTACGAGCTGCTCGAGGCCATCGACCACGACGACACGGCCGCGCTCCGCGAAGAGCTCGGCGACTTCCTCTACGAGGCGGTGTTCATCGCCCAGATCGCCGAGGAGGCGGGCCGCTTCGACATCGGCGACGCGATCCAGGCCATCGCCGACAAGCTGGTCCGCCGCCACCCGCACGTCTTTCATCCTGACGGCACGCCGCTCGCCGACAGCGACCGCGGCGCCCTCTCCTCGCAGCAGGTCGTCGAGAAGTGGGAAGACCTGAAGGCCGGCGAGCGCCGGGCCGCCGGCACGCCCGACGCGACCCTCCTCGCCGGCGTGCCGAAGGCGCTGCCGTCGCTGCTCCGCGCGTACGAGCTCGGCGCCCGGGCCGCGGCGGTGGGCTTCGACTGGGTGCGCGCGGAGGACGTCCTCGACAAGATCGAGGAGGAGCTGGCCGAGCTCCGGGAGGCCGTCGAGGCCCACGGCGCGCGATCGCCGCTCGCCGAGGAGGAGATCGGCGACCTGTTCTTCGCGCTCGCCAACCTGGCGCGCAAGCTGGGGCTGGAGCCCGAGGCCGCGCTCCGGCAGGCCAACGACAAATTCCAGCGCCGCTTCGAGGCCATGGAGCGCCAGGCGCGGTCCGACGGCCTCGAGCTCCGCAGCCTCAGTCTCGACCAGATGGAGTCGCGCTGGCAGTCGGTAAAGCGGCAGCCGTGAACACCGCCGCCCGCCCCGTGTAGCTTCGCAGCGCGATCGACGCCCCGTCAGAGACGATCGCCACTTCCCCGTCGCGGTCGGTCCGCCACACGTCGGCGCCGGCCCGCCGGAGGCGATCGACCACGTACGGCACCGGGTGGCCGTAGGGATTGCCGCGGCCGGCGCTCACGACGGCGACGGTGGGCCGCAGCGCGGCGACGAACGCCTCCGATGTGGACGTGCCCGAGCCGTGATGCGCGACCTTGAGCACGCGGAGCGGTCCGAGATCCCCGAACGAGGCGGCGAGCGCCGTTTCGACCTCGCGGCCGACGTCGCCCATCAGCAGCATCGACACCTGCCCATGCCGCAGTTCCAGCACGATCGAGTCGTCGTTGCGCACCTTCTGGCGCTCCCAGTCGGGAGGGGGCGGGTGCAGCACGCGGATCTCCACATCGTCGATGACCAGCCGATCGCCGGCCTGCACAGTCCGCCAGCCGGCTCGAACCCGGCGCGCGGCGGCGCGCAGCGCCGCCGTCGGCTCGTGGCGCGGCACCGGCACACCTTCCCAGATCTCGGCGGGCCGGAAGTCGCGGGTCAGCGACTCGGCGCCTCCGACGTGATCCGGATCGCCGTGGGTGATCGCCAGCAGGTCGATCCGGCCAACACCCCGCGCCCGCAGCGACGGGCCGATCACCCGCTCGCCCACGTCGAAACCGCCCGTGGGCGAGCGTGCGCCCGTGTCAACGAGGAGGCGGCGTCCGCTCGGAAAGCGCACGAGCAGCCCATCGCCCTGGCCGACGTCGAAGACCGTGAGGGCGAGACGGCCGTCGCCGCGGACGCGATCGAGCGCCGCGGGCCCGATTGCCATCCACGTCCAGCAGGCCCCCGCGAGCGCGAGCCCGGCCGGGGCCCATCGCCGGCCCCTGGCCATCCACCAGCCGACCAGCGCCGTGTAGTACGCGGCGATCAGCCACGGCGCGGGAGACGGGACGCGCCAGGCCAGCCAGGGCGCCGCGTCCACGAGCCGGGCGCTCTCGACAAGACCCCAGGCCGCGCCCGCCGTCGCGCGCGCGGCCATCCAGGCGGCGGCGTCCGCGCCGGCCGCATCGGCCGCCAGCGTCGCCATGGCGCCAAGCTGGACCACCGTCATGCACGGGATGGCCGCGAAGTTGACGACGAGGCCGGCGAGCGTGATGCGCTGGAACACGGCCGCCGCAATGGGCGACAGGGCGATCTCCGCGCACACGGTGGCGGCCAGGATGCCCGCGGCCACGCTCCGCGCGCGGACGCCGGCGAGGATCGCGGCCGTGGCGCCCACCGTCAGCCACAACCCGACGTCGGCGATGGCGAGCGGGTCCAGCGCAAGCACGACGAGCACCGTCAACGCGAGCGCCGTGCCCGCAGCGGTCGTGAGATCGAGCAGCCGGGCGCCGAAGTAGATCGAGGCCATGAGCGTGGCGCGCGCCACCGACGCGGTTCCGCCCGCCACCACCGCGTACGCCGCCAGCACGACGACCACCGCCGCCGCGCCGGCGCGCCGCCCGAGTCCGAGCGGCAGAACCAGTCCCGCCACGAGCGCCGCGAAGATGGCGACGTTGCCGCCCGAGATGGCGACGACGTGGTACGTGCCGGCCTCCTGCAGCCGCCGTTCGGTCGTCGGGTCGAGGCCGCTTCGGTCGCCGATGAGGATGGCCGTCGCAATGGCCGCGGCGCGCGGGTCGGCGGCGCCGACGCGCCGGCCGAGACCGTCGCGCACCCACGCGCGGACAGCGGCAGCGGCCTCCTCCCACCAGGAGCCGCGCGCCACGACGGTGACGAGCGCCGCGCTCTTCACGCTGCCAAGCAGCGAGACGCCCCGGAGCGCCAGCACGCGCTCGGGGTTCGGCAGGCCGTGGTTCAGGAACACAGCGGGCCGGCGCAGCACCACGGGCGCCCGCAAGCGTCGCCCGCGGCGCCACTCGGCCATTCGATCCGCCGCAAGCGCGCCGCCCACGGTCAGCGACACGCCGCCGTCGGCCGGCTCCGGGCACGGACCAACCCAGATCTGCGTCACCGCGATCCGCGCCTGGGCGCCGGCCGGCGTCCGGGCGGCGTCCTCCTCCAGCACTCCCTCGATCACGATCGGATCTTCCAGACGCGGCCCTTCGATCGTGTGCACCCGGAAACCGCCGAACCGTTCGTCGAGCAGCCGCCGGAGCGGGGGGTCGAGGGCGCGCGTCACGTGGGCGTCGCCGGCGAGCGCGGCGATGGCGGCCGCCGCGAGCGCCAGGGCGGCGCGGCGCGGCCAGGCCGCCGGGCGGCGTCGGCCGAGCGCGGCC
>JBFMCA010000141.1:0-9272 GCA_040754955.1 Acidobacteriota bacterium | reverse complement strand
CGGCCACCGTGGCGAACACCTCGGAGGCGGCCTCGACGATGGCGGCCGCGAAGCTGGTCTCGAGCGGCGAGGCGAGCGCGACGTCGAGAAGAATCACCGCGGAGGCACCGAGCGCGCCGGGGCGCTCGCCCAACACGCGCGCGGCCGCGGCAAAGACGCCGGCTCGCGGCACCGTGCCGGCGCGGCGGGCCTCCCGTACAGCGCCGTCGACCAGGGCGGCCAAATCGGCGCCCGCGCCGTCGAGCGACGCAAGCGCGGCGGCTTCGACGCCAGCCATCTGCAGCTCGTGCAGCGTGCGCGCAGCGGCCCGCGGAAACCCGGGCATGCCCGCCACTGGCGCGAAGTACCGAAGGCGGCCGTCGGCACGCGCCTCGAAGGCCACGCGCGTCACCACGGCTTCCGCGCCGAGAGCGCCTGTGGGGCTCAGCCCCTCGGCCGCCAGCGCCGGCAGCGCCAGCCGCGCCGCGAGCTCGCCAAAGCCGCTCCGCGACACGCCGAACAACGCGCCGCGATCGCGCGCCACCTGCAGGGCCAGCTCGTCGGCCGCGGCGCGCGAGGCCCCGACGATGAGGGCATCGACGCCGGAGGGGAGCTCGTCGAGAATCTGGCGGGCGGCGGCGAGACGGGCGGCACCGGAGGACGAGGTGAAGACCCTGAGGCGGCCCACGAGCGGAGAATACACCGGGGGTGCGACAGACGAGGTCACGACGCCCGGGCGTGTCGCGTCGAAGGGACATCGGCCGCCAGGTGCTGGTCGTAGAATTGATATTCTAAAGGAGTTACGGGTACGGCCCAGCGGTACGACCCTTGCTCCGGACCCTGGCGAAGCACGACCCCTGTCCCCTCAGGGTGTCGACGCTCGGGGAGTTCGTCATGGAGATCAACAAGCTGGTGTTCGGAGGGCTGGCGTTCGGCTGCATCGCCGCCGCTGGCGCCGGCGCCTACCTGGCAGTCCGGCAGAACGCGGTGGAGCCGGCGGCACCCGTCGCCGCGGCCGAGCCAGCGGCCGCGGCCGCCACGTTGCCGTCAGCCGCGACGGCCGTGGCTGAAACCGAGGCGCGCATCGAGCCGGCAGCCGCCAGGGCTCCCGCGCCGCCGGCGCAGCCTTCGGGGTCGATGCCCGCGCCGATCGCGGAGCCGGCGAGCCGCCCAGCGAGCCGCGCGCCCGGGTCGGTGCCTGCGACGCGCAGCACGACGCCTCGCCCGCGCTCGGCCCCGGCGGCGGCCGAGCCCGCGCCGGTCGCCGCGCCGTTGCCGGTACCCGCCGCGGGGTCGATGTGGGAAGCCCGGCCCGCAGTGGAGGCCGAGCCCGCGCCGCGCTTCGACCCGGAGCCGGTCGAGCCGCCGGTGCCGGACATCATCGAGCTCGTCGTGCCGGCCGATTCGGTGCTGGGGCTGCAGATTGAGCGGACCATCTCGAGCGAGATGGCGCGCGTCGAGGATCGCGTCGAGGCACGCGTCACGCGCGACGTCCGCGTGGGCGACAGGGTGGCCATTCCTGCCGGCGCCATCGTGCACGGCGCGGTCACCGAAGTCGAGCGCGGCGGCAAGGTCAAGGAGACCGCCCGTCTTGCCGTGCGGTTCCACACCGTCGTGCTCGCCAACGGCACGCGCCTCGCCATTCGCACCGACGCCGTCGTGCGCGAGGGCCAGTCGCCCGGACAGGAGAGCGCCGCGAAGATCGGCGGCGCGGCGGTGGGCGGCGCCATCCTGGGGGCCATCCTGGGCGGCGGGCGCGGCGCGGCCATCGGGGGCGCGGTGGGCGCGGCCGGCGGCACCGCGGCGCAGATGGCCGGCGGCCGCAACCCGGCGGTCCTGCCGGCAGGCTCAACGGTGAGCGTGCGCATCCAGTCGCCGGTGACGGTGACGGTGGAGCCGTAGAGGGGCGGGCTCTGGGCTCCGGGCTTTGGGCTCTGGGCTCTGGGCTCTGGGGGGGGCCGGCGTATGATCGTCTCTTCAAGGAGATGACCATGCGTCTGTTCCCCGCCCTCGTGCTCGCGGCCGTGCTGGCCGCCCCGTCTGCCGTCCCGGCCCAGACCAAGGAAGCCCGGGAAGGCATCACCAACTTCTCGCGCGTCGATGCGACGGTGGCCTGCGGCGGCGCGGTGCAGACCGCCGCGCTGGCCGGCCTGCACAAGGACGGCTTCAAGAGCATCATCAACCTCCGCCTGGCCACCGAGCCGGGCGCCAACGTGCCCGAGCAGACGGCGGAGGCCAAGGCGCTCGGGATGAACTACTTCCACCTGCCGCTCTCGGGCGCGGCGCCAGATCCGAAGATCGTCGACCAATTCCTCGCGGTCATCGCGGACAAGGCCAACCAGCCGGTGTTCATCCACTGCGCGTCGGCCAACCGCGTCGGCGCGGTGTGGCTGGTCAAGCGCGTGCTGCAGGACAAGTACACCATCGAGCAGGCCACGGCGGAGGCGAAGGCCATCGGCCTGTCGAATCCCGGCCTCGAGAAGTTCGCGCTGGAGTACATCGCGGCGGCGCAGCGCTGACGCTGGAAGGTCTGGAGACGTGGGGGCTTGGAGGGGTGGAGGTACAGAGGTTCAATACCTCCACCCCCACCCCTCCATACCTCCACCCCTCCATACCTCCAAGCCCTCCCATGATCGACTTCCGCCGCCACGGTTACGCGCTGGTCGACTGGATCGCCGAGTACCTCGACCACCCGGAGAAGTACCCGGTGCTGGCGCGCGTCGCGCCGGGCGACGTCGTCCGGGCGCTGCCCGATCGCGCGCCGGAGGAGGGCGAGCCGTTCGAGGCGATGATCGCCGACTTCGAGCGCGTGCTCCTGCCGGCCGTGACGCACTGGAACCACCCCGGCTACTTCGCCTACTTCGCCATCACGGCCAGCGCCCCGGGCGTGCTCGCCGAGTTCCTGTCGGCGGCCCTCAACCAGCAGGCCATGCTGTGGCGCACGTCGCCGGCGGCCACCGAGCTCGAAGAGGTCACGCTCGGCTGGCTGCGCGAGCTGATGGGGCTTCCGCCGGAGTTTGCGGGCGTCATCTACGACACGGCGTCGATCTCGACCTTCCACGCGCTGGCTGCGGCGCGCGAGGCGCACGTGCCGGGCGTGCGGGAGTTCGGCCTGGCGGGCCGCCCCGAGGTCGGCCGTCTGCGCGTCTACTGCTCGGAGCACACGCACTCGTCCATCGACAAGGCGGTCATCGCGCTCGGGCTCGGCCACCAGGCGCTGCGCAAGATTCCGGCCGACGCCGAGTACCGCATGCGCGCCGATCTGCTGGCGCAGGCGATTGCCGAGGACCGTGCCGCCGGCATTCAACCCATCGCCGTCGTCGCCACCGTCGGCACGACCTCGTCGACCAGCGTGGACCCGGTGCCGGCCATTGCGGACATCGCGGCGCGGGAAGGGCTGTGGCTGCACGTCGACGCGGCGTACGCCGGCGTCGCGGCCATCGTCCCCGAGCACCGGCACGTGCTCGACGGCGCCGCGCGCGCGGATTCGTTCGTCGTCAACCCGCACAAGTGGCTCTTCACGCCGTTCGACCTGAGCGCGTTCTACTGCCGGCGGATGGATCTGGTGAAGCAGGCCTTCTCGCTCCTGCCGGAGTATCTGAAGACGACGGATCCGGCGAGCGCGCGCAATCTGATGGACACGGGCCTGCAGCTCGGGCGGCGGTTCCGCGCGCTCAAGCTGTGGATGGTGCTGCGGCACTTCGGCCGGGCAGGGATCGTGCACCACCTGTCGGAGCACATGCGCCTCGCGCGGCTGTTCGCGGCGTGGGTGGACGCGGACCCCGACTTCGAGCGCCTGGCGCCCGTGCCGTTCAGCGTGGTCTGCTTCCGGCTGCGGCCCGCGGGCCGCGTGTGGACCGAGGCGGAACTCGAGGCGCTCAACCAGCGCGCGATGGACCAGGTGAACGCAGGCGGCGAGATCTTTCTCTCGCACACGAAGCTGGATGGCCGCTTCACGCTGCGCCTGGCGGTCGGGCACCTGAAGACCGAGGAGCGGCACGTGCGGCGGGCGTACGAGTTGCTGAAAGAAGGCGCCGGCAGTCTGTAGCCGGTGTGGCCCGCCTACCGCTTCGGGTCGGTCCAGGGAGTAGCCAAGAGCCGCGGCAACTCGCCAAGCGGCAGGGCGGCTCGATGGTGCGGTGGGTCGCGGCCGGCCTCCTGGAAGCCGTCAAGGGCTTCCGACCTGAAGGGGCACCGGGACATGCCAGCACTGGTCGCGGCCCTTCGTGCCCGTGATGAGCAGCTCGGCCTGACCGGCGCCGTCGCCAACGTCGCGTCGAATTGTTCACCAGAGCCGTCGCCCAATCTCAACAGCGGTCGGGACATCCCCCGGGATTCTCCGGATGGCGGAGCCGTTCCGGAACCGTCAGTCGTTGCCCGCGGCTCCCGCCTTGGGCGCGATGTTCTGGTTGAGTCGGAAGAAGTTCGTCGGGTCGTACTGTTGTTTCAACGCTGCCAGCCGCTCGTAATTCGGCCCGTAGGCCTCGCGCACGCGCTCGGCGCCTTCCTGACTGAGATAATTCACATATACGCCCCGAGCGAAGTGCGGCTGCATATCCCTCCAGAACTTCTGCAACCAGGCCAGGTTGGCTTCGGCCTCCCGCGGATCGCGCCAAATGACGAACACGCTGAAATTGAACCGCTCGCTGCGGTGCGCAAACGCGGTGGCCTCCGGCGCCACGCGGCTGGCCGCGCCGTGGATGTACTCGAAGAACATCTGGCTCAGCGGCGAGGGCCGGGTGCGGAAGTACTCCGCAATCAGGCCGATGGCTTCGTCGCTCAGTTGCCCCATCATGTTGGCTTTCCAATAGTGGTATAGGCCCGGGGGATAGGCCTCGTCGAACATCGCTTGATGTTGCACGTAGGGCACCAGCGCGACCGTATCGGCGAGTGGCTTGCCGAATTTGCGCAGCGGGGCTACCGCGCTCTCTCCGGCCGCTGGTTCGCCGCAATAAGCCACCCCAAACCCGCACGCCGGCGTGCCATCCGGCAGGTCTTGCATGGCCGCATACAGCGTCAGCTCATCGGGGCACGCGGCAACTCGCTCGCGGTAGCAGCGCAGCATGCTCTCCAACTCGCTCCCCGAATACAGGATCAGTCCGCCCAGGAATGGTTCCATGGGATGCAGGCGATACTCGAATCGGGTCACGATTCCGAAGTTCCCCCCGCCGCCACGCAACCCCCACAGCAGATCTGGATTCTCCTGCTCATCGGCCCTCAGTACTTTTCCTTCCGCCGTCACCACCTCCGCGCCGATCAGGTTGTCGCAGGCCAGGCCGAACTTGCCCATCAGCCAGCCCAGCCCGCCGCCCAGCGTCAGCCCGGCGATACCGGTCTTGGAGACCACTCCCATCGTGGTGAAAAGCCCGTGCTCGGTGGTGCCCTTGTCGAAGTCGCCGAGTGTCAGTCCGGCCTGGGCTGTGGCGGTACGCTGCGCGGTGTCGATTGCGATGCCCTTCAGGCGCGAGCAATCAATCATCACGCCCCCTTCGCACACCGCGTTGCCTGCAACGTTGTGTCCTGCCCCTTTGACGGACACCGGCAGGCTGTGCTCCCGCGCAAACTGCACTGCGGCTACCACGTCTTCCGTGCTCGCGCAGCGAACGATCAGCGACGGACGCCGGTCAATCATGGCGTTGTAGATCCGCCGGCCCTCCTCGTATCCCGCATGCGACGGCAACAGCATCTCTCCGCGCAATCTTGCGCGGAAATCCTGGATGGCGGTCTGGTTCACGGTATGACCTCCGTGGTGTGGTAAGGGCCCGCGGTCAATCCGAGAAACGCGCGCAGAGTCTAGTCCAGCCCAGCGGAAATTGTCCAGGTGGCGTATCGCGCCGTGATAAGTGCTCCGGAGCGAGGGATCGTCGCGCCAAAAGTCGGGTTACCCATGCAAGGACGGAGGCATGGGCAGCCCGGTGGGACCACAGGCGAGACGAGCGTATCTGACGCGGATGCGGGAGCGCTATGAGCTGGCCAAGGCCACGGCGGCCAAGAGTCAGTTGGATGAGGTCTGCGAGGTGACGGGCTATCACCGCTAGTCCAGGCGTTCATCCGGCAATCCGCCGATGGCCCATTGCCGACGACGTCGCCTCGTGGCTGCGGAGTACGAACCCGCGGCAGATGAATCGCGCGCTGCATTCACGCAGGAGCTGCGGAAACGGCAGTACGGCCGCACGAAGCCGGGGACGTCTCGACTCGGCCGGGGGCCTGCTGATAAACGGACATCCCGGCTCCCGCTGTTGACACCCCCTCCAGCGCCGGGCGATACTGGTGGGTCGTTTTGCGGCGATTTCACCGACTTGATGGGCCGCACTGCCGGAATGACCGGCATGTTTCTATCTAAGTCGCGACGAGCCCGCGACGAGCGGGCTTTTCGTTTTTTCGGGGCCCGGGCCTGACGCCCGGCGCCTGGTGCAGGAGCAGCATGTCGCAGTTCACGTTCACGTCCGAGTCGGTGTCCGAGGGTCATCCCGACAAGGTGTGCGATTACATCTCCGATTCCGTCCTCGACGCCTGTTTCGAACACGACACGAAGAGCCGCGTGGCCTGCGAGACGCTGGTCAAGAGCGATCACGTGGTGCTCGCCGGCGAAATCACGACCAACGCGCAGCTCGACTTCGAGAAGATCGTCCGGCAGGCCGTCAGAGAAATCGGCTACACGGACACCGCCGAGCCGTTCTGCGACACGACGCTCAAGGTCATCAGCCTGATCACGAAGCAGTCGAACGAGATCGACCAGGGCGTCACCGCCGCGACGAGCCAGAGCGGCGACCAGGGCGCGGGCGACCAGGGCATCATGTTCGGCTACGCGACGGACGAATCCGAGGAGATGATGCCGCTCCCGATTCTGCTGGCGCACAAGCTGACGTATCAGCTGGCGCAGGACCGGAAAGCCGGCAGGGTCGACTTCCTCCGCCCCGACAGCAAGTCGCAGGTCTCGGTGGCCTACGACGGCAACACGCCGCGGCACGTCACCTGCGTCGTCGTGTCCACGCAGCACACGCCGGCGGCCGACCAGAAGCGCATCACCGAGTACGTGCGCGAGGATCTCGGCCCGCGGGCCCTCGGCCAGTGGTGGCGGAAGGACGCGCAGCTCCTCGTGAACCCGACCGGCAGCTTCACCCACGGTGGTCCGTCGGCCGACGCGGGCGTCACCGGCCGCAAGATCATCGTCGACACCTACGGCGGCTGGGGCCGCCACGGCGGCGGCGCCTTCAGCGGCAAGGACCCCTCCAAGGTCGACCGCTCGAGCGCGTACTTCTGCCGGTACGTCGCGCGGCAGGTCGTGGCCCAGGGCTTCGCGAAGAAGGCCGAGATCCAGGTGGGCTACGCCATCGGGATGGCCAAGCCCGTCTCGGTGAAGGTCGACACGTTCGGCACGGGCGACGAGAAGAAGGCGGCGGACTTCGTGATGAACTCGTTCGACTTCCGCCCGCGCGCCATCATCGAGCAGCTCGACCTGCTGCGGCCGATCTACCGCCAGACCACCAACTACGGGCACTTCGGCCGCAAGGGCCTGCCGTGGGAGGCCACGGTTGCGGTGGGGGTGAAGTAGAGGGGTGGAGGCTCGGAGGCTTGGAGGGGTGGAGGCTTGGAGGCACCCGGGCCCTTCAGGCCTCCAGGTCTCCAAGTCTCCACGCCTTCCCGGTTCAGCTACTTCGCAATCGCCATCGACGTGACGTTCAGGATCTTCTGGCCGTCCTTCTCGGTGACGGTCCCCTTCGCCTCCACCATCTTCGCGACGAAGTCGAGCAGCTTGGCGTTGTTGTTCGCGGCGTAGTCGCCGGCGACGACGTAGATGGCGTCGGCGGTCATGATGCCGACGGGCTGTCCGCGCTTGGCGCACGACATGGCGCACGCGGCGTGCTCGTCGCCACGGCCGCCGGCGCCCTTCTTGGTCGCGCAGGCGATGTCGACCACCTCGCCCTTGACGGTCACGTCCGATGCGGCCAGCGGCGCCGCGAGGGACACCACAAAGGCCGCGCCAGCCACCAGGGTTAGCAGCTTCCGCATCGTCAACTCCTTTGAGAACAACCGGTTCCGCTGCCCTGCGGTCCCGGGAACGTCGATCCTATCAGCGTTCCGCGCGCGATGTAAGTGTGGTAGGTTCGGGCCCGGTCACGCGCAAGCCATGCGGCAGATGGTCATTTCCCGCTACGGCGGGCCCGACGTGCTCGAGATCAGGGATGCGGCCGACCCGGAGCCGGGTTCGGATGAGGTTCGGATTCGCGTCCGCGCCGCCGGCGTGAACTTTGCCGACGTCATGGGGCGCATGGGCCTCTATCCCGACGCGCCGCCGGCACCGTACGTCCCGGGCTACGAGGTCGCCGGCGTGGTGGATGCCATCGGGCGCGACGTCACGCGCGTCCACCGCGGCGATCGCGTCGTTGCGCTGACACGCTTCGGCGGGTACGCGGACACCGTGATCGTGCCGGCGGACGTGGCGTTCCACGCGCCGGATCGCCCGTTTGCCGAGCTGGCGGCGCTGCCGGTGGCCTATCTCACGGCGCTCGTGGCGCTCTACCAGATGGCCAACGTGCAGCCGAGCGAAACCGTGCTCGTGCTGGGGGTGTCCGGAGGCGTCGGCCTCGCGGCGACGTCGCTCGCGCGCCTGCGGCGGGCCGTCGTGATCGGCACGGCGTCGGCCGCCAAGCACGACGAGCTCCACCGGCTCGGTGTGGACCACGCCATCGACCATCGGGCCGACCTGCGCGCCGAGGTGCTGCGCCTCACGGGCGGGCGGGGGGTGGACGTGGTGATGGACAGCGTCGGGGGCCGGAGCTACGCGCAGTCGTACCGACTGCTGGCGCCGCTCGGACGTCTGGTCATGCTGGGGATGACGTCGCTCGTGCCGGGCCGGCGGCGCAACTGGCTGGCGGTGCTGCAGGCGCTCTGGTCGATGCCGCGGTTCAAACCGCTGTCGCTCATCAACCGCAACCGCGGCGTGTTCGGGCTGAACCTCGCGCACCTGTGGACCGAGCGGCGGCGCCTGGCCGCGGCCATGGAGATGCTGACCAGCGAAATGGCGGCGGGCCGCATCGCGCCGGTCGTCGCCGCCACGTTCCCGCTCGCGCGCGCCGCCGACGCGCACCGCTTCGTCCACGATCGGAAGAACGTGGGCAAGGTGGTACTGACTATTTGAGATTGGAGATTCGAGATCTGAGACTTGAGATCCGAGACTTGTTTGGAGCTCGACCGCACCGCCTCAATCGCACGGTCAAATCTCAGATCTCAAGTCTCAGATCTCAAATGAAAAGGACTGGCCATGAGAGCGACGCGCGTTGTGGGGCGGG
>JBFMCA010000140.1:0-9337 GCA_040754955.1 Acidobacteriota bacterium | reverse complement strand
CCGCCCTACCCGCCCTACCTCCCCTCTTCTTCTGCCCGAATCACCCGCTCGACGCGGAAGCGTCCGTCGTCGAGCGGGCGGAGCAGCACCAGATTGGCGGGCTGCGACGGCCCCAGCGGCGTTTTCGCGGGGGCCGCGGCGAAGTCGGGCAGGGTCACGGTCATGCCCTGAGCCAGGTCCTCACGCCAGAGCGGCGCGGCTGTCAGCGACGTGCCGTCAATCACCTCGAGCGCGCCGAAGACGCTCAGGTCGCCCCACTCGTCGATGCGCTTCACCACGACGACGCGGCGCGCGGCGCCTTCGCCGCGCACGGCGCGCGTGCCCGTGATGCCGATGTCGGCCAGGAACGGCGGCACGCCGTTCCCCATCACGATTCGCGCGCGCCGGACCAGCTGGTACAGCACGCTCGATCCGTTGAACGGCAGGCTTTCGTAGGCGTCGGTTGTGGCCGACTCGGCGCGGCCCGTAGCGAGCGCGTCGAGCGCCAGCACGAGCGCCACGAAGTTGACCCGGACGAGTGGGACGTCGGGCCGCCGGTCCTGGTGCGGGCCGGTCTCGATGAGCACGACGGGCGTGCCCCACTTCGTGAGGTTGTCGCCGAAGGCGCGCGGCTCGAAGGTGTCGTCGTACTTCGCCACCTGGCCCGGCATGGACGCTTCGACGGCGTCGCGGATGATGCCCGCCACCTTCTTCGCGAGCAGGCGGCCCGGGTTGTCGCTCCGCGCCTCGTCGTACGCGACGGCGAGGAGCGAGATGGACGCCGGCCGGCCGGATTCCGCCACCGACGTCCGCCAGTTCTGGTTGTGCAGGTTGAACCCGAGGCGCGGCTCGAGCCGGTCGCGCAGCGCCTTGAGCGCGCGCCCCTCGGGCGTCTGCAGCATCAGCGCGTCGCGGTTGATGTCGATGCCCTGCGCGTTCCGCCGCTGAAACCGGGCGGCGCCATCGGGATTCAGCATGGGCACGACGTGAATCGTCAGCGCGTCGAGGATGCGGGTCACCTCGGGCCGGGCGCGGC
The DNA here is from genome assembly GCA_040754955.1 of Acidobacteriota bacterium. GTDB lineage: Bacteria > Acidobacteriota > Vicinamibacteria > Vicinamibacterales > UBA2999 > JBFMCA01. The sequence goes on along the minus strand of JBFMCA010000140.1, from coordinate 8,322 downwards.
CGGCGTGCAGGTACGCGACCAGATCGAACAGGGCCCGCGTGGCCGTCGGCTCGTCGCCGTGCATCTGCGACCAGAGGAGCACCGGAAACGCGCCGCGCCCGAACGCGAGGTGATAGAGCGCGCGGCCTTCGACCGATCGGCCGATTTCGGCCAGTCGAAAGAACGCGGGATCCGAGGCGGCCACCTGCTTCAGGCGCGCCTCGACGTCGGCATGGGCGATGAGCGGCGGGAGCGGCAGGTCGGCGTGATTCCGGTCCCACCACGCCCCGAGATCGCCGGGCGCGTGCTGGGCGGCGGGCGCCGGCGCCGGCGTCAGCGTCAGCAGGAGGACGAGCAGTCCAACCACTCCGCGCATGGGCCGCGCTACTCCTGCGCGCCGGTGGACATCCGGCTCCGCCCGTCCGGCGCGCGCGGCGCCAGAGCGTAGAGCACCGCGCCCCCCGCCAAAGCCGCCGCGCCAGACAGCAGCTGCTGGTTCGTCGCGCCCGCGAGGATGCCCAGCGCCACAAGGCACGCGAGCAGCGGGATCGCGGGGCCGCCGGGAACCGTGAAGAGCGCGGGCCCGCAATCGGGATAGAGCGTGCGGCGGCGCAGGACGATGGTGGCGAGGCAGACGGCGAGGTACATGAAGAGCCGCGCCACGGCACTGACCGCCGCGAGCGCCACGAACGATCCGGTCAGCGCCAGCACGAGCGCCACGCCGCTCGTGAAGAGAATCGCGTTCGACGGCGTCTGGTAGCGCGGATGCACGACGGCGAACCACCGCGGCAGATCGCCGTTCTCGGCGAGGGCGTACAGGCTTCTCGATCCGTTCAGGATCTGCCCCATGTTGTTGCCCATCATCGACACGGCGGCGCCGGCGCTGACGATCAACGCGCCGATGGCGCCGACGACGATGGCGGCTCCGTCGGCCAGCGGCGTCCGCGTGGCGGCGACGTCGGCGAGCAGGCCCGTGGCCACGAGCGACGTGAGCGTCATCACGACCGACACGGTGAGGATGGTCGTGACGAACGCGAACGGCACGTCGCGCCTGGGACTGGCTGCCTCGCCGGCCGTGATGCCGGTCACCTCGTACCCGCCGTAGGCAAAGATCAGCAGCAGCGCCGCCGTGCCCGCCTGCTGCAGCGACACGTCAGGCGCCGCCGCGAAGCGGCCGACGTCGATGAACCAGATGCCGACGACGATGAAGAGCACGAGCGGCGCAAGCTTGCCCACCGTGAGCGTGTTGACGACCCACTTCGACAGCCGGATGCCGCGCACGTTGACCCAGGTCAGGGCGAGCGTCACCACGGTGATGAGCGCCACGCGCGGCGCCCCCGCCGCGAGCGACGGCCAGTAGAACCCGAGCGCCAGCGCCAGGCCGTTGGAGACCGAGGCCTGGCTCGCGACGCGCGTGAACCACATCATCCATCCCGTTTCGAAGCCGATGAACCGGCCGAAGGCCGCCCGCGCCGGCAGGTACGGGCCGCCCGTCCGATCGAAGCGGCTGCCGGTCTCGGCGAAGCAGAGCGCGATGAGCAGCGATGAGAGCCCGACGAGCAGGAAGGCGAGGGGACCCCACACGCCGACCTCGCGCGCGACGTCGGACGGCAGCAGGAAGATGGCGCTGCCGATGACCTGGTTCACGCCAATCGCGGTCAGGTCCCATCGGCCGAGTTCGCGGCGGAGCGTCGGCTGGCTCATGCGGTGGGCGATTCTATCCTCTATCCGGTCCGCCGCGCCGCGGCGAGCACGGCGTCGACGCGGTCGACGAGGGTCGATCCGGTGAACGGCTTGAGCAGCACGCGCCCGGACTCCATCTCGGCCGCCGTCAGCCCCTGGCCCGCACGTTCGGGATGGCCCGTGATGTAGAGCACCGGCAGGCCCGGCCGCAGCGTTTCGACGGCCGACGCCAGGTCCGGCCCGTTCAGCCGCGGCATCACGACGTCGGCGATGAGCAGGTCGAGCCGGCCGGCGTGCCCGCGCACCAGATCCAGCGCCTCCACGCCGTCGCTGGCCTGCAGCACGTCGTACCCGCGGCGCGTCAGCTCGCGGACGGCCAGCCGGCGGACCGCGGCGTCGTCTTCGGCAATCAGCACGACGCCGGAGGCCTCCGGCAGCGGCCCCTGCGGAAGGGGCGCGGCTTCCGGCCCGGCCTCGTCTTCCTGCATGATGCGCGGGAAGTACAGCCTGAAGGTCGTCCCGTGCCCGGGCTCGCTCTCGACGGTGATGTGGCCGCCCGACTGGCGGACGATGGCCTGCACCATCGACATGCCGAGCCCGGTGCCGCGCCCCGCCTCCTTGGTCGTGAAGAACGGCTCGAACAATCGCCGGCGCACCTCGGGCGGCATGCCCACACCGGTGTCGGACACGCGCAGCAGGACGTGGGGACCGGGAATGGCGTCGATGGCGTCCTCGCCCATCTCGACGTTGGCGGTCTCGATGGTGAGCGTGCCGCCGTGCGGCATGGCGTCGCGCGCGTTGACGGCGAGGTTCATCATCACCTGGCCCACCTGCGCCTGATCGACGCGCACCAGGCCCAGGCCGGGCTCCAGGTTCACGTCCAGCGTGATGTCGGCGCCGAGCAGCCGCTTCAGCAGGTCGTGCATGTTGGCCACGGCGGCATTCAGGTCGACGGTCTGCGGCACGACGATCTGCCGGCGGCTGAACGACAGCAGCTGTTCGGTCAGCGCCGAGGCGCGCTCGGCGGCCTGCTGGATCTCCTGCGCCGGGTGGTAGAGGTCCGACTCCGGCGGGATCTTCTCGATGAGCTCGTCGCTGTAGCTGAGGAGCACCGTGATCAGGTTGTTGAAGTCGTGGGCGATACCCGTCGCCAGCCGGCCGACGGCTTCCATCTTCTGCGCCTGCCGCAGCTGCGCGTCGAGCTGGTCGCGCTCGCTGAGGTTGCGCGCCACGGCGGTCACGCCGGTCACCTGGCCGTCGCTGGCCACGACGCGGGCATGCACCTCGATGGGCACCTTCTGGCTGCGCCGCGTGATGAGCTCCGCGCGGAACGACCGCGGGGGCGCCTCCGGCCCCTGCTCGATCAGGTGCCGCACCTCGTGGAGATACGTCGAGCTGACGATCCACTCCGGGTCGAGTGGGCGCAGCTCCTCGCGCGTGTAGCCGGAGGCCTGCTCGGCGGCGCGGTTCACCGTCGCGATGCGGCCGCGACGGTCGTGGACGAGGATCAGGTCGCTCGACCGCTCGAAGATGTCGTCGAACCGCGCCTTGAGCGCGGCCTCGCGGGCGAACTGCCGTCGAATGGTCCGCTCCTGCGCCACCGACCGGCGATAGACGAGCCCCAGCGCGCCGAGGGCGATGGCGGCCAGCGAGACGCCCGCCCACGCGGCCCAGCCGGCGCCAAACGCCGCCGACGACGAGGGCCTCGACACGACCTCGACGTCGGCCGCGTCGCGTAGCTGCAGCCGGAACGAGCGCGGCACGCGGTCGGTATCCACCACCACCGAGCAGATGCCCGTCACGCGCAGATGGCTGCCGAGCGGCAGGTCATCGATCAGCCCCTCGGAGCGGGGAATCAACACATGCGCGTTGAAGGTGAGCGAGGGATGCTGGAGAACGAAGGTCAGCTCGTCGCGTCCGCGTTCCACGCCGATGAGCACGGCCTCTGTCCGCACGAGCGCCGCGTCCAGCCGGCCCGAAGCCAGCTCGGCGGGCGTGGCGTCTATGGGCTCCGGCGGCGGTCCATCCGCGACCTTCCGGTACTCGGCGTCCGCCAGGTACGGCGCGAACTCGTCCACGTCGGCGAACCCGATGGCCTCGACGACGTCGCCGGGCACAACCGGCGTCTCCAGCGCCGTCTCGACGTAGGCGTTGCCGGACTCGTCGCGGAGGTACAGCGAGCGTCCCGGCCTCTGACGCGTGACCGTGCCGCGCAGGCGCACGCGCCGTCCAGCGTACTGCTGCCGGGCGCGGCCCAGCTCGGCAATCGTGATGCGCGGCGCGGCATACGGGTCGTCGGGCGCAGCGGCCACGACCCTCACGTCGTCGGGCTGCGCGACGAGCAGCTCCCGGCCAACGACGATGCCGTCGCGCACGCGCGGGACAGGGATCCCGACGACCTCAACGAGCGCCTCCGCCGCGGCCGCTTCCCGCGGCGCCCCTGACCCGGCGAAGACACGGATCGAGGCCGTCCCCGCGGCCAGGGTCAGGGTCGTCAACGAACCCTCCACGGACGCTCGACGGGTGCGGCCTTGCACCGCCACCAGCACGCCGTCCGCCGCTCCCTGCTCGAGCGCCGCCGCCGAGACGGGCCGCGGCGCCGGCCGGGCGCCCGCCCCGGCGACCTCGACCTCTGCGTCGACCAGTGTCGGTCCCCGTGGCCCCAGCTCCATGCGTCCCGTGACCACGACGCGCTGGCCCGGCCGCACCGCCGGGCTGGGAGACCGTGGCACGACGGCGATCCCGCCCGTCTCGTCCTGCACGAAGTAGATCGGCTGTGTCTCGTCGGCGAAGGTGACAACGGCTCGAACCCGCACGGTCGCGGGGGCCGCGGCGCCGGCGACGAGCGCCGTGCGAACTCCCGCTGCCGTCATCGACACCGGCTGGGCGGCGGCGGCGGCCGCCATCCACAGCACGAGCGGCAGGGCGAGCCAAGACGGTCGCGCGACGAGGGAGTGTCGAGGGCAAGGCACGACGGGTGAACCGGGGCCGGTCTCCCGCGGTTGTATCATGAAAGCCGGTGACGCGCACGACGGCCCGGCCGGCGCTCAGACGCACATTGCCCTCCCGCGTCTACACGGACCCCGACTGGTTCCGGCGGGAGATGGACCGCATCTTCGCCGGCATGTGGATTGCCGTCGGACGCGAAGACCAGATCGAGGGCGCCGGCGCCTTTCTCCGCCGTGACGTGGCGGGCGCAAGCGTGCTCGTGGTCCGGGCCGGGCATGGCAGGCTGCGGGCCTTCCACAACGTCTGCCGCCACCGCGGCACCCAGCTCTGCACGGAGGCCGCGGGCACGTTCCCGGGCAGCATCCAGTGCCCGTACCACGCCTGGACCTACGACCTCGACGGGCGCCTCATCGGCGCGCCGTTGATGGACGAAGTGGAGGGCTTCGATCGCGCCGACCACCCGCTCCGCGAGGTTGCCTGCGCGTCGTGGGACGGCCACGTCTTCATCAACCTCGCCCCCGAGCCGGCGCCGCTCGCCTCACAGCTCGGCGATCTGCCGGCGCGCTTCGCGCCGTGGGGTATGGGGTGCCTGCAGACGGTGCACCGCGAGACCTACACGGTCCGCGCGAACTGGAAGCTCATCGTGCAGAACTACAACGAGTGCCTGCACTGCCCCGTCATCCACCCGCTGCTCAACCGCATGCACCACTACCTCGGCGCCGAGAACGTGCCGACGACGGGGACGTATTGCGGCGGGGCCATGGGGTTCAAGGAGGGCGTCGAGACGCTCAGCCGCGACGGGAAGCGCCGGCGCGCGGTGCTGCCGGGACTGGGCGAGAAGGAGCGCGCGCTCGTCAACTACTACGCGATCTACCCTAACCTGCTGCTGACGCTCCATCCCGACTACATGCTCACCATCACCATCTGGCCCGAGGCGCCGGACCGGACGACGCTCGTCGGCGAGTGGCACTTCCATCCGGACGAGATCGCGAAGCCCGGCTTCGAGTTCCGGGACGCGGTGGAGTTCTGGGACGTCACCAACCGCGAGGACTGGGCCATCTCGGAGCAGTCGTACGCGGGCATCGCCTCGCGCGGCTACGCGCCCGGCCCGTATGCGGCGCGTGAAACGCAGCTCTGGGAGTTCGACCAGTTCGTCGTCGATCGCGTCGGCGGCCTGTAGGGGCCAGCGATTCGCGAGCGTCCGCCGACACCGCACACCCGATGCGGCGACAAGCTACCGAATCCAGCCGGCGTACAGCTCGGGCCGGCGGTGCCGGAGGAACAGCTCGCGCGCGTGCGAGCGCGCGGCGGCGGCCGGATCCACTTCCGCGTAGAGGATCTCGTCGGTGAGCCGGCCCGCGCGCGCGATGACCGCCCCGTCGGGCGCGCACACGAACGACTCGCCGGCGAAGGTCAGGCAGTCTTCCTGGCCCACGCGATTGCAGAGCGCCACGTAATAGCCGTTCTGGAACGCGGCGACGCGCATCTCGCCTTCGTAAAGGCCCTCGGGCCACTCGTTGACGGCGCCCGCCTGCGGGACGACCACGAGGTCCGCCCCTCCGAGCGCCAGCGCCCGCATGTACTCCGGGAAGTGCCGGTCGTAGCAGATGGCCACGCCAATCTTCCCGGCGCGCGTGTCGTACACCGGGGCGCCGGTGTCGCCGGGCGTGTAGTAGCCCTGCTCGTGGAAGCACGCGTACTCGGTGATGTGGATCATGCGCGTGACGCCAAGCAGGGAGCCGTCGGCGTCGATGACCGGCGACGAGTCGAACGTGCGGTCGCCGTCGCGCTCGAAGAGGTTGAGCACGGTGACGATGCCGAGCTCGCGGGCCCTGGCCTGGAACGCGGACACGGTGGGGCCGTCGAGCGGCTCGGCGAGATCGCGGAACGCCGCGCCGGCAGGCTGCTGGGGGTGGAACCACTCGAAGGCCAGCTCCGCGTAGCAGGCCACCCGGGCGCCGGCGCGGGCTGCGGTCTCGAGGCTGGCCAGGCCGCGCGCGACGTTGGCCGCCTTGTCCCGCGTGGCGTGCTGCTGGATGAGCGCAATCTGCATTCGGGCCATAATACCCGGATGCCCGCCACCACCCGCCTCGCCGGCATCGTCCTCATGCTCGTCGGCATCGCCAGCTACTGGCTGACCGGCCGGACGAGCGTCACGGCGCTCATCCCTGGGTTCTTCGGCATGGCCCTCGTGGGACTGGCTTTCCTCACGCGCAGCGAGCGGGCGCGCAGGCATGCCATGCATGCGGCGGTGGCGCTCGCGCTGCTCGGGCTGCTGGGGACGCTCGGCCGGCTGGTGCCGGCGCTCGCCGCCGGCGACCTGGGCCGGCCCGCGGTCGTGGCGCAGCTCGTCATGAGCCTGGTGCTGGCGGTGTACGTCGGGCTCGGCGTGAAGTCGTTCATCGACGCGCGCCGGGCGCGCCAGTAGGCGGCGCGCCCGGCCCCGACGCCGTCAGAGGGGCGGCGTCGCGGTCTTCCGCGGCGGGTTGAAGAACGGCGTCTTCACGACGGTCGCCGACGCCTGGTGGCGCACCGCGTCCACCGTCACTTCCATCTTCACCCTCGTTCCGAGCGCCGTGTGCGCGCGGTCGAGCGTCGCCAGCGCGATCATCCGCTTGAGCGTCGTCGACCACGTCGTCGAGGTCGCGCGGCCGATCTGCTGGCCGCCGCGGTAGACCGGCACGGCGACGCGCGAGGTCATCGCGGCGACGGCCGGCGGGAGGCCGACGGCCTCGTAGAGCCGCTCCACCTCGGGCCAGTCCAGCTCGAGTCCCACGATCTCGCGGCGATGGCCGCGGCGGTGCTCCTCGGCCAGCGCGCGGCGGCCGACGAAGGGCCCCTTCTGGAGGTCGACCAGCCGGCCGAGCCCCATTTCGTACGGGGAGTACTTCTGCGATTCGATGAGGGCCTTGCGGCTGCCGTGGAAGTCGACGTCGATGAGCAGGAGCCCGGCCTCGACACGGGCGACGTCGAGCGCGAGCATGCCCGCGGCGTGCAGATCGAAGGCGCGGCCTGCATCGACCAGCGCGTCCCAGACGCCGAGCGCGTCGCGCCAGGGCATCCAGATCTCGTAGCCGAGATCGCCGGTGTAGCCGGTGCGGGAGACGTCTACCGGCACGCCGGCGATGGCGCCGGGGGCCATGCGGAAGTAGCGGATCGCGTCGATGGGGGCGGTGCAGACCGCGCGCAGGAGCCGCGCGGAGGTGGGCCCCTGCAGGGCGAGGGCGGCGATCTCCTCGCTGATGTCCCGCACCTCGACATCCAGGCCGCGGGCGTTCTCGGTGATCCACCGGAGGCTCGGGTCGGCGGCCGTCCAGCGGTACTCCTGCTCCCCGGTTCTTGTCACCGTGCCATCGTCGATGACCTTGCCCTCTTCGTCGCACCAGGGCGTGTAGTAGACCTGGCCGATCTGCATCTTCTTCACGTCGCGGGTGATGACGCGGTCGACCAGGCGGGCGGCGTCGGGGCCGCTGACGCGGTACTTGTATAGCGGGGAGACGTCGATGAGGGCGCAGGCGTTGCGGATGGCGTTGTACTCGTGGTCATGGTGCGTCTCGAACGCGCTGACCGCGTAGTAGCCGGCCCAGTCGCGGAAGTTGAGGCTTTCGGCGAGCGCCAGCGTGCGCGCGTGGAAGGCAGAGCCGATGGGCACGGGAGGATTATAGGAAATTCGGGGTCGGGCCTATTTTTACGCAAATCGTAAAAATAGGC
>JBFMCA010000139.1:0-9557 GCA_040754955.1 Acidobacteriota bacterium | reverse complement strand
CAGGTCGACTGCAACGCCGAACGCGGGCCCTTCAGCTTGGTGCTTGGTGCTCGGGGCCGGCCAGGTCAGTCCCGGCTGGGACCAGGGCCTGGTCGGGATGCGTGTCGGCGGCCTCCGGCGCCTCGTCATTCCCGCCAGCCTGAGATACGGCGCCCAGGGGCCGACGCCGCATGGCTGGGCGTCCGCTACCGGACGGCTTCGCCGAACACGACGGCCTCGAAGCGGTAGATGATCGCCCCCTGACGCCACGCGTCGCGGGGCAACCCGGCCTTCACGCACGCGTGATCGAGAAACGCGTCCCGGGACCAGCCGTGCTCGACGGCCACCTGTGGCAGGAGCAGGCCGCTCGCGCGGCCCTGCTCGACGATCAGCCCGTGCCGGCCGACGGCAATGGACGAGGGGTCCACCACGCGCTCGGGCTCGGTGAGGACGGAGATCTCGAGCGCGCTCTGCGCAAGCTCCTCGGCCGCCACCGGCGCAAAGCGCGGGTCCCGATGCGCCACGTCGGCGGCAAGCCGCGCGATGGTCGCAGTCAGCGAATCGGTTCCGTGAAGCGCGCCAAGGCAGCCCCGCAGATCGCCCGCGATGCGCACGCTGACGAAGGCCCCCGCCGCCGCAGGCCCGCCAGCCGCCGCGGGCACCGGCGGTGCCGGATGCCCCAGCACGCGCGCGTCGAACTGCTGCCGCGCGACGGCCAGCAGCGCCTCCTGCCAGTCAGGCATGGCTGATCGTCGCCGCGAGGTAGCCGACGACCGACGCCTTGTCGCCGGACACGTCGCCCGAGTCGGCGTAGCGCACGACGGCCGCCTCCGTCGCGCCCAGCGCGCGCGCCGCGCTGAGCACCGACACCATCGGCCCGCCCCCGCACGCGTGATCCGGCCGCCGCTCCAGGAGCCCCATCAGCCCGTCCGCGTCGAAGGCGTCCACCGCCCGCACAACCTGTCCGTCGAGCGCCGCCGCCGTCGTGGCGTCGTAGTAATGCGAAAGGTCGCTGCTGGCCACGAGCAGGACGCGTGCGTCGCCCAGCGCCGAGGCCAGCGCGTCGGCCAACGCCGTCACGGTGTCCCGATCCTGGCTGCCCATGACGAGCGGCACGATGGGCAGCCCTGGCGCGAGGTGCGCCAGAAACGGCAGCTGCAGCTCGAGCGAGTGCTCGCGCTCGTGCGCCGCGGGGCGTTCGTGGATGACCGGGCTGGCCAGCAGACTGGCCGCCACCCGCTCCTCCACCGGCAGGTCGCCCAGCGGCGTGCGAAACGCGCCGCGCGGCCAGATTGACACGCCCTCGAACGCCACGAAGTGCGAGGGACCGATCAGCACCGCCGCGTCGAACCGTCGCCCTCGCAGGTGCGCGTAGGCGTGCGCCGCGACGGGACCCGAGTACATGAGGCCGGCGTGCGGCGCGATCAGCCCGACGAGCGTGGCGTCGGGCGGGGGGCCGCCGAGCGCGACGGCGTCGAGGTACCCGGTGACGGCCGCGGCGAGCCGGGCCGGATCGTCCGGATACCAGGCGCCCGCGACAGCCGCGGGGCGCAGGGGCATCAGCACCCTCCAGCGGGAACGCGGGGCCCGGCCGCCGCCGAGCCGTTGGAGACGTCGAAGAGCTGCACCAGCTCGCCGTCGGGCCGGCGCTCGCGCATCACCCACGTGCGCCGGTCGGGGTCGCCGGTGTCGGCCACGCCCAGCGGCGACAGCCGGGCGACGCCCAGGTACTCGTCGTAGCTCGCAAATCGCGCCACACGCGCGCCCGACACCGTCGCTCCGTCGGCGTCGACGCGCACCCATCCAGCCGCGGCCACCCCGGCCCACGCGTCGCTGGCCGTGCGCAGCACGAGATCCACGAACACGGCCGGCGTGCCGACGCCGTCGATCTCGTACACGGTGATTTCGGTGGCGTCGAAGCGCAAGCCGCTTCCGGCCACGCGCCGGGCCACGGCGCCGACCGCCTTCCATGCGGGCTCCCACCGCGCCGACGAGGCCGGCATCAGCGTGACGGTGCGAAGCGGCGCGCCGTACGAGCCGCGGATGCCGACAATGCCGGGGGCAGCCACGGGAGCGTCGACCAGCGGTTCGCACGCCGCCTGCCACCGGCGGCCGTCGTAGTGCGCGAGCGGGCGGGGGTCGCCCTCCAGGGTGACCGCATACACCGTGAAGCCGGGCCGCACGCGCAGCGTCCCCGGCAGGTCCTGCTGCAGCGGCATGGTCCCGGCCAGCACCAGCGCGAGCACGGCGAGCCAGCGCTTCATGGGGGAAGTGTACTACGCCTCCAGTCCTCCCTACGGAAAACGCCCGAGCGCCACCAGCAGCGCGAAGCGCGCCTGGCGGACGCGATCCTCGGCCTGGGCCGCGGCGGTGTCGGCGTCGCGCGCGCGGCGCTGCGCGTCGATGAGCTCGAGGTTCGTGGTGGCGCCGGCGCGGTAGGCCACGTCGGTGATGCGCACGACCTCGGCGGCATGCGATGCCGCCAGCCGCGCGTGCGCCAGCGCGCGCTCGGTGCTCTCCACCGACGCCCGTGCCTGCCGCAGCTCGGTCCGGGCGGCCAGCTCGACATCCGTGCGCTGCAGCCGCGCGGAGGCGGCAGCAATCTCCCGCTGCCGGCGCGCGAGCCGGCGCTGTCCGGCGTCGAAGAGGGGCACGCCGAACTGCACCACCGCGCTCCAGGTATTCGACGGCTGAAAGAGCCCCGCCGGCGTGACGAACTGCGGGTTGAACGACACGGCGCCGTTCGGAATCCAGTCCTTCCAGCTGTCGGCGACGACGCGATCGGCGGCCTCGACGCGCGCGTCGAAGAGCCGGACGTCGGTGCGCGACGACAGCCAGCCCGCGTCGGCGGGCGCGGCGGGGACCTCGAACCCGGGCTCGCCCGCGGCGTCGACCGGCCCGTCGGCGGCCACCAGCAGGCCGAGCGCCTCCTGCGCCAGACGCACCCCCAGGCGCGACGACTCGAGCAACACCTCGTCGGTCTCCACTTCCTGCGCCGCGCGAAGCTCGTTGAGGCGGCTGCCGGCGCCGGCCTCGAGCCGGGCGCGCGCGAAGTCGAGGTGCGCCCGCGCGTTCTCCAGCGCGCGCTGGTTCACCTCCACCTGCCGCCGCACCGCGATGAGCGCCAGGTACGCCTGGCCAGTGGCAATCCCGATCTGGCGCCGCACCTCGTCGGCGCCGATTCGCGCGATGCCGACCTGATCGGCCGCCTGCGCCTGCTCGGCCCACCGGGCGGCCGCGAGCACCGGGTAGGCGACGCTGCCGCCGATGAAGGTCTGGGTCCGCGGCTGCGTCACGAGGCCGTCGAATCCGCGCGCCTCGTTGAGCACCGTCGTCGTCACGGTGGCGCCAATGGTGGGCCGCCGCACGAGCCCCGCCTGCTGCAGGGCCGCCTCGGCCCGCAGAATCGCCTGCGCCGCGTCGGCTACCGTCGGGCTGTTCGCCAGCGCTCGCGCGACGGCCTCCTCGAAAGTGAGCGTCAGCGGCGCCGACGGCTGCGCCGCCGCGGAGGCGGCGGACGCCAGCACCGCCAGCAGGGCCGCCAGCACCTTACGCATGGGCACCTCCGAGCGGCACGGCGTCGGCGTCGTCCTCGCGGCCTCGCCGGGCACGGCCGGGGGCCAGCGTCCGGATGACCACGTAGAGCACCGGGATGAAGATGATGGAGAGGAACGTCGAGGCCACCATCCCCCCGGCGACCGCCGTGCCCACCGAATTGCGCGCCCCCGAGCCGGCGCCGGTGGCCAACGCCAGCGGCATGACGCCGAGGATGAAGGCGAACGAGGTCATCAGGATCGGCCGAAGGCGGATGCGCGCGCTCTCGACGGCCGCATCGAGGATCGACAGCCCCCGCCCGCGCAGCTGCTCGGCGAACTCGACGATGAGGATGGAGTTCTTCGCCGCGAGCCCGATGAGCATGACGAGCCCGACCTGGCAGAACACGTCATTGGCGAGGCCGCGGAGGAACTGCGCCCCGAGCGCGCCGAGCACCGCGAGCGGCACGCCCAGCAGGATGATGAACGGCAGCACCCAGCTCTCGTACTGCGCGGCGAGCACCAGGTAGACCAGCACGATGCTCAGCACGAAGATGAACCCGGACTGGGCGCCCGACCGCACCTCCTCGAGCGACTGCCCGGCCCACGCGAAGTCGAAGCCCTGCGGCAGCGTCTCGCGGGCGAGCCGCTCCATCTCGCGGATGGCCTCGCCGGAGCTGACGCCCGGCGCGGCCGAGCCCGTGATTTCCGCCGAGCGGAACAGGTTGAAGTGGCTGATGACCTGCGGCGCCGTCGTCTCGCTGAGCCGGACCACCGTCTCGAGCGGCACCATCTCGCCTGACGAGGCCCTCGCATAGAGCCGGGTCAGGTCGGCCGGATCCGCGCGGAACTGCTGGTCGGCCTGCACGTACACGCGGTAGGCGCGGTTGTTGAAGTCGAAGTCGTTCACATACTGCGAGCCGAGGAACACCTGCAGCGCGTCGGTGACCTCGCGCAGCGGCAGCCCCAGGCTCCGCGCGCGGTCGCGGTCGATGTCCACCACGAGCTGCGGATCGTCGGCGCGGAACGCGCTGAAGAGACCCGCGACGCGCCCGCCCTGATTGCCCGCGCGGATGAGCGCGCTGGCCGCGTCGGCGAGGGCCCGGACGTCGCCGCCCGTCTGATCGAGCACCTCGAACTGGAACCCCCCGAAGAACGACAGGCCCTGAATGGCCGGCGGCGCGAACGCGACCACCACCGCGCCGGGAATGCCGAAGAGCCGCCCGCGCAGCCGGTTCAGCACGGCGGTCAGCGACTGGTCCTCCCGGCGCCGCTCCTCGTAGTCCTTCAGGCGGACGAAGATCATGCCGTTGTTCGGCGCGGCGCCCGTGAAGCTGAAGCCCATCACCGAGAAGGCGGCCGCCACGTCCGGATCGGCGAACAGCACCTGCTCGGCCTGCCTGGCAATCCCGGTCGTGTACTCGAGCGACGCGCCGGCCGGCGCCTGCACGATGGTGATGAAGTAGCCCTCGTCCTCGTCGGGCACGAACGAGGACGGCACGGCCTGGAACACGGCCCACGTCGCCCACAGCCCGCCGGCGAAGAGGACCAGCATCGCCCACTTCCACTGCAGCGTCCGGCGCACGGCCGCCGCGTAGAGCCGCGTGCCGGCGTCGATGAGCCGGTTCACGGCGGTGAAGAACCACCCGTGTGCGTGGCTCTCCTTGTCGAGCAGCAGCGCCGACAGCGCCGGCGTCAGCGTGATCGCGTTGAAGACGGACAGGACGACGGCGAACGCGATCGTCAGCGAGAACTGCTGGTACAGGCGGCCCGTCGTCCCCGGAAAGAAGGCCACGGGGACGAACACCGACACCAGGACGACCCCGATGACCACGACGGCCGAGAACACCTCGCGCATCGCGTCGATGGCCGCGCGGAACGCCCGCTTCCCGTACTCGCGCATGTGCCGCTCGATGTTCTCGATCACCACGATCGCATCGTCGACGACGATGCCCGTCGCGAGCACGATGCCGAAGAGGGTGAGCGTGTTGATCGAAAAATCGAAGAGCTTGATGAACGCGAACGTGCCGATGAGCGACACCGGAATCGTGATGGCCGGGATGATCGTGCTGCGCCAGTTCTGCAGGAACAGGAACATCACGAGGATGACGAGCCCGATGGCCTCGGCGAGCGTCTTGAGCACCTCCACGATGGACTCGCGGACGACCACGACGTTGTCGAAGGCAAGCCGCCATTCGAGGCCCGGCGGAAAGTTGCGCTCGAGCCGCGCCATCTCCGCCATGACGCCGTCGTAGACCTCGAGGGCGTTGGCCCGGGGCAGCAGCTGGATGCCCACGCCCTGGGCTTCGAGCCCGAGGAACCGCAGGTTCGACGCGTAGGTCTCGGCGCCCAGCTCCACGCGGCCAACGTCGCGGACGCGCACGAGCGCCCCGTCCCGCCCCGCCTTGACGACGACGTTCTCGAACTGGTCCGCCTCGGTGAGCCGCCCGGCCGCCCGGACGCTCATGTTGAACATCTGCTCGCCGCTGGCCGGCGCGTCGCCGATGGCGCCGGCCGCGATCTGGACGTTCTGCTCGCGGAGCGCGTTCACGACGTCCCCGGCCGTGAGCCGGCGCGCGGCGAGACGCACGGGATCGAGCCAGAGCCGCATCGCGTACTTGCGCTCGCCGAAGATGATGACGTTCCCCACCCCCGGCACGCGCTTGATGGCGTCGCGCACGTGCACGTCGAGGTAGTTGCTGAGGAACTCCGCATCGTAGCGGTTGTCCTTCGAGAAGAACCCGAGGCCGCCGAGGAACCCCGCCGTGTTCTTGGTGACCACGATGCCGTTGGTCCGCACGTCGGCCGGCAGACGCCCGAGCGCCTGGTTGACGCGGTTCTGGACGTCGACGGCGGCCAGGTCCGGATCGCGCCCGATCTCGAAGGTCACCGTGATGGTGCAGAAGCCGCTGTTGGTGCTCGTCGACTGGATGTAGGTCATCCCCTCGACGCCGTTGATGGCCTGCTCGAGCGGCGTCGTCACGGCCGTCTCCACGGCCTGCGCGTTCGCGCCGGTGTAGAAGGCCGCGACGGTGACCGACGGCGGCGCCAGGTCGGGATAGCGCGCGATCGGCAGCGTCGGGATCGCGATGCCGCCCGCGAGGATCACGAGCAGCGCCAGCACCGACGAGAGAATCGGGCGGCGGATGAAGAGGTCGGTGAACATCGAAGGCTCTGGGCTCTCGGCTCTGGGCTCTAGCGAGGCGGGGCGGCGCCGGCGGGCTGCACCGGGGCGCCGTCGCCGATCTTCTGGATGCCCGATACGATCAGCCGGTCGCCCGCGCTGAGGCCGCGCACCACCGTGTAGTCGTTGCCGACGATGGGCCCGAGCTGGACCGGTCGCTGGCGCGCGACGAGCATGCCGCCCTCGCCCGGCTCCGCGACGTAGACGAAGTACTGCGCGTTGATACGGGTGACCGCCACGACAGGAATCGTCAGGCCGGGCGAGCTGTCCCAGACGATCTCGGCACGGACGAACTGGTCGGAGCGGAAGCGGTCGGCGTTCTCGACGAGCGCCGTCTTCACCAGCACCGACTGCGTCTCGGGGTCCACGGTGGGGGCCACGAAGGCAATGGGGTTGGTCGAGACAACCGCGCCCGCCTCGTCGAGCAGCCGCACGGGGAGGCCGCGCGCGAGCGCGGGCGCCTGCTGCACCGGCACCGAGACGTACACCTCGAAGCCGGCGTTTTCGTCCACGGTGGTGATCACGGTCGACCGGGTGACGCGATCGCCGACGCGGACCGGAATGTCGCCAACGGTGCCGGCAACCGGTGAGGTGACCCGATGGTAGGCCAGCTCCACCTGCTGCTGCCGGATCTGCTCCTCGACGGCGCGGAGCTGCGCTTCGGCGGCCTTGAGGCCGGCCGCGGCCTGGTCGACCTCCTGCTGCGAGATCGCGCCGGCGGCGAGCAGCGTCGTGGCGCGCTCGGCCTGCTGGCGCGCCCAGGCCAGCTCGGCCTCGCGCACGGCCTTCTGCGACTCGAGGCTGGCGACGAGCGCGGCCTGCCGCTCGGCGTCGATCTCCACGAGCACGGTGCCGGGCCGCACGCGGTCGCCGGATCGGACGGCGATGCGGGTGATGAACCCTTCGACCTGCGGCTGGATCGTCGTCGAACGGCGCGACCGGACGGTGCCGACGAACTCGGTCCGCCGCTCGACGGGCCGCTCGGCCAGCGTGACGATCTCCACCGCCATGGCGGGCATCGCACCGCCGGGGCCACCGGGGCCGCCCGGGCCGGCGGCGGGGGCGGCGCCGCAGGCGGCGGTCAGGCTGGCGAGCGCCGCGGCGGCCAGCGGCGTGTGCAATCGGACGCGTGCGGGAGTGTCGGGCATGGCGGCAAGGAAACTACGATAAATGACGATTCATTTATTGTAAAGTTCCGGCATGTCGCCCCGCCGCAAGACCGCTCCGGACGACGTCATCGTGCAGGCGGCCGCACGCGTCCTGGCGCGCGTCGGGCCGGCCGGCTTTCGCCTGATCGACGTCGCCGACGAAGTCGGCCTTGCGCCGGCCACCCTCATCCAGCGCTTCGCCACCAAGCGCAACCTGCTCCTGGCCATCGCCCGCGAGGGCGTCGCAGCCGTCACGCGCGACTTCGCCGCCCGACGCGCCCGCGCCCGATCGCCGCTCGACGCCCTCACCGAGGTCCGGAGCTCGGTCTGCGAGCTGGCCGCCGACCCCCAGGCCCTCGCCCACGCCCTCGCCTTCCACCAGCTCGGGCTCACCGACCGGGAGTTCCGCACCATCGCGCGCCGCCACCAGCAGGCGCTCGAGCGCGAGATCGGAGAAATCCTCCGCGCCGCCATCGCCGCCGGCGAGCTGCGGCGCGTCGCCCCAGCGCCGCTCGCCCGCGCCATCGTCGCGCTGTTTCGCGGATCGCTCCTCACCTGGGCCTTCCATCGCGGCACGGCCCCGCACGCGTGGATCCGCCAGGACCTCGAGGTCCTGCTGCGCCCCTACCGGACACCGGCGGCGCGACGGGCCGGCGCCGCACCGCGCCCACGGGCCGCGAGACCGCCGCGGAGGACGCGCCCGCGGCCCGCCGGGGAAGCCAAGTGACGCGGCCGGCCGAGCCGCCCATCGCAGGCTACAGCCGCGCGATGTACGCCAACTGGCTGTGGCACCGCCCGCTGCGGCTGCTCGTCGACGCCGGCGAAGGCCTGCAGCTCGCGCTCGGCACGAGCGTCTTCACCCCCGCCACGGTCGCCATCACGCACGGGCACTCCGATCACGTGCTGGGCCTGCCGGGCTTTGCGGCCGCGCGGCGCTTCGGCAAAGGTGCCGTGACCAGGCCCTACGACGTGCTCTACCCCGCGGGGGCCCGCGGCGTCGAGGGGATGCAGCGCCTGCTCGAAGACATCTGGCGCGGGGTCGACTTCCCCATCACGTGGCGCGAGATGCGGGACGGCGCCGAGCATCGCCTGTCTCCGCAGCACGTGCTGCAGGCGTTTGCCGTGGCGCACGTCGCCGGCGAGCCGGCGCTGGGCTACCGCGTGCTCGAAACGCGCCGACGGCTGAAGCCCGCCTACGCCGCGCTTCCGTCTGCCGAGATCGAGCGCCTCGCGCGCGATGGCCGCCGGGATGCGCTCATGGAGCCGTACCACCACGTCGTCTTCGCGCACAGCGGCGACGCGATGCCCATCGACCCCGATCTCGCGCGCGGCGCCGACCTCCTCGTGCACGATGCCACGTTCCTCTCGACCGACGACCGCCGCGAGCCCATTCACGCCACCACGGGCGAGGCGCTGGCGGTCGCGCGCGACGCGGGCGTCGCCGCGCTCGTCCTGCACCACCTGTCCATCCGCTACGACCGCGCCGAGGCGCTGCCCCGCCTCCGCGCTCAGCTCGCCGAGAGCGGCTTCGCCGGCGACTGCTACTGGCTGGATGAGGGGACGATCACGAGGCTCTAGGCTCTAGGCTCTAGCAGGGTGCTGAAAAAGTGACTCGCGGGGGATCGACAGATCGATTCCGCCGTACTACCATGCTCGCACCAACTCTGAAAGGAGCCTGCGAGTGCGCGGACCCGACGAACAGACCCACGACAT
>JBFMCA010000138.1:0-9872 GCA_040754955.1 Acidobacteriota bacterium | reverse complement strand
CACATCCTTTGCCAGATCCACGGCCACCGTCGTAGCATCCATCTCGGCCTCCTCCTGGGGTGTGGTGCGACCCACAAGTTCACGGCCATCATGCCGCGAAGGAACCGGGAGGAGTCCATACCCATCACTGGAGCCGACAGCGCGACCCGGTGTATCGTGACGGTCGCGCTGCGGCTCAGCGCGCGCGTTGGGCGGACCACAATCAGCGCTGTGGCAGGTCGCGGGGGCGGCAGGCGAAATCAGGAAAGGCCTTCAAGACGGCCTTGTCGAAGGTCACGAGCGGGCAGGAAGAGCGAGCGGCGAGTTCGACGAAGAGGGTGTCGTAGACCGATACTCCGGAGTCAATGGCTCGCAACAGCGCTCCCTGGCAGAGGGTAGCCGTTGCGACGGTTTCAACGCCGAGTCGACGTGCAAGCCCCAGGCGGGCCGGCGCGTCACTGGCGGACAGCACCCCAGCGCGGGTCGCCATCCACACGACGTTCGCGAGTTCGGCCTCCCAGTGAGCGGGGGCAAGCGGCGTCGCCACGCGCTCAAAACACATTCGCGCCTCCGCGACGAACGCCTCAGTGCCAAGTAGAAAGTACGCGACGACGTTGGTGTCGACGACCGCCTTCATGGCCGGCCGACCGCCATCCACGCATCAACCTCCGAGGCGGTGGGTCGCCGCGTCTGCGCCTGCCAACCAGCCTCGATCTGGTCGAGCACCGCCCGGCGTTCCGCGACGTATCCTTCGAGGAGCTCCCGTACCTCTTGCTCCATCGAGCGATTGTGGCGCTTGGCCAGCGCCTTCAGCGACTGCACGACCTTGGGGGGCACGTTCCGGACGGTGATCGTAGGCATGGTGGCACCTTCGTGCTAGCACCATGCTAGCATGAAAGGGCCGTCCAACTAGCGCTTGCAGCCGACGGCGGCCGGCTTCTGTGGCAGAATTCGCGCCGAATGGCCGCCGCGGCTGAAGCGCGGTCGTTCGGCCTAAGGGTTCATTAATGCTCCTGGTCAAAACACAAGTTGATAAGAGTCCCATTCATGGGCTGGGCCTGTTCGCGGCTGAACCTATCGCCAAAGGCACGCCCATATGGCGCTTTACCCCCGGCTTGGACCTTGATCTTGACACCAGCGTATTGGATGTCCAACCGGCTGCCTTTCGCAAGCGATTGCTCCACTATGGATACATCGACCCTCGGTTGAACCGTTATATCTTGTGCTGCGACGATGCGCGCTTCATCAATCACAGCGACAAGCCCAATATTCAATCAGACTTTTCCCTGGACCGTTATGGCATTGATGCGGCGGCACGGGACATTGAAACCGGTGAGGAGCTCACCATCGATTACGAGTCGGTTGAAGGATTTAGGCCCAACCAGTCGCTGCAGCGGACGCTGTCCAGCCAGCATCGGGCTGGCCAGCGCTGCTGAACTCGTCCGTTGGACCGAACACGAACGGGCATGCGGGCATCTCGAATCTGGCTATAATCTGGCCAGAATGCGGTACCATCTGGTCCTGGCCCCGGACGCCGCGCGGGCGCTGCAGGCGCTCCCGGCACGCCAGCGCGCGGAGGTCCGAGATGCGCTGGAGCGCCATCTCCGAAACGAACCCGCGAAGACCAGCCGGAGCCGCATCAAGCGCCTGCGGGGCCTGCGGCGGCCGCAGTATCGGTTGCGCATCAACGAGATCCGGGTGTTCTATGACGTTACAGAGACCACGGTCGAAATCCTCGCGATCGTCTCGAAGTCCGAAGCGCAAGAGTGGCTCGGGGAAGCGGGCACGCCGGACGACGGTGGCGCTGGCGAAGGTTAAGGACGACTTGTCCAAATACCTGCGTTTGGCGGCCACCGAAGAAATCGTGATCACGCGGCACGGGCGCCCGGCGGGCGTGATTATTGGCTTCGAGTCCGAGGACGACTGGTTCGACTACCGTTTGGAACACGATCCGACGTTTCTCGGGCGCATTGCCGCTGCTCGGGCGGCGATTGCCCGCGGGGAGGGCGTGGCCCTCGAAGAGACGGACACGGTTGGTCCAACCTCCAGATGGAGGCGACGCCGCGCTCGGCAGAAGAGCTGACCGGGCGCGGCGCGGCTCCTTTGGACCGTTTGCCTGCGCGATCCAGTGCATGGAGCACGCCGACCCCGCTGGTACGCCCATATCTACACGCTGGATCCGGACGTGCTCTTCGACGAGCTCCGCCAGCGCGGTGCGTCGTTCGTAAAGGAGTTGTCGCTCATCGACGATGGGTTGTGGGGCTTCGAGATCAGCGACGCCGACGGGCATGTCCTCGCCTTCTTTTGGCTCCGCAATGGAAATGAACAGGGGTACCGCGAAGCATCGCAGGTTGAGTTCAAGTGTGAACCGCAACAGGGCCTCGCGGGCATAGAAGCTCGCCGCGGGGGTGCGATACCCCAATCGCCTTCTCGGCCGTGCGTTGAGGCGCCGGGCGAGGGCATCGCAGTGGCGCCGGGTGAGGCCGGCCAGGCTCCTCTTCCCTCAGTTCCGGGCTCATCTTCGAACCGACCCACTACTTCCGTCCGGTTCGTCTTGTGCGAACCGGAGGCCGGTGCTATCGTGAGCGGCCGGTTTCCGGCCGGCGAGCCCGGTCGTCGTTTCCCCGGACCACGTGCGCCATGGCATCACCGACCGCGACCCCTCCGTCCGCCGGCCACGGCCGCTTTCTCGTCGACGATGTGCCGGCCGACGCCGTCTTCACGCGTGAGGACCTCTCGGACGAGCAGCTCATGTTCGGCCGCGCGGCCGAGGAGTTCATGCGCACCGAGGTCGTCCCGCGGGAGGCCGATCTCTACGCGCACGACTGGGCCCTGACGCGCGAACTCATCCGTAAGGCCGCCGACCGCGACCTCACGCGCCTCGAGATCCCGGAAGCCTACGGCGGCCTCGGCCTCGACAAGGTCAGCACGGCCTGCGTCGGCGAGCAGCTGAGCCTGGTGCCGTCCTTTGCCGGCTCGCTCGGCGCCCACACCAGCATCGGCACGCTGCCCATCGTCTACTTCGGCAACGCCGAGCAGCGCGCGCGCTACCTGCCGCGGCTGGCCAACGGCGAGCTGATCGGCGCCTTCGCGCTCACCGAGCCCGAGGCCGGCTCCGACGCGCTGGCCGCGCGCACCACCGCGACACGTTCGGCCGACGGCCGCACCTACACGCTGCGCGGCCAGAAGCTCTGGATCACCAATGGCGGCTTCGCCGACATCTTCACGGTGTTCGCCAAGGTCGATGGCCAGCACTTCACCGCGTTCATCGTCGAGCGCGGCATGGGTGTCGTGAGCGGCGCCGACGAGCACAAGCTGGGCCTCGACGGCTCGTCCACGACGGCGCTGATGTTCGACGATGTGCCGGTGCCGGCCGAGAACGTGCTGGGCGAGATCGGCGAGGGCCACAAGGTGGCGCTCAACATCCTGAACATCGGGCGCGTGAAGCTGGGTACGCGGAACATCGGCGGCGCCAAGCAGGCGCTGAACCGCGCCATCCGGTACGCGAAGGAACGGCGGCAGTTCGGGAAGGCCATCGCGAGCTTCGGCCTCATCCGCCACAAGCTCGCCGAGATGGCGGTCCAATCGTTCGTCGGCGACGCCATGGTGTTTCGCGCGCTCGGCGACGTGGACCGCGCGCTCGGCGCCGTCGATGCGGACGACGTGCCGGCCGTGCTGAAGACGATCGAGGAGTTCGCCGTCGAGTGCTCCATCAACAAGGTGTGGTCGAGCGAGGCGCTGGCGTTCGCCGTCGACGAGTCGCTCCAGGTGTTCGGCGGCAACGGCTACTCGCGCGAGTTCCCGGCCGAGCGGGCCTACCGCGACGCGCGCATCACGCGCATCTACGAGGGAACCAACGAGATCAACCGGCTCATCGTCGGCACGCGGCTCGCGAAGAGCCCGGTGGTGGGACCGCTGCTCGACGCGCAGGCCTCGGCCCCGCTGGCGGAGTCGCCGGCGGCCGCCGCCTCGCCGGCGGCGCTCCTCGCGCGGGCCAAGCACGTGACGTCGGCGGTGCTCGGCCGCGCCGTGCAGGCCTACGGCAAGAGCCTCGGCGGCGAGCAGGAGGTGGTCGGCCGCCTCGCGGACATGGCCATTGAAGTCTACGCGCTCGAGAGCGCGATCCTGCGCGCCGGCAAGCTGGCCGCGCGCGGCAGCGCCCACGCGGCCACCGCGGCCGACATCGTCGCGGTGTTCGCGGCCGACGCCGCCGACCGGCTGCAGCACCACGCCGTCAACGCGCTGGCGGCACTCGAGGGGCCGCAGACGACGGCGGACATCGACGCCGCGCGGCAGGCGCTGCGCATGGAGCCCGTCAACACCATCGCCGCCCGCCGCCGCATCGCCGACATGGTGACGGAAGCGAACCGGTATCCGATGTAGAGAGGCTTGGAGGCTTGGAGGGGTGGAGGGGTGGAGGCTTGGAGCCCAGAGCCCAGAGCCTGAATCCGGAAGCCCAGAGCCCGAAGCCTGACGCCTGCCCCTGATGCCCCCGATGTCCGACCTTCCCGACCTCTCCGCGCTCATCGGCCGCGAGCACGTGTCCGCGTGGGTCGAGGTGTCGCAGGCGGCCATCGACCTCTTCGCGGAGGCCACCGGCGACCGGCAGTGGATTCACGTGGACGTCGAGCGGGCGCGGCGCGAGTCGCCCTACGGCGGCACCATCGCGCACGGCTTCCTGACACTGGCAACCATCAGCCGCCTGCTCCGCGACGCGGTGACGCTCCCGCCGGACATCCGCGTGGCCATCAACTACGGCCTCACCAAGGTGCGCTTCCCCGCCCCGGTGCCGGCGGGGGCGCGCATCCGCGGCCGCTTCACGCTCCAGACCGTGACGCCGGTCGAGGGCGGCGTGCAGGCAGCCTGGTCGGTCCTCGTCGAACGCGAGGGCGGCGACAAGCCGTGCTGCGCCGCCGAGTGGCTCGTGCGCTACGGACGGTGACGTCGTGGAACTGCTGGCCCAGCAGATCCTGAACGGCCTCGTCACCGGCAGCGTGTACAGCCTGGTGGCGCTCGGCCTCACGCTCATCTACGGCACCATGCAGGTGCCCAACTTCGCGCACGGGCACCTCTACATGCTCGGCGCGTATCTCGCCTACACGCTGGTGGTCATGGCCGGCGCCAACTACTGGGTGGCCACGCTCCTGGCCATGATCGCCGTCGGCGGGCTCGGCGTGGTGCTCGATCGCCTGGTCTTCCGCCCGCTCCGCCACACGCTGCACATCAACTCGATGATCGCCGCGCTCGGCGTGCTCCTGTTCCTCGAGGCCGTCGCGCAGCTCATCTGGACCGAGGAGTTCCGGCACATGGAGTCGCCCTATGCGGGCGTCGTGTCCGTCGCCGGCCTGCCGTTCACCGCGCACCGCCTCATCCTGCTCGCCGCCGCCGCGGTGCTGATGGGGGCGCTCCTCGTCTTCCTCACGCGGACGCTGGCCGGCGCCGCCATCCGCGCCACGGCGCAGAACCTCGACGGCGCGCGCCTGGTGGGCATCGACACCGACCGCATGGCCATGATGACGTTCGCCATCTCGGCGGCGCTCGCGGCCGGCGCCGGCGCGCTGGTCGCGCCCATCAGCCTCGTCTACCCGTCCATGGGCACGCTCGTCACGCTCAAGGCCTTCGCCATCGTCGTGCTCGGCGGCATGGGCAGCGTGCCCGGAGCGCTCGTCGGCGGGTATCTCCTCGCGCTCGCCGAAACCCTCGGCGGCACGTACATCTCGGCCACGTACCAGGACCTCGTCGCCTTCGTGGTGCTGGCGCTCGTCTTCACCGTCCGGCCCGCCGGGCTCTTCCGGGAGGCGCCGTGACGATCGCCCTTGTCGCGCGGCTCCTGCCGGCGGTGGCGCTGGCCGCCTCCGTCGTCGCGCCGCTCGTCGTGCCCAACGAGTACTACCTGCAGGTGCTGACGCAGGCGTACATCTGGGCCATCATGGCGTGCGGGCTCAACGTCATCCTCGGCTTTGCCGGGCAGCTCTCGCTCGCGCACGCGGGCTTCTTCGGCGTCGGCGCCTACACGACGGCCCTGCTCCTCACCAAGGCCGGTGTCTCGTTCTGGCTGGGCCTCCCGGCGGCGATCGTCCTCTGCAGCGCGGCGGGGTACGTGGTGGGCTCCATCTGCCTGCGCAGCCAGGGCCACTACTTCGCCATCTTCACGCTGGCCGTCGGCATCATCTTCCACCTGGTCATCCAGAAGTGGGAGTCGCTCACGCACGGACACGTCGGCGTCATCGGCATCCCCGGCCCCGGCAGCCTCGGGCCGATCAGCTTCGAGTCGACGCTCGCGCGGAGCTACCTGGTTCTCGCCTGCCTCGTCGCGACGCTGGCCGTGACGGCGCGGCTCCTGGCCTCGCCCGTGGGCCGGACGATGCTGGCGGCGCGCGACAACGAGGCGCTCGCCGCGTCGGTGGGCATCGACGTGATGGCCACCAAGCGGATGGCGTTCACGGTGTCGGCCGCGCTGGCGGGACTGGCCGGCGGCCTCTACGCGGGCTTCATCGGCTTTCTCGGGCCCGAAGCCGCCAGCGTCGAGGTGATGTTCAACTCGCTGCTGTACGTCATCGTCGGCGGCCTGGGGTCGCTCTCGGGCCCGGTCACCGGCACGCTCGTCGTGTACGGGCTGTCGCAGGTGCTGCAGGTGCTGCACGACTACCACATGGTCATCTTCGGCATCGCGCTGGTGCTGCTCATCCGCTTCATGCCGGACGGGCTGGCGGGCGCCGTGGCGGCGCTCATGGGGCGCGGCCGATGACGCTCGTCGAGGCGACCGGCGTCTCGAAGCGGTTCGGCGGCCTGCGCGCCGTCGACGGCGTGGACTTCCGCGTCGAGGCCGG
This sequence comes from Acidobacteriota bacterium, assembly GCA_040754955.1. Lineage (GTDB taxonomy): Bacteria > Acidobacteriota > Vicinamibacteria > Vicinamibacterales > UBA2999 > JBFMCA01. Next base: position 3,063 of record JBFMCA010000138.1, on the reverse strand, counting down.
CACCATCACGGGCATCATCGGCCCGAACGGCGCCGGCAAGACGACGCTGTTCAACCTCGTGAGCCGGACGCTGCCGGTCACCGAGGGGCGCATCGTCTTCGACGGGACGGACGTGACGCGGCTCGCGGCGCACGAGGTGGCGCGGCTGGGGCTGGCGCGCACCTTCCAGCACACCACGATCTTCCACCACGCGACGGTGGTGGAGAACGCGCTGGTCGGCCATCGGCGGCGGACGCGCGCGGGCGTCTGGGACGCGCTCGCGCGGACGGCACGGCTGAGGCGCGAGGAGCAGGAGGCCCGGGCGGCCGTCATGGCCACGCTCGAGGAGGTCGGCCTGGCGGAACAGGCCGGACGGCCGGCGCGCGGGCTCACCGCGGAGCAGCGCAAGCGGCTGGCGCTGGCCATCGCGCTGGCCGCCCGGCCGCGGCTGCTGCTGCTCGACGAGCCGTCGGCCGGCATCAGCGCCGAGCAGACGCGGAGCTTCATCGCGCTCGTCGAGCGCATCGCGGCGGGCGGCGTCACCATCTGCCTCATCGAGCACCAGATGCAGGTGGTCATGCGACTCTGCCAGCGCATCACGGTGCTCGACCACGGGAAGAAGATCGCGGAGGGCACGCCGGACGAGATCCGCCGCGACCCCGCGGTGCTCGACGCGTATCTGGGCCATCGATGAGAGAGACGACGTGCTGAGGGTGGCGCATCTGTCGGTGTCCTACGGCGCGTTCCGCGCCGTCCACGACGTCACGCTCGAGGTGCGGCCGGGCGAGCTGGTCGTGCTGCTCGGCGCCAACGGCGCGGGCAAGACGACGATCTTCCGTGCCCTCAGCGGTCTCGTCGCGGCCGAGGCCGGCTCGCGCGTCACGTTCGGCGACGCCGACCTCACCGGCCGGCCGCCGCAGGTGGTGGTCGAAGCGGGCGTGTCGCACTGTCCCGAGGGCCGGCAGCTGTTTCCGGGCCTGTCCGTGCTCACGAACCTCCGCCTCGGCGCCTACCGGTGCCGCGACCGCGCGGAGGTGGCCCGGCGGCTCGAGAAGACCATCGCGCTCTTCCCCGTGCTGGGCGAGCGCGCGTCGACGCCGGCGGGAGCGCTGAGCGGCGGACAGCAGCAGATGGTGGCCATCGGGCGCGCGCTGATGGCCGAGCCGCGGGTGCTGCTGCTCGACGAGCCGTCGGTGAGCCTGGCGCCGAAGGTGGTGCGGCAGGTGCTGGACGCCGTTGCGGCCATCAACCGCGCCGGTACAATGGTCCTGCTCGCGGAGCAGAACGCCTACGCCGCGCTGGAGATTGCCCACCGCGGCTACGTCCTCGAGAACGGGCGGATCGTGCTCGGCGGCCCCGCCGCCGAGCTGATGGAGCACGACGATGTCCGTCGCGCGTACATGGGCGCGTGACCGGCCGCCCGGTGGCCGCCGGGCCTGGAGCATGAGCATGCGGATCCTGCGGTCGTCTCTCGCATCAGCGCTGGTCGCGGTCGCGGCGGCCGGCTGTTCGTCCGGCGGCGGCGGCGGGACGGTGACGATCGGCTTCACCGGCCCGCTCAGCGGCGGCGCCGCGCTGTACGGGCGGAACGTCCTCGACGGGCTCGAGATGGCCGTCGCCGACATCAACGCTGCCGGCGGCATCCGCATCGGCGACGCGTCAGTCCGCGTGGTCGTGCAGGCGCTCGACGACCGGTACTTCCCGAACGAGTCGGCGACCAACGCCAAGCGCCTGGTGCACCAGCACGGCGCGCCGGCGGTATTCTGCCCGCACAGCGGCGGTATCCTCGCCATCCAGGGGTTCAACGCCGCGTCGCCGCCGTTCCTCATCGGCGCCTACAGCAGCGAGCCGCAGATTCTCGAGAGCGGCAACCCGCTCACCATGATGATTCCGCCGAAGTACGTCATCTACTTCGAGGCCTTCGCGCGGACCATGATGGAGCGCCACGGCCGGCGGCTCGGCCGCATCCCGGGCGCGCACGCGTACGCGAAGGAGTGGACGAAGGGCTTCTCGGCGGTGTGGGAGTCGCACGGCGGCACGCTCCTGACCAACAACGAGATCGACTACAACACGACGGCCGACTTCTCGGGCGTCGTGAGCAAGGCGCTCTCGGAGAAGCCGGACGTGCTCTTCGTCGGCGGGCCGTCGCAGGCCACGGCGCTCGTCATCAAGGCCGCGCGCGAGCAGGGCTTCGCCGGCGGCCTGGTCGTGATGGACCAGGCGAAGTTCGAAGAGATGAACAAGCTGGTGCCCATGGCGATGCTCGAGAACGCCGTGGGCGTGATGCCGATGATCGCGCACCCCGATTTCCGCGCCGTCCGCTTCGTCGAGGAGTACCGGAAGAAGAAGGGCCCGGATCGCGACCCGCCGCGCGAGGTGAGCCTCACCTACGGCGCCATGCGCATCCTCGCGCGCGCCATGGAGCTCGCCGGCACGACCACCGACGTCGCGGCCATCCGCGCGACGCTCGACGAGGCTGCGTCGACGCTGCCGGACGAGGCGAAGCCGTCGGATCTCTTCGGCGTGGACGAGACCGGCCACCTGAAGCAGCGCACCATCGCCGCGCACGTGCTGGGCGGGAAGTTCGTCCCGCTCGTCCTCGAGCCAACCAACTGAGACTCACCCGCATGCCGACATTCGTCCGCTACGACGTGCAGGACCGCATCGCCATCCTCACCGTCGACAACCCGCCGGTCAACGCCCTCAGCCCCGGGGTGCCCGAGGCCATCGAGGAGGCCGTCGCCCGTGCCGCCGCCGACCCTGGCGTGGACGCTTTGGTGCTCATCGGCGCGGGATCGACGTTCATCGCCGGCGCCGACATCCGCATCTTTGGCACCATCGAAACGCGCGAGCAGTCGCTCGCGCGATCCGAGGCCATCCATGCGCGGCTCCGCCGCATCGAGGACTGTCCGAAGCCGCTCGTGGCGGCCATCCACGGCCAGGCGCTCGGCGGCGGGCTCGAGGTGGCCATGGCATGCCACTACCGCGTCATCGCCGCGGACGCGAAGGTCGGCCAGCCCGAGGTGACGCTGGGCATCATCCCGGGGGCGGGCGGAACGCAGCGTCTGCCGCGCCTCGCGGGCG
>JBFMCA010000137.1:0-9987 GCA_040754955.1 Acidobacteriota bacterium | reverse complement strand
CCTGCTGACGCCCGCCGCCCGCACGAGGCGGGTCGGACGCGCCGCGGACGTGCGGCCGCCCGCGTCAGCGAGAGGGCCGCGCGTTCGTGCGGACGTCCGCGACCTCCATCTCGATGTAGGTGTACTCGCCCTCCGGCGGACGCCATGTGCCGGCGCCCCGCGACACCAGCCGCCAGGGGCCGAACTGGCGGTACTCGCCGACGGGCGTGGACCAGGGCATGGCCGTCCAGGCCGCGCCGCCGGCCGACTGTGCCATCCGGTCGTCGGACGTGAAGTTCACCAGCTCGCCGGCATCGTTGAACCAGAGCACCGCGCTCACGGTGTGGGCGCCGACGGTGTAGCGCGCGCGGGCGGAGCGGTCGTCGAGCGGCTCCCACTGGATGGCCTGGTTGATGAGGCCCGCCGGGGCGAGCAGTGCCAGGTCGTTCAGCAGCGTGACCGTTTCGGCGCGCGTCATGTCCGGCCCGTCTGCCGACACGAGCGGGACGAGCGAGAGCAGGCGGACGCGCATGCTCGCCGCCCCGTGGTGGTAGGCATGCAGCACGTCCACCGGCAGGCCGCCGCGCGTCGCGTCCATGACGAAGAAGCGCGCGGGCTCGTCGAGGAAGTTGTGCTGCTCGGCGGTGAAGTCCATCCACGGCTCGTCGGCGGCGCCGCGGATGCGCCCGCGCCACGACACCCACACGTGATGCACGCGCGGCTGGCCGACGGCGCCCGTAAGCCGCACGTAGCGCTGCACCGGCGGCGGCAGGTGGGCGAGATCGGCGTCCGTGATGACGGGTGGCGCCTCGGCAGGCTCGGCCCGCGCGGCGATCTCCCGTTCGTACTCGGCGCGGAGGCTCATCGGCCCGATCGACGCGAAGCCGCAAACGACGCCCGCGGCGATGAGGACGTTGGCGATGGTGCCGAACCGCGCGTCGCCCCACGCCGCGGCGATGACGACCTGCGACACGACGATGCCCGCCGCGCCGGCGGCCCACCACAGGCGTGAGCCGGTGACGAGGAGCACCGCGGTGGCGATGAGCAGCGCCGCGGCCAGCACCCACACGAGCCCCGTGGCCTTCGACACCGGCTGCGTGAGCTCGGCCAGTTCGGCGAGGTCGTAGGCTTTGGCGACGCCCATCAGGTGGATGAGGCCGTGGACGGTCAGCAGCGCGACGAAGAGCCAGCGCATGGGCCACTCGGCGCCCGCTCGGGCGCGCGCCCCGTGAGCATGCCGGTCTTCCGGCGCCCGGGGCAGCTTCGACGACGAGAGAGCAAGAGGGATGCCGGCAACAGGCTCCAGGCTGCAGGCTCTTGGCTGTGGGCTTTAGGCTTTGGGCTTTAGGCGCTCCAGGCCTCGCGCGCGGGACCATCGAGCAGACCATCGACCGCCCGATGAGCGGCGATGGCCGGAGGCGCGCGGACCTTCGACCTTCAGGATCCGGCGGGGAACACGATCTTCGCGATGGGACCGATGCCGGAGGACGGCCCTGGATCGCCCGCGCGGTGTGACGATCGAACTGCTCGTTGGCTCAGATGCCGCGAACGTCGAAGCCGAATGCGCGCGCTGCAGCGCCGAGCGCCGCGTCGTGCGTCACCAGCTGCGGCAACGGTCCGACGCGGTCACGCCAGGTAAGCGCGGTGGCGAGATGGATGGCACCCAGCGTGCCTACGGGCAGAGGCATCGGTTCGCTAGCACGGCTCAACACCGGCGGACGCAGCAGCACCAGGTCGACCGCTTCGATCCACTCTTTGACCGCCGCAGTCCGATCCGCGGCCTCGTCCATCGTCAGCGCGCCTTGGTTGCGAAGCCGATCGAGCGTCCGCGCGCTCTCGACGGCGATGAGCTCGCTCGAGACGAGTCCGTCGTAGGTGCGCAGGTCGTCAAGAGCCCCGGGTTCACGCAGAACGACGCGGAGGAGCGCCGACGTATCGAGATACGCGATCACCGGCGGCGACGATCCTCAACGAGTGCGGCGGTGCTGTCGGTGCGTTTGGAAAGTCTGGGAGGGAGCCTCAGGTCGCGCAGGCGACGCGTGGCTTTTGCGGATGTCGAGGGACGGCGCGCCAACGGGGATAATTCGAGCGACAGGCGTGTCGCGGTCGAGCACGGTCACGGTTCCGCCGTTTCGGACTGATCGAAGGTGTTCGCTGAGGCGAGCTTTCAAGTCGGCAATGCGTACGTCGCTCATGACCAATTATGGTCACGACTGGTCTCGACGGTCAGCCCGGTGAGCTGGCGGAGAGAGTGGGATTCGAACCCACGGTACGGTTTCCCGTACACACGCTTTCCAAGCGTGCTCCTTCAACCACTCGGACATCTCTCCGTGTCTTTGGATTCAGCGGTTTACGGGCGAGCGGCTCGGCCCGAACCCCGGATTGCGATAGGAATTGTGATACGTCTCTGAACCCCTCCGATCACTTACGGGCGCCGCGACTGCCCCGACCAGTATAGCGCCCGTCGGCATCGCCGCTCCCCCGTTAGCGTTGGAATTCTTGAGCGAAACGACAGCAGAGCGCCGGCTGCGACTCGGCGGCGGCGACGCTGGATGAGCGGCATTCCCGCGCGGGCTCACTTCGCCTGTCTTCAGGAGTCACACGCGTGACCGCTGAACCCGAACTCGCCGCCGCGCCGGCCCGGCTCACCCAGCCGCTGCCGCTGCCGCGGACGATGCACCTCAACCCAGGTCGGCGTGGACGACGTGACCTTTGCCTACGGCTCCATCCACCCCTACATGGACCCGACTGGGCGGTCTTCTGGGACCAGGACGGCTACCGCGCGGTCATGCGCGACGTGCGCTGGCTCTGCGACGAGCTCGACATCGGCTATAACGCCCCCCCGACTCCGGCGCGCCGGTTCCCGCGTCGCGGCACTGCGACTGCCTGTTCGAGAAGACCTACGTGAACCCCGACGGGCGCGTGGCGCCTTCGAGAAGTGCGGCGCGTGCTACATCATGCAGGGCTCGGATCCGGGCGACTACAAGCCGCACTGCGCGCCGGTCCACAGCCCTGCGTTACCGCGCGGCTGCGCGGCGAGGCGGCGCCCACGGCGTTTGCCGGCGCGCCGATCATGCTGTTCCGCCGTGAGGGCGACGGCACAATCTCCGCGCGCGCCAGCCGCAGCCGCTGCTGGCCGACCCGGGCACGGCCGAGACGCGGGCCGGCACCCCGTACCTGATCGACGTGGTCGTGTCGCGCACCGGTGGCGGCGCCGAGTCCACGTGACACCGGGCGGTGCGGCCGGGCACCGGCCCGGTGACGGCCACGGGAGAAGACCGGTAGCGGGTCGCGACTCTCAGCCGCGACACCGCGCAGGCGACACCTGTGCGGAATCGATCCAGGCGGGCGTGCGGCCGGCGATGAGCTCCGCGGCCAGCTCGCCGATGGCCGCGCTGCACATCATGCCGAACCCGCCGAGCGCCGAGACGTGGAACAGGCCCGGCAGGCGGTGGTCGGGTCCGATGACGGGCCGGCGATCGGGCGCGAAGGTCCGCAGGCACGCCCACGACCGCCGGATTGCCAGGTCTGCGAAGGCTGGGGCGTGCCGACCCATCTTCTCGGCGAGCATTTCGGCGGCGGACGGATCGACCGACGGCAGAGCGGGGGCGGCCGGCGCTTCGTCGCAGGGCGACAGCAGCAAGCCCCCGCTTTCCGGCCTGAAGTAGAACGCGGCGTCTTCCATCCACACGAACGGCGCGTCCGGCGGCACGCTGCCCACCGGAGCCGAGACGAAGAGGTGCCGCCGGAGCGGTTGCATGGCTAGCGCGGCGCCGCAGCCGGCGCCCAGCCGCCCCGCCCAGGCGCCCCCGGCATCGACGACCAGCGGCGCTCGCACGTCGCCGAGGCTGGTCCGCACGCCGACCACCCGGCCACCGTCGGTCAGCAGTTCTTCGACGCGGCATCGCGTGTGGACGGTGAACCCGCTCTGCCGGGCCAGCCGCAGGTACAAATCCAGCAGCGCGTGGATGTCGACGACGGCCTCGTCGGGGCACCAGAGCGCCGTGTCGAACTCGAGGCCGGCCAGCCACGGGAACCGCGCGGTGGCGGCCGCGCGCGTCAGCTGCTCGGCCGTTGTTCCGCGCCGCGCCAGGTCGTCGCCGAGCCGTGCCACCGCGGCCGCTCCGTCCGGACCGGCCAGCGTGAGCCCCCCGGTGCGCACGACGACGCTCGACGCGCTCATCGCGTCGAGCGCGCGCAGGTGTTGCAGCGACCGATGCGCGAGCGTGCCGATCAGGGGATCGGATTCCGCCAGGCGAAGGAGCGCCGCGTTGCGGCCGGAGGCGTGCATGCCCCACGTGGGCTCCTGCTCGAGGATCAGACCGGGACCCAGCCCGGCGCGGGCGAGCGCCCAGGCCGTGGCGGCGCCGGCGAATCCGGCGCCGGCGATCACAATCGGGATCCGTGGCGGCAGTGCGGGCGGCATCGCGCGTTCCTGTCTCCCATCATCTCCCCACGGACCGGCGCGGGTCGAGCCCCACGCGTCGGGTTCCGGGCGGATGCATCAGGGCCGGCGCGCGCCGGACCCTCACGGCCTGCGCGCGAGCCGCGCGTCGTAGCCGCGGTCGAGCAGCGCCTGCAGCAGCTCGCGCGGCGCGCCTTCCGAGGACGCGACCTCGAGCACCGAGCGGCCCTGGCCCGAGCGAATGTTCGGGTTCGCGCCGCGCTCGAGCAGGAGCGCCGCGACGGCGAACTGCTCGTGGTGGAGCGCCACGTGCAGCGGCGTCCAGCCCGACGAGCCGCCGGGAACGGCGCGCCGGCGATCCACGGCGTCCACCGAGGCGCCGAGATCGACGAGCGCCGCAATCACTTTCGGCCACTCCGCGTGCTCGCCGCGGCAGCGGTGCGGGCCCACCGGGTGGCCGCCCCGCGCGGCCCAGTGCAGCGCGGTCTGGCCCGAGGCGTCGAACGCGTTCGGATCGGCGCCCTGGGCCACGAGCGTCCGGATGGCGGCGACATCCCCTGCCTGCGCCGCCCGCGCCAGCGGCGTCCCCGGTTGATCGAACACCAGCGTGCACGCAGCCCCGGCCACGGCGACGACAACCACGACGCTTTGTCTGACAAAGTGCATGTGCGTGCCCTTTCGATACCCGTGAACGAACCTTCGTACAGGAACCTGGGAACCCCGCGAACGAACCCTCGTGAAGGAACGTCGTGAGGCCCCTTCGCGCGGAACCTACGTCCGCGTCGCTCTGATAATCGCGTCCATGTGGTCCAGGTACTTCTCGAGCGCCCGCCGGCCCGCCGCCGTCAGCCGGTACTCGGTCCGCGGCGTGCGGTCGACGAACGACTTGGCGCACTGGAGATACCCGGCGTCCTCGAGCTTGCGCGCGTGGACACTGAGATTGCCGTCGGTGGCGCCGACGACGGCCTTGAGATCCGTGAACGAGAGCCTCTCGTTCACGGCCAGCGCGCTGACGATGGCCAGGCGCATGCGGTCGTGGATGAGCCGATCGAGCCGCACCGGATCGGCCTTGGGAGCCGGCGCGGCCACGCCCGTGGCGCGCCGCGGAGGAGCCTTCGCTGCCGATGACCTACCCGCCATGATGCCTCGCGATGTAGAAACCGAATCCCACCTGCAACGCGCCGAAGCCGGCGCCGAGCCACAGATTGCCCAGGGCCGCCGGCGTGACGAGCGCCGCCAGCCCGAGGGCCATGAACGCCGCGCCCATGGCGCGTACGGCCGGCACGCTGAACGCGCCGCCGGCCAGGACGCCGGCGCCGTAGAGCAGGAGCCATGTGGGCGCCATCAGCGACCACGCGCCGATCTGCCAGAGCCCGGCGGTGAGCGCGCCGCCCGCCACGAAGGGCGCCGCCAGCCCCAGCGCGAACTGCCGCGCCGCGGGCCCCGCCATGCTCACGCCCGCGCGCGCCGCCTTGGCGTGCATCGCCGTGAGGCCGACGCCCAGCGCCACGGCCGCGGCCGCGAGCCAGACGGCCAGCCACGCCTCGGGCGAGCCCGCCAGGGCGCCGCCCGCCGCCGCCGCGAGTCCGACGCCGCCCATGGCCGCGCCGCCACGGCCGGGCACGGCCGTGAACGTGCGGCTCCGATCCATGGCCGCGCGAATGGCGCGCAGGTCGTCTGCCGCCCGCTCGCCAATGGGGACGGGGTTGGCCACGAAGCGGGATGATACACAGAATACTTTACGGTGTAAAGTGATGGTGCCTCGCGAGGGTCAGGCGGGGTTCGTTCACGAGGGTTCCGCCACAGGAGTCGGCCAGGGTCCTGACGGAGGTGCCTTTCACGCGGCGCCGGACTCGAATGCGGCGAGCACGTTGACCGCGTTCACGCCGAGGTCGTCCACCGCGTAGCCGCCCTCCATGACGAACAGCGTCGGACGCCGCAGGCGCGCCAGGCGCGCGCCGAGGCGGGAGAAGTCGTCCCGCGTCAGCCGGAACTGCGAGATGGGGTCGTGCTCGTAGGTGTCCACGCCGAGCGACACGACCAGCGCGTCCGGCCCGAAGGCATCGATGGCTGCCGCGGCGTGGTCCAGCGCCGGCGCATACGCCTCCCACGCCGTGCCGTGCGGCAGCGGCAGGTTCAGCGTGAAGCCCTCGCCGGCGCCCGCGCCGCGCTCGTCGGCGTAGCCCAGGAAGTACGGGTACTCGACCCGCGGGTCCGCGTGGATCGAGACGAACAGCACGTCGCGCCGCCCGTAGAAGATCTCCTGCGTGCCGTTGCCGTGGTGGTAGTCGACGTCGAGAACGGCGACGCGCGCCGCGCCCTGGTCCACGAGCCACTGGGCCGCGATGGCGGCGTTGTTCAGGTAGCAGTACCCGCCCATGGCGGCCGACGCCGCGTGATGACCCGGCGGACGGCACAGCGCGAACGCGCTCGACGCGCCGCCTGCAACGGCGCGCGCGCCTGTCAGCGCCACGTCCGCGCTCGACGTTACCGCTTCCCACGTGCCCGCCGTCACCGGGACGCCCGCGTCCATCGAGTAGTACCCGAGCTTGCCGTCGATGAATGCCGGGACGCGGTCGCCGCGCACGCTCCGGACCGGCCACACGAGCGGCAGGGCGTCGTGCGTGCGGCCCAGGGCCAGCCATTCCGCCCACGCGGTCTCGAGAAAGCGCACGTAGCCGTCGTCGTGCACGCGGCGGAGCGGTTCGACGCCGAACGGCACGGGCTCCGCTACCTCGCCGAGCTGCACCTCGCGCACGCGGGCAAGGATCATCTCGGCCCGGCGCGGCATCTCGAAGCACGGCACGATCCTGCCGTCGTACAGCTCGCCGGCGCCGTGGTGCCGGCGGTGGCGTTCGGAGTAGATGGTCAGCATGTGTCGGTGTCTCCAGGCGCCGCGTTTCAGGCCGGCGTCGTCTCGGACCAATGCATGTCGGGCGGCCGCCGCGTGAAGCCGCGCGTCCTTGCGGCCAGATACACGGCCCCGGCCGCCAGCCACTGGAGCCCCACCGTGAGGCTCTCGGCCGACAGGCTCGTCCACAGCCACGCGGTGAGCGCGCAGCCGACGCCGGGCAGCACGCCGAATCGTATCCAATCGCGGACCGATCGGCGCCGCGCGTCGATCAGGTGGTGCTTGATCACGGCCAGGTTCACCGCCGAGAAGGCCACCAGCGCGCCGAAGCTGATCATCGACGCGAGGAGCGACAGCGAGACCCACACCGCGAGGAGCGAGACGGCCGAGACGAGCAGGATGACCGGTACCGGCGTGCCGAAGCGCGGCGCGACGAACCCGAAGAAGCCGCCCGGCAGCACGCCGTCGCGGCCCATGGTGTAGAGGATGCGCGCCACCGACGCCTGCGACGTCAGTGCCGACCCGAACGCGCCCGCGATGTACGCGGCCAGGAAGAACGTCGTCAGCCACGGTCCGCCGGCCCGCGCCATCAGATCGAGCGCCGCCGTGTCGGCGAACGTGCAGCCGGCGTCCACGGCCGTCAGGCAGCGCGGCTCGCGCAGCACGAGGTGGCCGAGGTACGCCACCACGGTGAAGAGCACGCCCCCGGTGAGCGTCACCCACAGAATGGCCCGCGGGATGTCCCGCCGCGGCTCCGGCGTCTCCTCCGCCATCGTCGAGACCGCGTCGAAGCCAAGGAAAGAGAGGCACAGCACGGCGGCGCCCGCGAGGAGCGGCCCGAGGCCCACGGAGGGATCCACGCCGCCCGCCGCGTACGACGGGTTGCCCGTGAACGGCTCCCACAGGCTCGCCCCGGGGTCGGGGCTGCTCACCGCCACCGCGGCGAAGGTCACCACGAACACGGCCTGCGCCGCGATGATAACGACGTTGGCCCGCGCGATGGACGCGACGCCGACGACGTTGAGCACCGTCACCGCGGCGATGGCCGCGACGATGAACACCCAGGCGGCGACAGCGGGGAACTGCGCGTGCAGGTAGAGGCCGATGAGCAGGTAGTTGATCATCGGCAGGAACAGGTAGTCGAGCAGGAGCGCCCAGCCGGCCAGGAACCCGGCGTGCGGCCCGAAAGCGGCCCGTGCGTAGGTGAACGTCGAGCCCGCCAGCGGCAGGGCGCGGGCCATGGCGCCGTAGGAGAGCGCCGTGAAGGTCATGGCCGCCAGCGTGATGAGATACGCGGCCGGCAGGCGGCCGCCCGTCTGCACCGTTACCAGCCCGTAGGTCGTGAAAACGGTAAGCGGCACGAGGTAGACGAGCCCGAAGACGACCAGCGCCGGCAGCGACAGCACCCGGCGGAGGGCGGCCGATCGTTCCCCGGGTGGCGGGCTCTCAGTCACGCGCGCCCATGCTATACTCCTCGGCCAATGTTCCCGATCGCCATGCGAAAGCGTTCCGCTCGAAAGCGGGCGAGAGCCGCGCGCGGTGGTGGTCCGGACAGCAGCCGGGAATCCTGAGACGGGTTCCCGACCACGGACCGGGGCCCTGAGGGGTCTCGAGCAGCCCGCCGGCGCGGCAGTCAGTGCCCCGGCGGGTTTTTTGTTTCTGGGACGCGATGCGATGAGACCGATCGACGTAGGCATTCTGGGCGCCACCGGCGTGGTAGGCCAGCAGTTCGTGGCCCGTCTCGATGGCCACCCGTGGTTCCGGCCCACCTGGCTGGCGGCCAGCGAGCGCTCCGAGGGGCGCGAGTATCGCGCCATCGCGCCCTGGCGGCTGGCCACGCCCATCCCCGACGCGCTCGGCGGCCTCAAGGTGGACGGCTGCGTGCCCGGACGCGGGCCCAAGGTGGTCTTCTCGGCGCTCGACGCGTCGGTGGCGGGCGAGATCGAGCAGGCCTTCGCCGCCGCCGGGCACATCGTCGTCAGCAACGCGCGCAACTTCCGGATGGATCCGCTGGTGCCGCTCCTCATACCCGAGGTCAACGCCGACCATCTGGGCGTGCTGCCGGAGCAGCGCCGGCGGAAGGACTGGTCCGGCGCCATCGTCACCAACCCCAACTGCTCGACGGTGGTGCTCGCGATGGCGCTCGCGCCGCTCCGCATCTTCGGCCTCGAGACCGTCGTCGTGTCGACGATGCAGGCGGTGTCGGGGGCGGGGTATCCGGGCGTGCCGTCGCTCGACATCCTCGGCAACGTCGTGCCGTTCATTTCGGGGGAGGAGGAGAAGATGCAGACCGAGGCGCTGAAGATCCTCGGGTCGGACCATGGCCAGACGCCGTATCCGGCGCGGGTGAGCGCGCACACCAGCCGCGTGCCCGTCATCGACGGCCACACCATGACGGTGTCGGTCGGCTTTGGCTCGCAACCGTCGCTGGACGAAGTGCTGGCGGCGCTCGCCGGTTTTGCGGGCCGGCCGCAGGAACTGGACCTGCCGTCGGCGCCGAAGCCGCCGCTGGTGGTGATGCCGGAGCCGAACCGGCCGCAGCCGCGGCTCGACGCCGACCGCGGCGACGGCATGGCCGTGTGCATCGGCCGCGTGCGGCGGTGCCCGGTGCTGCATTGCAAGTTCGTGGCGCTGGGGCACAATACCGTGCGCGGCGCGGCGGGCGCGGCGATTCTGAACGCGGAGCTGATGGCGGCCGAGGGGCTGCTGTAATTCGGGGTCGGGCCTATTTTTACGGAAACCGTAAAAATAG
>JBFMCA010000136.1:0-10049 GCA_040754955.1 Acidobacteriota bacterium | reverse complement strand
GGGTGGTCGCTGTTCGGCCTGAAGCAGGCGCTGGCCGCGCAGGGCAAGACCGACGCGGCCGTGGACGAAGACTGGGCGAAGAGCTGGTCGCGCGCCGACACGTGGATCCGCGCCTCGCGCTTCTAGCGGCTTTCGCCATTCGCCATTCGTCATTCGTCATTTCGTGAGGCCCCCATGAAGCGGTCGGTGGTTCTGGCGGCGGGAATGGTTGCGGCGATCGTCGGCGGGGTCGTCGGCGCGCAGATGCCCGGCATGCCCCGGGGCACGCGTGTCGGCCCCGGCGAGGAGTGCCCGCCGGGCACCACGGCGACGCGGCCGGGCGTGTGCTCGGCGCCCGAGGTGCCGCCGCCGAGCATCCTCGACTACCGGCCGCGCTCGACGCTCGTGACCACGGCAACGCTGGTGCCGAAGGCGAAGTTTCCCGCGATCGACGTGCACGGCCACCCGCCGGGCCTGACGTCGCCGGCAGCGGTGGAGGGGGTCGTCAAGGAGATGGACCGCCTCAACGTGCGCGTGATGGTGGTGGCGAGCAACCTGTCGGGCGACCGCCTGACGCGGACGTTGGAGGTCATCAACCAGACGCCGCACAAGGATCGGTTCCGCGTGATGGGCGGCATCGACTTCCGCAACGTCGGCCCTGGCTGGGCGGCGGGCGCCGTCAAGCAGCTCGAGGCCGACATCGCGGCAGGGGCCGTGGGCGTCGGCGAGATCTCGAAAGCGTTCGGCCTCGACATCCGCAAGGCCGACGGCTCGCGCCTCACGGTAGACGACCCGGATCTGGATCCGCTCTGGGCGGCGTTCGCCCGGCTCGACGTGCCGGTGTTCATCCACACCGCCGAGCCGCAGGAGTTCTTCCAGCCGCTCGACTACCGCAACGAGCGGTGGCTCGAGCTGGCACTCTTCCCCAGCCGCCGCACCAACGGCCCGAACGACCCCACGTTCGAGCAGCTGATGACCGAGCGCGACAACCTGTTCCGCCGCCACCCGAAGACGCGGTTCATCGCCGCGCATTTCGGCTGGCATGCCAACGACCTGGCCCGCGCCGCGAAGATGCTCGACGCCTTCCCGAACGTGACCGTCGAGGTGGGCGCGGTGCTCTACGACCTCGGCCGCCAGCCGCGCGCCGCCCGCGCGTTCTTCCTGAAGTACCAGGACCGCATCATGTTCGGCAAGGACGCGTGGCAGCCGGATGAGTACCCGTACTTCTGGCGCGTCTTCGAGACCGCCGACGAGTACTTCGACTACTACCGCGCCTACCACGCGTTCTGGAAGATGTACGGCATGGAGCTGCCGGACGAGGTGCTCCGGAAGCTGTACCACGCCAACGCGCAGCGGGTGATCAAGGGACTGCCGAAGTACTGACGGGTGCACGGGTGCTCAGGTACACCCGACTACGTTATCGCCCTCTTCTCCTCCTCCGTCGGCGTCGTCATCAGGCTCACGCCGACCAGTGCCACGATGGACAGGCCGGCAGCCGGATAGACAGTCGGCCATCCCCACAGGTACTGGCCTTCCGTCATCCGCGCGGCGGTCTCCCACCCGATCGTCACGATCATCCCCGTCGCGATTGACGCCACGCCACCCGCGCGCGTGACGCGGGGCCACAGGAAGGCCGCGAGCAACGCCGGCGTGATGGCCGCGCCGTACATCGTGTACGCCCAGAGCGCCATCTGCAGAATCGTCTGGAAGAAGCGCAGCGCGATGAATCCCAGCAGGCCGAGCACGAGCACGAGCAGCCGCGTGTAGAACAGGACCTGCTTGTCCGTGGCGTAGGGGTTGATCGACTTCTGGTACACGTCGCGCATCAAGGCGCTCGCCGGGGTCAACAGGAAGCTGTTGGCGGTCGAGACGATGATGGCCGCCGCGCCGCACACGAGGATGATCCCGAGCACGGCCGGGAGCTCAGTCGTCGCCACGCTGATGACGATGGCCTCCGATTCGGCGGTCGAGAGCCCCGGCATGACGGCGCTCCCGAAGACGCCAACCGAGTCGATGAGCGTTTCGACGACGATGGTGCCGACGATCCACCAGATCACCGCGCGGCGCGCCGTCCCCTCGTCCTTCGCGGAGAAGAACTTCTGGTACATGTTGGCTTCGCCCATCAGCAGGAGCATGGTCGGAAGAAACAGGGCTCCCGCATCGGCCCACGGATCGAGGGTGCCGAAGACGGCCACCTGGTCCGGGCGGAGCGCCTCGAACGCCGGCGCGATGCCGCCCAGGTGCGCGACGAGGTAGCCGACGGCCAGCGTGACGCCGAGCAGCATGGCCAGGCCGTTACCGACGTCGAGGTAGGCCACTGACAGCATGCCGGCGAGCGCCGTGTAGCCGACGCAGAAGAGCATCGTGATGAGCGCGCCGGTGCCGGGATCGATGCCCGCCGCGAGGTTCAGCAGGCGCCCGCCGCCGCGGAACTGGTAGGCGGCGATGGTCGTGTAGGCGATGACCACCACCAGCGTGCCGAGAACCCGGGCCGTCGCGCCGTAGCGCAGTTCCAGCACGTCCGGCATCGTGTACTTCGCGAGGCGCCGCACGCGGTGCGCGAGGAAGTACACGAGCGCGATGCCCACCCACGCGCCCGCCGACTGCCAGAGGGCCGGGAAGCCCGCCCGATAGCCCAGCCCGGCGCCCCCGAAGAGGCTCCCCGAACCGATCCACGTGGCCAGCAGCGTGAACACCAGCACGCGCGCCGGCAGCGTGCGCCCGGCCACGAGGAAGTCGTCGCCGGTCTTGAGGTGCCGGGACTGGCGGATGCCGAACGCCACGAGCACGGCCAGGTACACCAGGATGGCGGTGAGAAACATGCGGCCAACTCTACGGGAAGCCCTGCACGGAACGCAACGGGCCACGGCGTCCGCACGGCCGGCCCGGCGCCTGTAGAATCCGGAGGTGGCCCTCGACGAATACCGGCGGAAGCGCGACTTCACGAAGACGCCCGAGCCGGCGGGCGCGACGCCCAAGCGGCGGACGTCGGGGAAGCTGTTCTTCAGCGTCCAGAAGCACCTCGCCTCGCACCTGCACTACGACCTGCGCCTCGAGTGGAATGGCGTGCTGCTCTCGTGGGCTATCCCCAAGGGGCCCTCGCTCGACCCGTCCGACAAGCGGCTGGCGATGCAGACCGAGGATCACCCGTACGAGTACGGCACCTTCGAGGGCGTCATCCCCGAGGGCTACGGCGCCGGAATCGTCATGTTGTGGGACGTCGGTACGTGGACGCCGGAGGTGGAGGACGTCGACGCGGCGCTCCGGAAAGGCGAACTGAAGTTCACGCTGGACGGCTACAAGCTGAAGGGGTCGTGGGTGCTCGTGCGCACGCGCGGCTACCCCGCGGGCGGCGACGGCAGGAGCTGGCTGCTCATCAAGCACCGCGACCACTGGTCGGGGCCCATCGACATCGGCGAGTTCGCGCCGCTCTCGGTGAAGACCCCCGACGCAGACTTCGCCGACATCCTCGCGGCAGCCAATCCCGACGTCTGGCGGACGAACCGGCCGGCGAAGACCGGCGACACCGGCGCGCTGTTCGAGCGCATCATCAGGCGCGCTGCCGAGCTCGAGGCCGCCCATGCGTCTCCGGCGTCAGCGCGGGCCGCGAAGTCCGCCCCGAAGAAGACGCTCCCGGCCCGCACGAAGGCCACGGCCCGCTCCGCACGGCCGCGCGCGACGGCGAAGAAGAAGTGACGCCGGGCGCTCGCTACGGCGTGTAGCGAAGCGTGCCGAGGAACTGCTCGAAGCTCCTCTCGTGCGAGGCTACCGTCGCCGCGGGACCGGTGAGCTTGATGAAGTAGGGGCCCCGCGGCGTTTCCACGACCACCGCGCGCAGGCGGTAGTTCGGGCTGTTGTGCCGCCCGGGCGATCCCGGCGTCATCTCGGCGATGTAGGTGCCGGTGAGGTCGATCATCGTGGCTGTCAGGCCGTTGATGGTTCGCGTGCGCTGCTTCGCGACGTCCTTCGACGGCCTTCCATCGGGCTGCTGCATCTGCCCGATCCAGCGGTCCATGTTGGCGGCGACGCTCCCGCCCGACCCGCCGAAGTAGTAGACGATGAGCTCCGCGTCGGCGGCGCCGGCCGCGCCCGGCAGCGCGAACTGCGCCACGCGCATGTTCGAGGACGTCGGCACGGTCTTCCAGGCCGGCGGCGCGGTGAACGCCAGGCCGGCGGCGGACAGCGATGTCGCGGCAAGCGCGATGACGGCGGTGGCGAGTGTGCGCACGCCCGCATCTTAGCATCCGCATGCATCGCGAGCCCTCGCGGCCCGGCAGCGTCCCGCGCGGGATGCGCCCCAGCCCCAGCCCAGGCGTCCAGTCACCCGCCGCGATCGGCTGCCGCTCGACCAGCGCGCGCAGCGCCGGCTGCAGCTCCTCGATCAGAGTAAGCCGTGGATGCTATGATTATCGTATCGAGCATCATCATGCCCAAGAAGGCCATCTCCCTCACCCTGGACGAAAGCAACCTGCTCTGGCTCAATGGCCGGGCGCGGGTGGTGGCCGGCGGCAGCCTGAGCGAAGCCGTCGACCAGCTGATCGCCGAGGCGCGGTCGGGCCGGCTGGGAGCGGCCGAACCCTCGCGCTCGGTGGTCGGCACCATCGATCTGCCCGAGGACGAGGAGTTGCGGAAAGGCGCCAAGGACGTCAGCGCCTGGTTTCGGCGGTCGTTGTCGCGGCCCCTGTTCGCGCCTGCTGATCGGCCCCGGGCAAGGACGTCGCGATCGTCGCCGAAACGGAAGGCGTGAGCCGTGGCGCGCGTCGCGGCAGCCGTCACCGACACACAGGCCCTGCTGCTGCACGCGGCCGGCCGGCAGCTGGGGCGTGGCGCGGCGGCGCTCTATCGGGCGGCGGAAGAGCGCAAGGCGGTGATCTACGTGCCCGCCGCCGTCATCTGGGAGGTCACCTTGCTCGCGCGGGCTGGCAAGGTGAACCTGCGCCGCACGACGCGGGCCTTCTTCATCGACCTCTTCACGAATCCGGCCTACCAGGCACACGACCTCACGCGCGAGCAAGTGTTCGAGGCCGACGAGCTGCGGTTCAATCGCGACCCCTTCGACGCCCTCATCGTGGCCGCCGCACGCGATCTGAATCTGCCGCTAATCACCCGCGATACGGACATCGCAGCGTCCGGGGCGGTCGCAGTGATCTGGTAGGAGACCCAATCGACATCCCGCCGGCGGCCCCGGCGTGCCAGCCGTGCGCGCATCTCACAGCCGCTCCATCTGCCGCTCCTGTTCCGACTTCACGAACGGCGACAGCAGGAAGGTCACGACGGTCACGATCAGGGCCCGACGAACGCGGCGCCGAAGCCCCGGACCTCGAAGCCCAGGCCGGGGCCTACTTCCTGTAATCCAGCGCCGGCTTCCGGTCCGCCAGCCGTGTCGAGTACGTGAAGTCCGGGCCCCGCCGCGTTTCGAACTCCTCGCGAGCCTTCACCAGATGTGACGGCTCGGAGAAGAGATCCATCGCCGTGAGCGCCATGCTCTTGGCGGCCACCACCATCCCCTTGAGGCCAATCGACATGCCGCCGGCGGCTACTGCCTGCCAGCTGTGCGCGGGCGTGCCCGGCACCCAGGTGGCGGCGGTGAGTTGCACGGTCGGCACCCGCCAGCTGACGTCGCCCAGATCGGTCGATGCGCTCCCCACGCCGGGCCGGGGATCGAAGACGCTGTTGGCGCTGTCAATGGGAGGCAGCGGGCCTTCCAGCGTCGTGCGCAGCGCCTCGGCGAAGGCCCGCTCCGCCGGCGTGTACTCGTAGCCGCCCACCTTCAGCAGGTTCCGGTGCATCACCTGCGCCAGGTACGTGTTGGGCAGGACGTTCCACACCGCCCCCGTGACCTCCAGCTCCATGGTCGTGCCGGTTCCAAGCGCCGCGCCGCGGGCCGCGTTGACGATGCGCTCCCAGATGCCGTCCAGCACGCGCATGTCGTTGTGGCGGGCGTAGTAGTACACCTCGGCGAAATCGGGCACCACGTTGGGCGCGCGCCCGCCGTTGGTGATGACGTAGTGGATGCGCGCATCCGAAGGCACGTGCTCGCGCATCAGGTTCACCATGGCGTTCATCGCCTCGACGCCGTCGAGCGCCGAGCGCCCGCGGTCGGGGGCCGACGAGGCATGCGCGGAGATGCCGCGGAAGCGGAACTTGCCCGTCACGTTGGCGAGCGTCGACGAATCGCTCGCGGCATTCCGGTCGCCGGGATGCATTGTCACCACGGCATCCACATCGTCGAAGAGCCCGGCGCGCAGCATGTAGACCTTCCCGGAGCCGCCTTCTTCGGCCGGCGTCCCGTAGAAGCGCAGCGTGCCGGGCCGTCTGTTGGCGGTCAGCCACTCCTTGACGGCGATGGCGGCCGCCGTGGCGGCCGTGCCGAAGAGATGGTGGCCGCAGCCGTGGCCCGACCCGTTCTCCACGACGGGCGACCGGTTCGGCGTTGCCGCCTGCGACAGGCCTGGCAGCGCGTCGAACTCGCCGATGATGCCGATGACCGGCGACCCGGATCCCCAGGTGGCGACAAACGCGGTCGGGATCTCGGCGACGCCGGCTTTGATGTCGAAGCCCGCCGCGCGGAGCTGGTCCTGGAGCAGCGCGGAGCTCCGCGTCTCCTGGTAGCCCACCTCCGCGAACTCCCAGATCTTCAGCGCCACCTGCCCGTACGCGCCGGCCTTCGCGTCGATGGAGGCCAGCACGTCGTTGGCCCCCATCCCCTGCGCCCGCGGCGACACCGCCGCCAGCAGAACCACCATCATCGTCAGTGCCGCACATCGTGTGGTCACGCCCCGCTCCCTTTCGCCATTCGCCATTCGCCATTCGAAATTCGTCATGTTCGGCGTCAAGCCAGAAGCCGCCTCGCCAGCACCGCCCACGCCGCATAACTCAAGCGACGCCGGTCGTGCCGGGCGATCTCGCTGCGCCAGAAGGTGCCCTCGACGACCTCGCAGCTCGCCGGGATATCGCCGAGCGCCAGGGGTGTTTTGTCTTCTTCCGCGTAACGCGCCAGGATCTCCGGCGACGGATGGCGGGTGTTGAAGAGCAGCGCGTCCACCGGCCGCCCGATGGTCTCGCTGACCCAGCGGACCGCGTCGGCGGCCGTGAACGCCTGCATGCCGCGCCCTTCGGTGAGGAGGTTGGCGACGAGGATGATGGGGCCCCGGACGTCCGCGACGGCCTCGCGCACGCCGCTCACGAGCAGCGTGGGGAGCAGGCTCGTGAAGAAGCTGCCGGGCCCGATGATGGCGGCATCGAAGCCGCCGATGGCGTCGCGCACGGCCGGGTGGATGCGCGCCTCGGGCTCGAGCCACAACCGGCGCACCTCGTGCCCCCGGCCGTGGGCCCGGTCGACTTCGACCTCCCCGCGCGAGATCTGCCCGTCGGCATACTCGGCGCAGAGCGTGGCCTGTTCGACGCTGATGGGCCAGACGGAGCCCTGGCACCCGAGCAGCGCCCGCAGGCCGTCGACGGCGGCGAGGAAGTCGCCGCTGTAGCGCTCCATCATCGACAGCAGCAGGTTGCCGCCGGTGTGCCCCGCAAGCCGCGCGTGCTCCAGCGTGGGCAGCCGTGCGAGCAGCACGCGCCGCGCCTCGCCCTCGTTGCGGGCGAGCGCCAGGGCGCAGCGCAGCACGTCGCCCGGCGGCAGAACGCCCAGCTCGTCGCGGAGCTGGCCGGAGCTCCCGCCGCTGTCGAACATCGTGACCACCGCGTGCACCCGAAGCCAGGGATTGCGCTTGAGGCCGCCGATCAGACTGGGAAGGCCGGTGCCGCCGCCGAAGCAGCCGACGTTCAGTTCGCGCAGGCGCATCGTTCATCCAGATTCTAGTCCGTCAGCCTCGGCTTTTCCGATGGAACAGCGCGGGGCCGCCGCCACGTCCTAGAATGTGATCATGGGAACGGTCATCGACCCGGGATTGCGGATGGTGGGCGAGGATCTCGGGCGCATTTTCGGCGACCGGCTGGAAGCCTTCGTCGCGTACGGCTCGCCCGAGCCCGCGCAGTCGAGTCTGGCGCTCGTCAGGACGCTGACCATCGAGGACCTGGCCGCCTGCGCGGCCCGCAGCGGCGCGTGGCGCCGCGAGGGGGCCGCCACGCCGCTGGTGGTGCCGCGCGCCGAGTTTGCCCGGGCGCTCGATGCCTTCCCGGTGGAGTTCGGCGAGATCATGGCCACGCACCGCGTGCTGGCCGGCACCGACCCGTTCGCGGGGCTGTCCATCCGGCCGGCCGACCTGCGGCGCGCGTGCGAGGTGCAGGCGCGAAGCCTCCTGCTCCACCTGCGCGAAGACTTCATCGACTGCGCGGGACGGCCCGCCCGGGTCGCCGCGCTCGTCGAGGAGTCGGCGTCGGCGTTCGCGGCAGTCCTGCGAAACCTCGCCCGACTGGACGGCGGCGGCGGATCGGGTCCGCTCTCGCCGGAGGCCGCCGCCGAGCGGCACGGAATAGACCGCCGGGTGGCCGGAGACGTGATGATGCTCGCCGGCTCGGGCGGCCACGGCGCGGTTGACGGCGCGCGGCTGTTCCCCGAGTACCTGCGCGCCGTCGAACAGCTCGTGGCGGTCGTCGACCAGTGGAGCGTGGCGTGACCCGAGCCGCGCCGGCGATGGGACGGGCGCTGGCCGTTGCCGCCGCCCTGGTCCTGGCCGGGCCGGGCCCGGCGCCAGCGCAGCCGACGCCGCCGGAGCTGTCCGGGCCGGTCAACGATTT
Source organism: Acidobacteriota bacterium (assembly GCA_040754955.1). Classification (GTDB taxonomy): domain Bacteria; phylum Acidobacteriota; class Vicinamibacteria; order Vicinamibacterales; family UBA2999; genus JBFMCA01. The sequence goes on along the minus strand of JBFMCA010000136.1, from coordinate 1,376 downwards.
TGCGGGCGTCATCGACCCGGCGACGAGAGCCGAGCTCGACCGCATCATCCGCGCGCTCCAGTCCGCCAGCGGCGACGTCGTGGTGGTGGCGACGGTGAAGACGTTCCAGCCGTCGCCCGACATCCGGGTCTACGCGAACGAGATGTTCGAAAACCACGGCAAGGGCATCGGCAGCAAGGACAAGGACAACGGCCTGCTGTTGCTGCTGGCCGTGGACGACCGGCAGGTCTGGATCGAAGTCGGGTACGACCTCGAGGCCATCATCACCGACGGGTTCGCGGGCGAAACCAGCCGCCAGGTGATGGTGCCCTACTTTCGCAAGGGCGATTACAGCGGCGGCATGCTGGCCGGTGCCAGCGCCATCATCGGCCGCATCGCCCAGGCGCGAAACGTCACGCTCGACAACCTCCCGGTCGCGCGGGCGCGCGAGCGGGACGACGATGAGCTCGACGTCCCGTATGTCCTGCTGCTGCTGATGCTGTTCGGCAGCATGCAGCTGCTGGCGGGCCTCGTTCGAGCCCTCACCGGCCGCGGCCGGCGCCGTCGGAGCGGACGCTGGGTGAGCCACGCCGGATCGTTCGGCGGCGGCTACAGCGGCTGGGGCGGCGGCTGGTCGGGCGGCGGCGGCGGCGGTTTTGGCGGCTTCGGCGGCGGCAGCTCGGGTGGCGGCGGCGGCGGAGCCTCGTGGTGAAGGAGGAACGAGAGACCATGCGCACGTTCAGTCGGCTTGTTGTGGCAACGGGGCTCATCCTGACGGCGGCGGTGTCGTCGGGCTGCTCCTACAACCGGTTCGTGTCCCAGGAAGAGGCCATCAAGGCGCAGTGGGCGCAGGTGGAGAACCAGCTTCAGCGCCGGAACGACCTCATCCCCAATCTCGTGGAGACCACCAAGGGCTTCGCGCAGCAGGAGCGGGACGTCTTCCAGGCCATCGCCGACTCGCGCGCGAAGCTGGCTGGCGCCCGGACGCCGACCGAGACCATTGCGGCAGCCAACGAGCAGTCGGCGGCGCTCAGTCGCCTGCTGCTCGTCGTCGAGAACTACCCGGAGCTCAGGTCGAGCGAAACGTTTGCGCGGCTCATGGACGAGCTGGCCGGCACCGAGAACCGCATCGCCGTGGAGCGCATGCGCTACAACGAGCGCGTGCAGGAGTACAACACGGCACGACGGCAGTTCCCGTCGAACATCACCGCCGGCATCTTCGGCTTCGACGAGTACCCACTCTTCCAGGCCCCGGAGGCGGCGAAAGCCTTGCCGAAGGTGGACTTCTCCCGCCCGCCGAGCCAGTAATTCGGGGTCGGGCCTATTTTTCTTGTCTCCTGCAGCTCGAAAAATAGGCCCGACCCCATTTTCTGACCCACTCCCACCCGCCCCACCCG
>JBFMCA010000135.1:0-10406 GCA_040754955.1 Acidobacteriota bacterium | reverse complement strand
CACCCGCCCCACCTGGCCCAGCCGCCCGACCCGCCCGAACCCGTCCACAAGGAGACCGAATGCGTACGTACGAACTCGTCTACGTCATCAAGCCCGACGCGACCGAGCAGGAGGTGGCCGACCTCCACACGCAGGTCGAGCAGATTGTCACCAAGATGCACGGCACGCTCACGCGGTCGGAGTCGTGGGGCCGGCGGAAGCTTGCCTACGAAATCGGCAGGCACAAGGAAGGCATCTACGTGCTCGAGGTCATCGAGGGCGACGGCGAGCTGGTCAAGGAGCTCGACCGCCGGCTCAAGAACGTCGACCTGCTGCTGCGCCACCTGGTGGTCCGCGTGGACGTGGACCAGGCGAAGGCGGAGCGGGCGAAGACCAAGCGCACCGAGGAGTCGCGGCGCCGCCGCATCGCCCGCGGGCTGCCGCCCGACCGGCAGCCGGGCGAGGGGCCGCAGCGCGAGGAAGGCGACGAATCGGGCGACTACGACACGATGGATGCGGAGGCCTAGGCCATGAGCAACGGATTCAAGAAGAGCGGTGGGGGTTCGCGTGGCCGGGGCGGCGCCGGCGCGGACAAGCCGGGCGGCCAGCGCCGCGGGCTGTTCCGCCGCCGCAAGGTCTGCAAGTTCTGCGCGGACAAGATTGACGACATCAACTACAAGGACGTACGGCTCCTGAGCGGCTTCGTGCCGGAGCGCGGCAAGGTGCTGCCGCGCCGCATCTCGGGCACGTGCGCCAAGCACCAGCGCGCGCTGCGCGAGGCCATTCTCCGGGCGCGGCAGCTGGCGCTGCTGCCGTACGCGTCGGACTAGCGGGGGAAGCCAGTCGCCATGGAAGTCATCCTCAGGGACCACGTCGAGAACCTCGGGCGCCGCGGCGAGATCGTGAAGGTCGCCGACGGCTACGCCCGCAACTACCTGCTGCCCCGGAAGCTCGCCCTGGCGGCGACCGAGGCCAACAAGAAGCGCGTCGCCGCCGAGCGCAAGATCGTGGAGGCGAAGGAGGCCGAGGAGCGCGCGAGCGCGGAGGCCATCGCCGTCCGCCTGTCGGCGCTCGAGCTCTCCATCGCCCGCAAGGTCGGCGAGAACGATCAGCTCTACGGCTCGGTGACCAACGCCGACATCGGCGAGCTGCTGAAGGAGAAGGGCTTCGACATCGACCGTCGCAAGATCCTGCTCCCCGATCCCCTCAAGGCGCTCGGCGAGGCCTCGGTGCCCGTCAAGCTCCACCGCGACGTCACGGCACGCGTGCGCGTCACGGTGGTCAAGGAAGAGTAGGCACGGACCGGTCCGGTGGGGCGGCTCGCGGTGCGTCCGCGGGCGCCCCGTCCGGCCGCTGGAGATCCCGCCTGTGCCCGAGCCCGTCGCCGCGCCCGATCGCATCCTGCCGCACAACCTGGAGGCCGAGCGCTCGGTCCTCGGGGCGATCCTGCTCGACAACGAGACGTTCCACAGCGCGGCCGGCGTCATCGGCCCGGCCGCGTTCTTCCGCGACGCGCACCGCCGCATCTTCGAGCGGATGATCGACCTCTCCGAGCGGCGCCAGCCCATCGACCTGGTGACGCTCAAGGAGGAGCTCGACCGGACCGGCGAGCTGGAGGAAGTCGGCGGGCCCGCCTACATCGCCTCGCTCGTCGACGGCGTGCCGCGCGCCACCAACGTCGAGTACTACGCGCGCATCGTCAAGGAGAAGGCGACGCTCCGCGCGCTCATCTTCTCGGCCAACAAGATCCTCGCCAACGCCTACGAGGCCGACCAGGAAGCCGACCTCATCCTCGACGATGCGGAGAGCGCCATCTTCTCGGTGGCCGAGGACCGGGTGAAGGCCGGCTTCGTCGCCATGAAGGACCTGGTGCGCGACAGCTTCCCGAAGATCGAGAAGCTCTTCGAGCACCAGACCTACATCACGGGCGTCGGCACGCACCTGCCCGACCTGGACCGGATGACCCGCGGTTTCCAGCCCGGCGACCTGGTCATCGTCGCGGCCCGCCCGTCGATGGGGAAGACCAGCCTCGTGCTCAACATCTGCCAGCACGTGGCCACGCACGGCGGCGTCGCCGGCTTCTTCAGCCTCGAGATGAGCCGCGAGCAGCTGTTCATGCGCATGCTCTCGTCCGAGGCGAAGATCGACAGCTACCGGCTCATGAGCGGGCAGATTGGCCAGCGCGAGTACGGCAGCATCACGCACGCGCTGGAGACGCTCTCGGCGGCGCAGATGTTCGTGGACGACACGGCGGGCATCGGCGTCCTCGAGATGCGCGCCAAGGCGCGCCGGCTCCAGGCCGAGCACGGGTTGAGCATCCTGGCGGTGGACTACATCCAGCTCATGACGGGGCGCGGCCGCTTCGAGAACCGCACGCTCGAGCTCGCGGCGATCTCGCGGTCGCTCAAGGGGCTCGCCAAGGAGCTGAACGTCCCCATCGTCGTGCTGTCGCAGCTCTCGCGCGCGCCCGAGGCGCGGTCCGACAAGCGGCCGCAGCTCTCCGACCTCCGTGAGTCGGGTGCCCTCGAGCAGGACGCGGACGTGGTGATTCTCATCTTCCGCGAGGAGATGTACAAGCTCGACAAGGACCAGCCCGCCGAGACCGACGGCACCGCGGAGCTGATTGTGGCCAAGCAGCGCAACGGTCCCACCGGCACGATCCGCGTGGCGTTCCTCCGCGGCCAGACCAGGTTCATGCCGCTCGCGCGCGACCTCCAGGAATGATCCGCTGCACGGCCGCGCGTGTCGACCTTGCCGCGCTCGCGGCCAACTACCGTGCGATCGTCGCCTACCTCGCGCGCGAAGCCGCGCTCAACCGGGGCGCGGGGTCCGGTCCGGCGACGCCGCCAGGGGTGATGGCCGTCGTGAAGGCCAACGCGTACGGGCACGGCGCCGTGCCGGTCGCCGAGACGCTGGCCGCGGCCGGCGCCGCGTGGCTGGCCGTCGCCGACATCGAGGAAGGCGTGCAGCTGCGCCAGGCGGGCGTCGGCGCGCGCATCCTCGTGTTCGGCGCGCTGAGCGTGAGCGACCTCGACGGCGTCTTCGACCACGGGCTGACGCCCACTGTGGCCAGCCCGTCGGCCGGTCGCGCGCTCGCGGCCGCGGCGTCCGCGCGCGGCGTGCGCGTCGCCTGCCACCTGAAGATCGACACCGGCATGCACCGGCTCGGTTTCCGCCACGACAACCTCGCGCGCACGCTGCCCGGGCTCCTCGGCAGCCCGCACCTCGACGTCGAGGCGGTCTACACGCACTTTGCGACCGCCGACGAGCCCGAGCACCCGCTGTTCGAGGCGCAGCGCGCGGCATTCGAGGCTGCGCTCGGCTCGCTCGCGGCGCTCGGCGTCCGCCCGCGGCTCGCGCATACCGCCAACAGCGCCGCCCTGCTGCGCGACTCGCGCACGTGGTTCGACCTGGTGCGCCCCGGCCTGCTGCTCTACGGCGTCGTCCCGCCACCGCTGGCCTCGACGCTCGACCTCCAGCCGGTGATGACGCTCACGAGCCGCGTCGTGGCGGTCAAGGGCGTGCGGTCCGGCGAGACGGTGGGCTACGGCGCCCGCTTTCATGCCGAGCGCCCGATGACGCTGGCCATCGTGCCCGCCGGGTACGCCGACGGCCTCGACCGGCGCCTGGAAGGGAAGGGCGACCTCCTCGTGCGCGGCTGCCGCGCGCCCATCGTGGGCGCGGTGAGCATGGACATGCTCACCGCCGACGTCACCGACATCCCCGACGTGTCGCCCGGCGACGAAGTTGTCTTCATCGGGCGGCAGGGCGAGTCCGCCGCGCAGACGCTCGACGCGCGCGAGATGGCGGCGCGCATCGGCACCATTCCCTACGAGATCCTCTGCCGGCTCGGGGCGCGTGTGGAGCGGAAGTACGGGGAGTGAGCCGGCCGGCGGTTCCAGGCCCGCCGGCCGTTCGGTGTCAGGCGGTCCGTTCGAGCGCACGGCGACAGACATACCTGTCGTCCTCGGTCTTCGACAGGAATCCCTGATCGACGAGAAACGCCAGCACGCTCCGGCACTCCGCCGGCGGAAGGCCGAAGAGCCGGCTCGCCTGCGCCTCGGTCAGCGTCAACCCGGGCATCTCCCGGTATTCGGCGAACACACGCCGGATGGGGTCGCTTGGCGCGATAAAGGAGGCCATTGGTGCTCCTCCGACGGCGGCGTAGAGCCGCAGGTACACGAGGCGGGGACCACAAGTACGATACGGCGCGGTCGGTGCGGAGTCAACGAAATCCGGACCGCGAATGCGTAAAATCGGCGGCCTCATCCGTCGAGCAGCGCCTGCGCCTGCCGTCGCGCGCGGCGAAAGTACTCCGGCATCGGCTCGCGTCCGGCCGCGACCTCCAGGACGATGCAGCCCGTGTAGCCCACGCCACGGAGCGTGCGCCCGATGTCGGCCCAGTCGAGCACACCGTCCCCCGGCGGCAGGTGATCGTCGAAGCGGCCGTGATGGTCCGTGGCGTGCACGTGGACCAGTCGATGCCCCACCGCCTCGATGAACCGGTGCCAGTGGTGCCCCAGGTGCGCGTGGCCGGTGTCGAGGCAGACGCCGACTGATTCCGGCAGCGCCGCGAGTATTCGAACGAACTCTTCGGGCGAGCCGCCGACCAGGTGGGGCAGCGGCGTCTCCAAAGCGAGGCGCATGTCCAGCCCGTCGATGGCGCCGGCCAGGCCCTGCAGAGCCTCGATGCATCCGCGGAGCCGGCCGTCGACCTCGTGGGCGTGCCTGACGGTATCCGACGGATGGACCACGACGATGCGGCCGCCCAGGCGCTTCAGCGCGCCGGCCGCCGTCAGGATGGCGGCGATGGCGGCCTGGCGGTGCCGCGGGTTGGCGTCGGCCAGATCCAGCGGGCCGCCGAAGGGGGCGTGGATGGACAGGGGGTGGAGCGCCGTCCGCCCGAGCTCGGCCGCGACCGCGTCTATCTGGCTCCGATCCCACGGGGCGAAGTGGCGGGGCGGCGTCCCGAGCTCCACCGTGGTGATGCCGGCCTCGTGCACGGCCGCGAGCACGTCCACGATGGGCCGGTCGACGTAGCCGCCGGTGGCGACGGCCAGGGGCCAGGTCATGGGCGATAGCCTCCCCGCAGGTGGCGGCCCACGGCGCGCAGGTCCCAGCCGCAGGCGCCGCCAGGACAGAGGCCCTTCTCCCGCGCCGAGACGCAGTTGAAATCGAGCCCGCGATCGAGCCCCTGGTCGATGAGGCCGGCAAAGACCCGGACGTCGTAGTCGGCGCGCGTCCGCGGGTCCATGCGCCGCCGCCACCGGTCGCCCCAGCCGCAGTCGCGCGCGTATCGCGACCACACGAGGCCTGCGACGTGCCGCGGCGTCCAGCCCGCGTCGAGAAACGCGCGCGTCACGTGCTGGAGGTGCGCGGGCTGCAGCAGCAGGTCGTTGGGCGTGCGGAGCGACGCGGCAACGCACTGCGGCCAGGCGTCAAGGTCCACGCGGTCGTAGGTGTCGGCCCAGCGCGCCGGCGGGTGGGGAGCGACCGTGTAGAAGGACCGGTGAAACGCGCGAAGCGGCGACGCGCGGTAGTCGTCCACCAGGCGCGTGAGGCCGCCGGTGGCCATGGGCAGCCGCGCGCCCGCGTCGATCGCCAGGGCTGCCGCCGCCTCGAGCGACCGGGATTCGAGCACGGCATCGAGCGGCGCGTCCGGGGCGCGGGGCACGGCCGCGAGCGGCGGGCGGGCCGCGGCCTCGGCGCCGAAGATGTCGGGGCGCAGGCGGTGGAGCTGGTACGCGCTGAACGCGCAGCGGAGCGATCGGACGTCGATGGGATCGCCGGCGAACGAGACGTCGAGCGACGCGCACTCGCGGCCGCGATCGGAGACCTCGCCGACCACCGTGCCGTTGATCACGAGGGGAAGGAGCGCGGTGCGGGGCACGGTGCGCGCCACGAGATGGGCGGCGTGCTCCAGCACGAGGCCGAGGCCGGCGTAGGCCCGCGCCACGTGCGACGAGTAGTCGGCCCGCGGGTCGTAGACGCGCTGGCCGCGCGTGACGTACCAGGCGGGATCCTCGGCGGAGAGGCCGGCCAGGTCGTCGACGACCGGGGCCTCGAGCGGCACGGCGCCGGTGAAGTGGTAGCCGCGCCCGGTCATCAGGCGCAGCACCGGCAGGTCGAAGCGCGCCAGCACGGCGTCGACGGCGGCGTAGGCGGGCTCCAGGCGCGCGAACGTCTCGCGGGGGTGCAGGAACGGCTCGTCCGGATGCGAGCTGTTCTGGTAGTCGAGGTCGATGTGCACGAGGAAGACGCGGCGATCGAGCATCGATCGGGCGACGTCGGCGCCGCGTGCGAGCAGCCAGTCGAGCGCCTCGGGGGGCAGCGCCGGCGCGCCCTCCCACTGGGGCATGGGGTCGCACCCGGCATAGACGCCGGATACGCTGACGGCCGTCGAACCCTCGCCGCGGCCGAGCGGGTCGAGATACTCCTCCAGCCGCTGCCGCACCGGCGGCCGGGCGTAGTAGGAGGCGACGTCCATGCCGTCACCTCCGGCCGGCCGGACGCCCCATGGGCTGAATGCTGCACTCGAGGGCGACTTCCGGCAGCAGCTGCCGGAGCACCGGCGCTTCTGCGAGCGCTTCCTGTAGAAGCTTGCCGGCGCGATCCACGTCGTCGGCCGCCACGAGCATCGACGGCAGGAGCACCAGCCGCGCACCTCCCGGCACCTCGACTGCCGGCTCGAACCGCGACGCGGACACGTAGCCCAGCACCGCCAGCCCCGCGGCGGCGGCGCGCTCGAGGAACGCCACCATCAGCGCGGCGTTGGCCGCTGCGGCGAGCAGGCACTCCGGTGTGATGCCGGCGTCGCGTCCGACCGTGAGCGCGGCGTCATCGGCGAGCTGGGCCACGCCGTGGCAGTTGGCGTCCCAGACGACCTCGCTGGCCACGCCCCCGACGCGCGACGACGCGAGACACGCCATGGCCCGGACCTCCCCGGAGGACGCGTGCAACGGGCGTACCAGGGGGGACACGGAATGGCGAATGACAAATGACGAATGACGAATGACAGAGGGCGAATGACGAATGACAAATGGCGAAAGGGCGCCGGTGCCGCCGCCGGGGCGGCAGTAGCGATAAGATCGCAGCACGCGCATGAAGACGCCCAAGCCCGTCTTTGTCTGCCAGGAGTGCGGCAGCCAGTCGCCCAAGTGGCAGGGCCGCTGCCCGGACTGCGGGGCGTGGAACTCGTTCGTCGAGGAACGCGCCGACGGCGATGCGGGCGCGGGCAAGGGACATCGCTACGCGCTGCCCGGCACGGCCGCGCAGGGCGCGAAGCGGTACGCGGATATCGAGGCGTCGCAGGCCCAGCGGCTGTCGACGGGCATCGGCGAGTTCGACCGCGTGCTCGGTGGCGGCATCGTGCCGGGCTCGCTGGTGCTGCTCGGCGGCGAGCCGGGCATCGGCAAGTCGACGCTGCTGCTGCAGGCGGCGGCCAACTTCGCGCGCGACATCGGGCCGGTGCTCTACGCGTCGGGTGAGGAGTCCGAGCACCAGATCAAGTCGCGGGGCGAGCGGCTGGGCGTCGGCGACGCGCCGCTGTACCTGCTGGCAGAGACGTGCCTCGAGACCATCCTCGAAGAGCAGGGCCGCCTTCGGCCCGCCCTTGTCATCGTCGACTCGATCCAGACCGTGTTCTCGGTGAAGTTCCAGTCGGCGCCCGGCAGCATCGGGCAGGTGCGCGAGGCGGCCACGCAGTTCCTGTTCGCCGCCAAGGGGCACAACGTGCCGACGTTTCTGGTCGGCCACGTCACCAAGGAAGGCAGCCTCGCCGGCCCGAAGGCGCTCGAGCACGTCGTTGACACCGTGCTCTACTTCGAGGGCGAACGGCACCACGCGCACCGCGTCGTCCGCGCGGTGAAGAACCGATTCGGCGCCGTGAGCGAGCTGGGCGTGTTCGAGATGACCGGCAGCGGGCTCAAGGCGGTGCCGAACCCCTCGGCGCTCTTCCTGGCCGAGCGTCCGGTGGCCACCCCGGGGTCGGCGGTGTTGTGCTGCATCGAGGGGTCGCGGCCCATCCTGGTCGAGGTGCAGGCCCTTGTCAGCACGTCGAGCTACGGCATGCCGCGGCGGATGGCGGTGGGCATCGATCAGAACCGCCTGTCGCTGCTGCTGGCCGTGCTCGAGAAGCGGGCCGGCCTGCACCTGGTGTCCGACGACGTCTTCCTCAACATCGCGGGCGGCATGAGCATCGACGAGCCCGCGGCCGACCTGGCGCTCGTGGCCGCCGTGGCCTCGAGCGTGCGCAACCGGCCCCTGGCCCAGGGCACAGCCGTCTTCGGCGAGGTTGGGCTGGGCGGCGAGGTCCGCGGCGTGCCGCAGGCGCCGCTCCGTATCCGCGAGGCCGAGCAGATGGGGTTTACGCGGCTGGTGCTGCCCGCCGCGAACCTTGACGGCGGCGACGCGCGCGGGCCCGCCGAGCTGGTGGGGGTCCGGCACGTAGGCGAGGCGTTGGATCTACTGCTGGCTTGACCTGCCGTCCCTGGCAGTTCTAAGGTGCCGTAGTCATATAGGGTGCCTCGGTCATAATCGGCGTCATTCCGGGAAGAAGGTTTATTCCGATGGCCTGGTTTCTCCTGGCTCGGCTCCTCTTCGTTGGCGGCGTGGTCTACACAGCCGTCCTCGTCTCGCCCCTCGGCGAGAGTCCCCTCGCGAACCTCGGGTTCGGCGTGGGCCTCGCCAGCCTGGCCGTCTTCTTCGAGTGGCAGCTTCGCGACACGCCGGTCAGCCACATGCTGGGGGCGCTCATCGGTGGCGGCATCGGCCTGCTGCTCGCCCAGGGCATCGGCACGGCGCTCTTCTGGGCGGACCCGTCGGACCAGCGCGTCGCGTTTCTCCACGGCTTCGTCCTCCTGCTGCTGCCGTACCTGGGCCTGGTGGTCGGGGGCCGCAAGGGCGAGTGGCTCGAGCCGACGCGTCTGATGGCGCTCTTCCGCGCCACAGGGCCCGAGCGCCGCTACAAGGTGCTGGACACGTCGGTCATCATCGACGGCCGCATTGCCGACATCTGCGAGACGGGCTTCATGGACGGCACGCTCGTCATCCCGCAGTTCGTGCTGAAGGAACTGCAGCTCGTGGCGGACTCGGCCGACTCGATGAAGCGCAACCGCGGCCGCCGCGGCCTCGACATCCTGCAGAAGGTGCAGAAGATGTCGGGTGTCGAGGTGATGATCTCCGACGTGGACTTCCCGGAGGTTCGGGAAGTCGATCTCAAGCTCATCGAGCTGGCGCGGACGCTCTCGGGGAAGATCGTCACCAACGACTTCAACCTGAACAAGGTGGCGCAGCTGCGCGGTGTCGAGGTGCTCAACATCAACGAGCTCGCCAACGCGCTCAAGCCCGTGGTGCTGCCCGGCGAGATCATGAAGGTGTTCATACTGAAGGAAGGCAAGGAATACAACCAGGGTGTCGCCTATCTCGACGACGGCACGATGGTGGTGGTCGACAACGCTCGGAAGATGATCGGTAAGACCATCGACGTCGTGGTCACGAGCGTGCTGCAGACGACGGCGGGCAAGATGATCTTCGGGCGGTACCTCGACCCGAGCGTCGCCGCGCAGGCGCATCAGGGCCAGGTGGAGGATCGACCCCGCGCGCCGCGCCCGACGCCCGCGCCCGCGGGGTCGACGACGGCCACCGCGGTGACACCGCCGGGCGGCGCCGGGAAGTGATTCCGCCGTTCCACTGGTGGCGAACGGTCTTCTTCCTGATCCCCGCCATCGCCGTGTACACGATCGTGCTCGGCACGCTCTCGATCGGCTCGAGCCTGTTCGAGCCGAAGGGCTACTTCGCGCACGGCTGCGCGCGCCTCTGGTCGTGGCTGATACTGGCCACGACGGGCGTGCGGGTGCGCGTCGAGGGGCTGGAGCGCGTCGAGCGCGGCCGCACCTACGTGTTCGTGTCCAACCACCAGAGCATCTACGACATCCCGGTGCTGTTCGCGTCGCTGCCGTTCCAGCTCCGCATCATCGCCAAGGAGTCGCTCGGGTCGTTCCCGTTCCTCGGCTGGCACCTGCGCCGGACGGGCCACATGCTGGTGGACCGCCGGCGGCCCGACCGGTCGGCCATCTTCGGGTGGGCCGAGCGCCTGACGTCGCGCGGGTTGAGCCTGATTGTGTTTCCGGAGGGAACGCGCAGCGCCACGGGGGCGGTGGGGCCGTTCAAGGGGGGCGGCTTCTATCTGGCCATGCAGGCCGGGCTGCCCATCGTGCCGGTGTCGGTGTCCGGGAGCCGGCATGTGATGCTGAAGGGGCGGCTGATGACCTGTCCCGGCGAGGTGCGGCTCGTCATCCACGATCCCATCTCCACCGAGGCCTCGGCGGAGCCATCGACCCGGGACGTGCGGGCGCTGGCGTCGCGCGTGCGTGAGGTGATCGCCGCCGCCGCCCGCTGAAAAAGGTGCCAGGCACCTTTCCGGCATG
>JBFMCA010000134.1:0-10537 GCA_040754955.1 Acidobacteriota bacterium | reverse complement strand
AGGCGGGCGGCGCGGCGGGAAACGTGGGCGCCACCAGCGCCGCGACCAGGCCGAGCAGCACGGCGATGGCGACGCCGATCAGCCCGCCGCCTCCCGCCAGGAGGGCAGCCTCGAGCAGGAACTGGCGCAGCACCTCGCGCCGCCTGGCGCCGATGGCCAGCCGAACGCCGATTTCGCGGGTCCGCTCGGTCACGCTGATGATCATCACGTTCGCGATGCCGATGCCGCCGATGAGCAGGCTCACGGCCGCGAGCGCCACCGTGGCCACGAAGATCTGCGCGCCGATGCGATCGAACTGCGCGATGATCTGGTCGGCCGTCGAGAGCGTGAAGTCGTTCTCGTCCTCCGCATCCAGCCCGCGAATCAGCCGGAGCGCGGTTTCCACGTCGCTGCGCGCCTCGTCGCGCAGCCCCGGGCGCGCACGGATGTAGAGCACGGTCTGCTCGGCGTCCGGGAATCGGCGCGCCGCCGTGCGCACAGGGATGGCGATGACGTTGTCGCCACGATTCTCGCCGAAGAACGTGCCCCGCCGCGCGGCGAGGACGCCGGTCACGAAGTAGCGATCGCCGCCGAGCAGGAACGGCTGCCCGACGGCGGGGCCGTCGCCGAAGAGCGCGCGGGCCACGTTGGACCCGAGCACGGCGACGGGCGCGGCCACCCGATCCTCGAGGTCGGTGAACGGCCGCCCGTCCGAGAACTCGGCGCCGGTGACCTCGAAGTAGTTGGGCGACGCGCCCTCCACCAGGATGGTGTCCGACTCGTTGCCGCCGGCGCGCGCCGTGAGCACGCGCGTCGACGTGGCGAACGGCACGAGCACCTGCACGGCGACGTCGCGCACCGCGGGACTGAGCCGCGCGATGTCGTCGGCAAAGGCTGGCCGCAGCGGCCGGCGCCGCGCGTCGCGATCCGACGCCGGCGAGTACGGATCCCCCTGCCGGTGGAACGCGAAGATGTTCTCGGTGCCCAGCTCTCGGAAGAGCATCGCGACGCTGTTGCGCAGGCCGACGAGCGTGGAGGCCACGAGCACGACCGTCACGATGCCGATGACGACGCCGACGATCGCCAGGGCCGAGCGCGCGGGCTGCGAGCGGATGGCGTCGACGGCCAGGCCCCCCGCCTCCGACACCGCCGCGATCACGGATTCGCGCCGCACCGTCATTCCATCCTCAACGCCTGAATGACGTCGATGCGGGTGGCCCGGCGCGCCGGGTACCAGCCCGCGGCCAGCCCGCTCGCCGCCGACGCGACGAGGCTCCAGGCCACCGTCGAGGGCCGCACGCGCAGCCCGACGTCGAGCAGCCCGTCGAGCCCCGCCACGGCCGCCATCGCCAGCGCCGTCCCGCCGAGCCCGCCGATGACGGCCACCAGCGAGCTCTCCGCGAACACCTCCCGCATGATCTGGCCGCGCGGCGCGCCCAGCGCCCGGCGCACGCCAATCTCCCGTGTCCGCTCCGTCACCGACACCAGCACGGTGTTGGTGACGACGACGATGGCCGCAAGAAGCGCCATCAGGGAGATGGGGCCGGCGGCGGCGCCGATGCGCTGGGACAGCGTGAACACGAAATCGCGGGCGGCGTCCGGCGTCAGCAGGTCGAAGTTGTCCGCGACGCCGGGCTCGAGCGCCCGGCGCGCCCGCAGCGAGATGCGGGCGCGGTCTTCGCCGGCCACCGAGGGCAGCCCCTCCCACGCCCGCGCGAAGATCTGCAGGCTGCGCGGCGCGCCGAACGCGCGCTCGTAGGCGCGAATGGGAATCCAGACATACCGATCGAGCGAGGCTCCGCCGGAACTGCCCAGGCGTTCCTGCGTGCCGATCACGGTAAAGGCCCGGCCGGCCACGCGAATGGTGCGACCGAGGGGGTCTCGCCCGGGAAAGACGGCGTCGGCGACGTCGACGCCGATGACGGCCACCTGCGCCGCCGACCGGTCCTCGTCGCGCGTGAAGAAGCGTCCGCGCTCGATGGCCAGATCGCGTATCTCAGCGAGCGCCGCGGTCGTGCCCGTAATGGCGCCGTTCTCGTACACCCGCCCTTCGGCCGCCACCTCCGCCGTCGTCTGGGCGTTCGGCGCGTACACCACGAGATCGTCCGCGTGGCGCTCGAGAAAGACCACCTCGACGCGGCGGATGGGAGGGTTGCGCTGCAGCTGGTCGAGCAGCTCGCGCCGGGACACGCGGCCCGGGGCGGCCACCTGCGCGATGAGAAAGGTTTCGGCCCCGAAGGCGCGGGCTGTCGTGCGCCGCGCGTAGGCGGCGATGCCTTCGAGCGCGCTGACGACGACGACCATGGTGGCGACGGCAACCGCGATGGCCAGAGCGCCGAGGCCCGCGCGCAGGGGATGGGCCGCGAGCGCCGCCGCTGCCTGACCGACCGCTTCGCCGAGACTGCGCATCGCCTGCTTAGACTACCCGACCGCCGCCGCCGTTGCGGAACCTCCGTGCACGGGAGCGGCGTCCAAGAGTAAGTTTATGAAGATGAGCAGGAATCGGTGGATCGGGCTGGGTGGCCTGCTGGCTGTCGTCGCGGGCGCCGCGGTCGCAACCCGCGGGGGGCCCGAGGCCACCGTGGTGGACGTAGCGGCCGTGGAACGGGTGGATCGCCTGCAGTCGTTCGTCACCGCCTCGGGTGAGATCGTCGCGACCCGCTTCGCGGATATCGGCTCTTCGGCCATGGGCCGGCTGGTGGCGCTGGGCGTCCGCGAGGGTGATCGCGTGCGGGCCGGCCAGATGCTGGCGCGCATCGATCCCGTGCAGGCCGAGAGCCTGACGCGGTCGGCGGACGCCGCCACGCGCGCGCTGGAAGCCGAGGCCGCGGCTGCCGGCGACCAGGTGCGCGCCGCGCAGGCCGAACTCGACGCCGCACGCGCCCGGGCGGCGGAGGCCGGCAAGGCGCTGGCTCGCGTGCGTGAGCTTCGCGCCGCGGGGCTGGCGCCGCTGGCCGACCTCGACAGCGCGACCGCCGCCGCCGAGTCGTCCGAGGCGCAGGTGAATGCCGCGGCCGCCGCCCTCCGGCGCGCCGAGCAGGCCCGCGAGGCCGCATCCCGCCGCGTTGCGCAGGCGCGCGCCGAGGCCGCCCGCGCCCGCGATCAGCTCGCCAAGACCGAGATCACCGCGCCCATCGACGGCGTGGTGACCAGGCTCGACGTGGAGGAAGGCGAGATGGTCGTCATCGGTGTCCAGAACCAGCCTGGCACCATTCTCATGACCATCTCGGACCTCAGCGCCATCGACGCCGAGGTGAAGGTCGCCGAAGCCGACGTCCTGCGGCTGACGATCGGCGACCCCGCGACGGTGACGCTCGAAGCGGTGCCCAGCCAGCGCTTTGCCGGGCGCGTCGTCGAGATCGGCGCGAGCGCCCTGCCGCAGATCGGCCAGCAGGCCGCGGCGCGCGAGTTCCGGGTGAAGGTGCGAATCGAGGGCGACACCGCCCGCCTGCGACCGGGCCTGACGTGCGATGCCGAGATCCTCGTCGAGGAACGGACCCGCGTCCTGACCGTGCCCCTCCAGGCTGTCGTGGAGCGGCCCGGGGACGCCGGGCCCACGCGGGGCGTGTTCCGCGTGACCGGCGACACCGCCACGTTCACGCCCGTCACGACGGGCATCATCGGCGGCCTGGCCATCGAAGTCGAAGGCGTCGACGAAGGCGCAAGCGTCGTCGCCGGCCCCTTCCAGGTGCTGCGGGAGCTGCAGAGCGGCGCCCGCATCCGCCCGCGCTGAAGCTTTCGCCATTCGTCATTCGCCATTCGCCATTTGTCGTAAGCTGTCCCCATGCCCCGTCCCGCAGTTTCTCCGCCGGAGTCCACCGTCGAGACGGCGTGTCCCCTTGACTGCCCCGATTCCTGCACGCTGTCGGTCGCGCTCCGGGGTGGCCGCATCACGCGCATCGACGGCGGCCGCCTGAACGAGGTCACCCGCGGCTACATCTGCAGCAAGGTGCGGCGCTTCCACCATCGCGTGTACGGCGACGATCGGCTGCGCCATCCGATGGTGCGGGTCGGCCCCAAGGGCGAAGGCCAGTTCCGCCGCGTCACCTGGGACGAGGCGCTCGACGAGCTCGCGCGGCGCCTGCGCGAGACCCGTGACGCGCACGGCGGCGAGGCCATCCTGCCGTTGTCGTACGGCGGCTCGAACGGCTTGCTCACGCAGGATCTGCTCGACGCCGCGCTCTTCCGCCGGCTGGGCGCCTCGCGGCTGCTCCGCACGGTGTGCGCGGCGCCGACGGGTGCCGCAAACCAGGGGCTGTACGGCAAGATGCCCTCGGTCAGCTACCAGGACTACCCTCGCGCGAAGCTCATCGTGCTCTGGGGCGTCAACCCCGGTGTGTCGGGCATCCACCTGGTGCCGTACATCAAGGACGCCCGCGAGAACGGCGCCCACCTGGTCGTCATCGATCCCCGGGCGACCGCGCTCGCGCGCCAGGCCGACACGCACCTGCCAGTGCGACCCGGGACCGACCTGGCCGTCGCCCTCGCCGTGCACCGGTTTCTCTTCGAAGATGGGCACGCGGACCAGGCGTTCCTCGACGCGCATACCACGGGCGCGGAGCGGCTACGCGAGCGCGCGCGCGCCTGGACGTTCGAGCGCGCCGCGGAGGTCAGCGGCGTGCCCGCCGCCGCCATCGCCGACCTGGCGCGGCGCTACGCCGAGGCGTCACCGGCGCTCATCCGCTGCGGCTGGGGGCTCGAGCGAAATCGCAACGGCGGGAGCGCCGCGGCGGCCGTGCTGGCCCTGCCTGCCGTGGGCGGCAAGTTCGGCGTGCGCGGCGGCGGCTTCTCGATGAGCAACTCGGGATCGTGGGACATCGTGCGCACCTGGCAGCGCGACCCCGAGCCCGGCACGCGGGCCATCAACATGAATCAGGTGGGACGAGTCCTCACCGAGCCCGACGGGGCTCCTGTCCGGCTGCTCTTCGTCTACAACTGCAACCCGGCGGTGACGCTGCCCGACCAGCGCCGCGTCCTGGCCGGCCTCGCCCGCGACGATCTCTACACGGTCGTGTTCGATCAGGTGCTCACCGATACGGCGCAGTTCGCCGACATGCTGCTGCCAGCCACGACGTTCCTCGAGCACTACGACTTCGCCAAGGCGTACGGCCCCGTCTCGCTGCAGCTGGCGCGCCCGGTCGTCGAACCCGTCGGCGAATCGCGACCCAACAACGAGGTCTTCAGCGCCCTGCTCCGGCGGCTCGACCTCGACCGGCCCGATGACCCGCCGGGAGAGATGGAGGCGATGCTCGCGGTGCTCGACGCGCTGCCGCCCGAGTACGCGCAGCCGCTGCGCGAGCGGTGGATCGCCGATGCCCCGTTCGGCGGCCGTCCCGTGCAGTTCGTCGACGTCCATCCGCGCACGCCCGACGGCCGCGTGCACCTGTGCCCGGAGCCGCTCGACCGGGAGGCACCGGCGGGACTCTACGGATACCAGCCCGACCCGGCCACCGTCGAGTTTCCGCTCGCGCTCATCTCGCCGGCGAGCGAGCGGACGGTGAGCTCGACGCTCGGCGAGCTGCACCGTCCACCGGTTGTGCTGGAAATGCACCCCCGCGACGCCGAAGCGCGTGAACTGGCCACCGGCGACGAAGTCCGCGTGTGGAACGCGCTCGGCGAAGTGCACCTTCCGGTGAAGGTCACGCCGCTCGTGCGCGAGGGGACCGTCTCGATGCCCAAGGGCGTCTGGCGACGCCACACCGGCAACGGCTACACGGCGACGGCCCTGGTCCCCGACGCGCTTACCGACATCGGCGGGGGCGCGTGCTTCAACGACGCGCGAGTCGAGGTGGCCAAGGCCGGCACTGCGCCGGTACGGACGAAGGGATCACCGCTCAGTCGGTCGGGGGCGCCGGCGAAGCCGACTCGGCCGGTCCACTGACCGCGGGCGCCTCGGCCGGCAGCTTGCCACGACCGCCACGGCTCGCCATGCCGCCCTTGCGCCCCGCCGAGCGCGCCTCGTCCGACGACCACTCGTGCGCGGTGCCCTTGGCGTGCGCGGCGCGCCCGCCCTTGCTGGCGATTTCGCGCTGTTTCTCGGGTGACATCGAGGCAAACCCACGGCGTTCCTTCCTGCGCGGCTCGTTCATCTGCATGGACCTCCCTTGCCTGGAGGACGTGGCAAAGCGCGTACCCATGGACGAGCTGGGTGGATTCTGTAAACACTTGCCATACTGAGACTTATACGATTACGATTCTGTAGTCTCGCGCTCGCGTGCATGGAATCGCTACAGTCGAGCTTTGTGGTGGCAAAGATCAATACGGTTCAGCTAGCTTGCGGGTCCGGGCCGGCTTCATCCGTTTGGGACGCGCCCCCGGGGACCGGACCGGCAGTGGCGCTAGAATTGGACGTTGGAGGCATCGATGAGCATGTGCGGCGGCCCTCCCGGGGCCCGCGAGGAACGCGTCGGCAACGCGAGCGGTCGCAAGGTCTTCTGCGTCAAGTTCCAGAAAGAGCTGCCGGGGCTGGACTCGCCCCCGTGGCCGGGCGAGATCGGGCAGCGGCTCTTCGAGCACGTCTCGGCGCAGGCCTGGAAGATGTGGGAGGACCGCCAGAAGATGATCCTCAACGAGTACCGCCTGATGCCGTGGCAGAAGGAAGCGCAGGAACTCATCCGCAAACACATGGAGGAGTTCTTCTTCGGCGAGGGCGCGGCGCTCCCGCCTGGCTACGTCCCGCAGCAGAGCAAGTAGTCGGTCAGGCCATCACCGGCAGCTCGGGATCAATCGTGAAGTGGAGCCGCGCGTGCGCCGCGTCGAGCGCGCGCACCACGTCGTCCGGGGCCGCGCCTCGCGCGAAGATGAAGCCCAGGTAGCTCGCCCCCTCAGGCAGCGGGACGAGCCGCTGGTCTGGTTTGGCGGTCACCCGCACCTCGTCGACTCCGTCCACCTGCAGCGCGTCGTCGACCCCGGCGACGTGGCGGTAGACGCCACCGCGCGGAATCGGAATCATCATCACGCCCGACGCGGCCTCCTCGCGTCGCCAGCCGTCCAGGGACTCGCCCGTCGCGTGGCGCAGCAGCACCTCCTCGAGGCCCGCGGCCGCGCCGCCCGGGTCCGTGAACCGCAGCGCGCGGGCGCACAGCCCGCCGATGGGACGCGCGGCAACCTCGAGCACGAACACTAGGTCGCCGCTCACGCGGCACTCCGCGTGAACGGGCCCGTGCCGCAGCCCGAGCGCGTCTACCGCCGCACCCACGGCATGGCGAATCGCCTGCTGGCGCCCGGCGCCGGCCTGCGACGGGGTCACGTAGACCGTCTCCTCGAAAAAGGGGCCGACGAGCGGCACTGGCTTGTCGAAGATGGCCAGGACGCGGAGCACGCCGTGCTCGAGCACGCCTTCGACGGCGTACTCATCGCCGTCGATGTAGCTCTCCACCTGGATGATGTCGGCCAGCGGGTCGCGCAGGGCCTGGATGTCGGGTGATTCCAGAAGCCGTCGCACGCGGCCGAACGCCGCGACGAACGCGTCCGGCGTGTCGGCCCGGATGACGCCCCGGCTGCCGGACAGCGCCGCGGGCTTGACCACGCACGGGAACGGCACCTGCGGCAGAAGCGACGCCGGATCGCGGGTGATGGGCACGGCAAAGCCGGCCGGCGTGGGGAGTCCCGCTGCCCCCAACCGCGCCCGCGATGTCCGTTTGTCCCGCGCGGCCGCCGCCGCGTCGGGCGGGTGGCCGGGCAGCCCCAGCAGCTCCGCGACCCGGGCCGCCAGCACCGTCGGCCGGTCGCCGAGTGCCAGAACGCCGTTGATGGGCCGCCCCTCGAGTGCCCGCACGATGGCGTCGGCCGACGGGCCCTCGTCGTGGAAGCGCACGGCGATGGCGCCATCGGCCCACGGGTCGTCGAGGTGATCGCAGCGGTCGGTGGCAAACACCAGCTCCACCCCCAGGCGGGCCGCTGCTTCCCCGAACATCCGCGTCTGGTACCCCGTGGTCGTCGCCAGCACGAGCACCCGAGTCATTGTCACCCCCTCTCGATTTGAGGCTTTGGCTTTGGGCTCGAGCCGAGAGCCAAGAGGCGAGAGCCCCCGGAGCCCCCCGAAGCGCCCAGCACCTGGCACCCGCTACACCAGAGCCACCTGCTCTGCCGCGGGCTCGGCTCAACAGTACCAAGGCTCGTCCAGATACGGCACGGTGGCGCGCGCGGCCAGCACCGGGGCCTCCCCTCCCACACGGGCGCGGACCAGCGCGAATGTCTCGCGGCGGGACTGTCCGGTCGACACGCCGACGAGCCGCATCACCTGCTGCTGCAGCGCGTCGACACGCGGGTCGTCGTGGGCCCAGGGATAGGTGAGGCTGACCGGGTCGAACGCGCCGATGCGGGCGCGGACGTCGGGCAGCTCCAGCAGACGGGAGCCCTCGGTGACCAGGAGGCGGATGCCCCACTGGACGGGCGCGACGTGATCGACGAGGTCGAGCGCCGCGACCGTGTCGAGCAGCTCGCGGTAGCCGTCGAGGGTGGTCCAGGGCGTGAATGCGACGAAGGTCGGCGCCAGCGCCAGGCCGGCCTCACGGCAGGCCGCGACCGCATGCACGAAATCCGCGCGCGTGTGCCCCTTCTCCAGGCGCGCCAGCACGCTGTCGTCCACCGACTCCACGGCGCTCGTGACGAAGAGGCACCCGGTGCGGGCCAGCATCGGCAGCAGCGCGCGATGGGCCAGCAGGTGCTCGATCTTGATCGTGACGTCGTAAGTGAGGCCGGGGAACTCGGCGTGCAGCGCCTCGACGATGCGGCGCGCGTGCGTCGGGCCGTTGAAGAAATCCGGGTCGCCGAAGGTGATGTGCGCCGCGCCGGCGGCCACCTGCCGGCGGATGTCCTCCAGGACAACCACCGCGGGCACCACGCGGAACTGGCCGTCGTAGACGGGCACGATCGGGCAGTGCCGGCAGCGGTGCTTGCACCCGCGCGTGGCGTCGGTCGATCCGGCGAGCCGCCGCGTGCCGTCGGGGAGCTGCAGCGTTGCGTACTGGTCGAGCGGCGGCAGCGTGGTGCGGTCGGGGACCAGAAACGACAGGCGCGGGTGCCCGGGTGCCTGGGTGCCCGGGTGCCCGGGTGCCCGGGTGTCGGGGTGCCCCAGTGCACGGGCGTACGTTGCGAGATCGTCCTCGAACTCGGGGCCGAGAACGACGTCGACGCCGTGAGCGCGGAGCGTGGCGTCGTTGAGGGGCGCGTACAGGCCGAAGGCGCAAATGGTGGCGCGGGGGTTGGCGGCGCGGACGCGGGCGATGAGAGGCAGCGCGAGCCGCGTGGCCGTGTGCATCGGCAGATAGAAGCCGATGAGGTCGGCCGCCGCGGCCAGCGCCGGACTGAACGCGGTGCGCGAAGCGTCAACCGTGTCGACGTCGACGCCCTCACGGCGCAGCCACGCCGCCGGTGAGGCCAGCCCGAAGGGTTGGCGGCCGAGGTCGTAGGTGCTGACGAGCAGGGCGCGCATCGGCGGGCCGGTGCTTACGGTGAGCCGGGGCCCTGCGGTCCCAGGTTGGGGAGCGTCCCGGGCGACTCGACGATCCGGCGCGCCAGGTAGTTCACGACGTCGGCGTCGGTCTGCGCCGCCGCGAGGTACGCGGTCCGCAGGAGCTGCTCCTTGCGACCACGCAGCTGGCCGGCGATGCGGTCGCGCACCGTCGCCAGGTCGCGCTGCCCGGCCTCTTCCTTGGCCACCAGCAGCACGAGCGTGTGCGCGCCGCCGCCGCTCACCACGCTCACCGTGCCGGGCGTCGCCTTCAGCACGGCGTCGCGGAGGGCCGGCGGCGCCTGGTTGAGCGCCGACTGCGGCATGAACCCGAGGTCCCCGCCGCGCGGCGCCGACTCGGGGTCCTCCGAGTAGTCGCGCGCCAGCTCGTCGAACGGCGCACCGCCCTTGAGTTTCTCCATCAGCATCTGCGCCTTTTTCTGCGCCGTTTCGGGCGTGATGGCGTCATCGCCGGTGCGGTTGGTCACCTGGCCGTCGCGGCCGGGCGTGACGGCAATCTGCGCGATGTGGTACGCGGGCTCGACCAGGTTGAACTGCGCCCGGTTCGCCGCGTAGAAGTCCTCGATCTCCTTGTCGCTGACCGTGATCTTCGACGTCACCTCGCGCTCCATCACCTTGCGGACGAGCAGCTCCCGCCGCAGCCCGTCGCGCATGTCGGCCGCCGTCAGGTTGCGCCGCGACAGCTCCTTCTGGAACTCGTCGTCCGTCAGGTTCTTGCGCCCTTCGGCGAACGCCGTGTCCAGCTCGGCGTCGCCGACGGTGATGTTGAGCGCAGCAGCCCGCGCGACCAGGATGTCCTGGACGATCATCTCGTCGAGCAGGCTCAGCCTCGCCGCCAGTGCCTCCTCGCCCGACAGCGTCTGGTTGGGCTGCGCCATGCGCAGCGCCTTCTCGACATCGTCGCGGCGGATCTGGCGGCCGTCGACGACGGCCCACGTGTCGGCGGTGACGGGGGCCTGGGATGCCATGCGGTCGCCGCACCCAGCCGAGAGCGCGCCGAACACGAGAACCACAGGAACAGCGAAGGTCGGTTTGCACATACGGTCAGATGATCCTATCAGTAGGGCTGGTGGGGCGGGTGGG
>JBFMCA010000133.1:0-10799 GCA_040754955.1 Acidobacteriota bacterium | reverse complement strand
CGGCGCGGAGGTCGGCGACCTCGCGCGAGCCGGGCGCGAGCGTCTCGTACATGACCAGGGCATCACGCCGCAGGTCGGCGGCTTCCGCGGGCGCGGCCTGCCCGTCGCGGATGGCGGCCAGCTCGACGAGCGACGCGGCCAGCGCCAGGCTGCGCCCATCGGCGCGCCGCAGGGCCACCGCTTCGCGCGCAAGCGCCTCCGCCTCGGCCCACTGCTGCCGCTGCCGCGCCGTGCGCGCGGCGCCAACCAGCACGGTGCTGAGCGCCGCCCCATCCCCGGAGGCGCGAGCGGCCGCCACGGCCCGCGCAAACGCGTCGGCGGCGGCCTCGAGGGCGCCCAGCGCCGCCTTGACCATACCCAGATTGGCGTACGCACCCGCCAGCGCCTCAGGCGGCGCATCGGCGGCGGTCATCAGGCCGATCGCCCGGACGAGGGGCGCCTCGGCGCGGGCATGGTCGCCGCGCGCGATGGCCAGCGCGGAGGCGTCGTTGAGGACGATGGCCAGCTCCAGGCTGTCGGGGCGAACGGCTTCGTACGCCGCCTGGGCTTCCCGGAACAGCACGTCGGCCCGATCGGGCTGGCCGCGGCGGGCCACGGCGGCGGCGCGGGCATGGAGCAGCCGCGCGTGCTCCAGCGTGACCGCGCCCGACGCCTCGGCGAGCGCGATGGCCTTTCCGTAGTAGATGTCGGCCTGGGCGCTGTCGCCTCGGGCGCCCGCAACCTCGGCCGCAAGCTCGAGGGCGACGAGCTCGGTGGCCGAACCCGGCGCGGTGACCGCGAGCAGCCCGAGCGCTTCGCGCAGCCGGGTGTCGGCACCGGTCAGGTCGCCCGCCCGGGCCGCCGCGCGCGCTTCCTCAATCTTGCCAAGCGCGTCGGCCAGCATGCGCGGGTCGACCTGCGCCGCCCCCATGGCGGGAGCGGCCAGCAGCAGCGCGATGGCAACGAGCGAAGCACCCACGGCCTGGCTCACCTCGTCTGGACGACCGTCGTGGCGATCGGGCCGGTGGCGATGAGCGTGACGATGGTCTCGCCCGTGCCGCCCTCGTGGGGCCGCGCATGGGCGGGCACGACGACCACCGGCGCCTGCGCCGCGATGGGAGCGACAGCGGCGAGTACCGACAGCGCGAGGCAGGTGAACCGGAGCATCACGGGAACCTCCACGTAGCCAGTCGTCAGCAGCTACTGCCGACTATTCTGCAGAAACGTCGCCGTGGCGTGAAAGAACTCCCTGAGGATCGCCGTCGCGCCGGCGGGGAGCGCAGCCTCGTCGAGCGCGGCGTCCATCAGGGACACCCAGCGGTCGCGGGCGGCCTGGTCGATGACAAACGGCGCGTGCCGCATGCGCAGCCGCGGGTGGCCCCGCTGCTGGACGTAGCGGGCCGGACCGCCGAAGCGGCCCACCAGGAAGTCCCGCAGCCGCTCCTCGGCGCCTGCCAGGTCGTCGGCCGGGTACATCGGCCCCAGGATGTCGTCGCCCGGCACCCGGCGGTAGAACGCGCGAATCAGCCGGCTGAACCCCTCCTCGCCAATGGCGGCAAACACCTGCCCTTCGTCGAGGACCGGCACCCGCGTCATGACACCGGTTCGGCCACGCGCCCGCGGCGGGCGCGGATGAACTCGACGATGATGGGCAGAATCGACACGACGATGATGCCGAGCACCACCAGCGTGAAGTTGTCCTTCACGATGGGCACGTTCCCGAAGAGGTATCCCGCGCCGACACAGATGCCCACCCAGGCGAGGGCGCCGGTGACGTTGTAGAAGAAGAACGTCGGGTAGGTCATCGACGCGCCGCCAGCCACGAAGGGCACGAACGTGCGGACGATGGGCACGAAGCGCGCCAGGACCACGGCCTTCCCGCCGTGGCGCTCGAAGAACTCGTGCGCCTTGTCGAGGTGGTCGCGGTTGAGCACGCGGTGCCACCACGTGTCCTGGTCGTGCGCGGTGAACACGCGCGGGCCGGCGTAGTGGCCGGCCGCGTAGTTGACCGCGTCGCCGATGACGGCCGCCGCGAACAGCAGGACCGACGCGAGCCACAGGTCGAGCGCGCCGGCGGCCGCGAGCGCCCCGACGGCGAAGAGCAGGGAGTCGCCCGGGAGAAAGGGCGTGACGACGAGCCCGGTTTCCGCGAACACCACGGCGAAGAGCAGTCCGTAGACCCACACGCCGTACTGCTGCACGAACGCCGCGAGGTGCACGTCGAGGTTCAGGAACAGATCGATGATGGCTTCCATGCCGAAGATCCGATTATCCGTCATGCCGGGCTAAGATGTCTCGCATGACCGACGAGGGCCCGAAGAGCGCGGTGGAGCTGGCGATGGAGCGCCTCCGGAAGAAGGACGCGGAGGCCGGCGTCAGCGAGCCGCCGCTGACCGACGAGCAGAAGGCCAGGATCGCCGACGTGCGCCAGGTCTACGCGGCGAAGCTCGCGCAGGAGGAGATTCTGTATCGCTCGAAGCTCGCGACCACGTGGGAGCCGGCCGAGCGCCAGCAGGTCGACGAGGCGTACCGGCGCGACGTGCAGCGGCTCAACGACGAGCGCGACGCGAAGATCGCGAAGATCCGCGCCGGCGCCTGACGGGCGGCCTCACCCGCCGACGAGGCTGCGCAGCACGAACCAGACGTTGGCCGGCCGCTCGGCCAGCCGGCGCATGTACCACGGGAACCAGTAGTCGCCGTAGGCGACGAGCACGCGCACGCCCTCGCCTGCCGCCACCAGCCGCGCCTGCTCCGCGCGCTGGATGCCGTAGAGAAAGTGGAACTCGTAACTCCGGGGCGGCGCGCCCAGCGCCCGCGCCCGATCGCAGAGCCGCGCGATGAGGGCGGCGTCGTGCGTGCCGAAGACGACGCGCGCCGCGCGCTGCTCCAGCATCCGCCCCCCGAGCGCCTCGAAGCTCCGGTCCACGTCGGCCTTCTTCGGAAACGCCAGGCTCGCCGGCTCCTGGTACGCGCCCTTCACGAGCCGCACGCCCACGCCGGCTCGAAGCATCCGATCCAGGTCCTGCTCCGTGCGATAGAGGTAAGCCTGGAGGCAGACGCCGACGTCGCGGAACTCGGCGCGGGCGCGCTCGGCCAGGTCGAGCGTGACGTCCACGTACCGGGACTGCTCCATGTCGATCCAGAGATACAGCCCGGCGGCATGCGCCGCCTCCGCCACCGTCTGCAGATGCCGCCAGGCCCGGTCGCGGTCGATGTCGAGGCCGAGCTGCGTCAGCTTGACCGACGGCTCGGCGCCGAGGCCGGCCGCGCGGACGGTGGCCACCGCCTCGACGTAGTGCCGGGCGACGGCCTCCGCCTCGGCGGCGCTGGCGACGTTCTCGCCGAGCTTCGTGAAGACGGCCTCGATGCCGGCGTCGCGGAGCACGCGCGCCGCCGCCAGCATGTCGGCGAGCATCTCGCCGGGCATGAAGCGCGAGACGGCCCGGCGGACGAACGGCCACCGCGTGGCATGCTCGCGGAGCCACGCGCTCTCCGACATCCCGAGGAGCAGGGAGCGGACAATCACGGCCTCAGCTTATCCCAAGCCCGCCAATCTCCCGCCGCACGCGGGCCGGGCTGCCGCCAGACGCGCCGGTCGGTTAGAATAGGGCTCGAAGGAGCGGATTCACCGATGAGAGTCACCACCGTGTTCGTCGCGGCCGCGCTCGCTCTGGGCGCGTCGCTGTCCCTCGCCGCGAGCGCGGCCCAGGAGAAGGAAAAGACGGTGTGGGACGGCGTCTACACCGACGAGCAGGCCAAGCGCGGCGAGGCCGCCTACATGCAGGACTGCAGCGGGTGCCACAACACCGATCTGAGCGGCGACGGGTTCGCGCCGTCGCTCACCGGCACCGACTTCGCGACGGCCTGGTCGGGCACCACCGTCGGCGACTTCTACGAGCGCATCCGCGTCTCGATGCCCCCGGGCGGCGCCGACAGCGTCTCGAACGCCGCGAAGGCCGACATCGTCGCCTTCATCCTCAAGTACAACCGCTTCCCCGCCGGCGCCACCGAGCTGAAAGACCCGGCGGACATGAAGGCCATCAAGATCGAGGCGCACAAGCCTGGCAACTAATCATTAGACCAGGCGGTTCCACCCGGAGGTTCCTGCACGGGGTTCCCTGACGAACCTCCCCAAGCACCTCGTGATCGAACCTGCGTCGTCGAACCTCAGGGAACCCCTGGGAGGAACCTCCGTGGTCGAACACCGGTGAGGCACCTCCGCGCGGTAATCAGGGAACTGCCGTTCGGAACGTCGGGATGATCTGCCGTTCGACCAGGTCGTAGATCGACTCGCGGTGGCCGCGGCGTTCGGCGTCGGCGGAGGTCGACGAGGTCGTCACGACGACCAGGTCGAGCGAGGGCACCACGAAGATGAACTGCCCGCCGTAGCCCCACGCGTAGTAGGTCTGCTCCCCGCCCAGCTCGCGCATCCACCAGCCGTAGCCGTACTCCCGCCGGCTCCAGCCGGAGCGGCCGCGCGGCACGAACGACGCCTTGACCCACGCCTCGGGCACCACCTGCGTGGCGCCGACCCGGCCGCCGCGGAGGTACATCTCGCCAAACGCCAGCATCTGGCGCGGCGTCAGCAGCATGTCGTTGCCGCCGAAGTACACGCCCTGCGGGTCCTGCGGCCACTTCGCCAGCGTGAATCCCAGCGGCCTGGCGAGCACGCGGTTCGCGAAGGCCCAGGTGCTCTCGCCGGTGGCGCGCGTGAGAATCGCGGACAGGACGTGCGTGTTGCCGGTGCTGTACTCCATCTCGGTGCCGGGCCGCGTGAGCAGCCGGCGCGTCAGCGCGTAGCGGACCCAGTTGGGGCTCTGCACCCATGCCCCGTAGTTGCGGCTGCTCGTCGACTCGAGCCCCGACCGCATGGTGAGCAGATCCTCGATGGTGATGGCCCGCCGGTCCCGGTGGGCCTCGCCCTGCAGCACGGCCGGGAAGAACTCCCCGATGGGCTGCGTCGGGCCCGACAGGTAGCCCCGATCGATGGCAATGCCGACGAGGGCGGAGACGACGCTCTTCGACACCGACTTGACGTTGGCCAGGCGGGTGGCGCGGTAGCCGCGGTAGTACCGCTCGAGCACCACCTCGCCGGCGCGGCTGACGATAAGGCTGTGCAGTCGCGGCATCTCCGCGGCCGCGGAGGCGGCGGGGGCGAGCAGGTCGCCGGCCGGCGAGCGCGCCTCCGGCGCGTCCGCGAGCGCCAGCGTCAGCGCCGCGAGCGCCGCCAAGGGAACCAGCTGGCGCGTCATCGCACGATCATCCTCAACGGCTCGATGCCCTCCACCTCGAGCGTGGCCGTCCGCCGTCCGCCGTCGTCCTCGATGACGAGCACGAAGGCGCGTGCCGCGACGGCGGACGCCTCCCCCGCGAAGGCCACCCGCGCCAGCCCCGTCACCGAGGCCCAGCCGGTTGCCGTCTGCAGGAGGCCCAGCGACGTGGCCTCGAACGTCGTGCCGGCGTCCTCGGTGCGCAGACGCACCACCCCGCGCGCCTGACGGTCGCCCACACCCTGCCGGACGTCCACGGTCAGCCGGGCCCGTCCGCCGCGGTCGTCCACAGCCCCATCGACCCGCATCCGCCGCGCGCCGTCGGAGGTCGGGCGGCTCCTCATGTGACGCCCGCGGACGAGCGTCCGTCCCGCGCGGGCGCCGGTCGCCTCGCCGGCCGACACGGCCAGCCGTCCGTTGACCAGCACCCACCGGATGCCCTCCGGCATGCGGGCCGGGTCGTCGTAGGTGGCGCGGTCGATGACGGTCGCCGGATCGAAGACGGCGAGATCGGCGAACATCCCGGCGGCAATGGCGCCACGGTCCACGAGGCCGATGGTCGCCGCCGGCAGCAGGGTCATCTTGCGAATCGCCCCGGCCCAGGTGAGGACGCCGCGCTCCCGCACGTAGCGGCCGAGGACGCGCGGATAGGTGCCGTAGTACCGCGGGTGCGTGCGCGTCGCGGTCGACGCGCCGCAGTCGCACGCCACCGACGCGGCCGGGTGGCGCAGAATCGCTTCCAGATCGGACTCGGCGCCGAACCGGAGGATCGCGCTCATGTTGTCCGCTTCGAGCAGCCGCACGACCGCCTCGCCTCCCGACACGCCCATCTCCGCCATCACGTCGGTGAGCTCGCGGCCGGAGGCCGGCAGGTACACGCCGCCGGGTCCGCCGAAGCGCAGCGTCATCGCCTCTTCGGCCTCGGCGACGATGCGGCGGCGCTCGTCGGGGTTCCGGAAGCGGGCGAGCATGGCCTCGCGGCCGCCGTCCTGGGCCCAGGCCGGAATGATGAGCGCGCCCAGGCCCGACTGGCCCGCGAGGTACGGGTAGACGTCGGCCGCCGCGTACGCGCCCGCGCGCCGCGCATTGCCGAGCAGGCCGAGCACGGCCGGCGCAGTGCCCTGCTCGTGCCCCTGCACCTTCATATGGGTCACGACCGGCAGGAGGCCGGCGCGGCGGCCGATGACGAGCGTCTCCGCCACGCCCTCGCGCGAGCTGTAGCGCGCCTCGGGCGTCAGCCGGTCGTGGTTGGTGAAGTTGGTGCCCCAGCCGCGCGCGGCCGAGACCACGGACACGACCTCTTCGGTCGTCGCGAAGTACGCGGGCTTGTAGTCGAGCCCGGCCGACACGCCCCACGCGCCCGCTTCGAGACCCGCCGCCAGCATCGCGCGCATGCGCTCGATCTCGCCCGCCTCGGGCCGGCGGTCGGACGCGCCGACCACCGCGGACCAGATGCCGTTGAAGCCGATGTAGGCGCCGACGTTGACGGCCAGCCCGTCGCGCTCGAGCGCCGCGCGCTGGGCGGCCAGATCGGGAGTCCCGCCGCCGTCGGGGTTGAGAATCTCGGTGGTCACGCCCTGGAGGAGCACGTTGACCGCCGTCGGCAGCGCCGCGGGCACGGCATGGCTGTGGATGTTGATGAACCCGGGCGCGACGTACAGGCCGGACACGTCGATGACGCGGTCGGCCGGCGCGCCGGCGAGGTCGCCGACGGCAGCGATGCGCGCGCCGCGCACAGCAACATCCGCGCGATACGGCGCCGTGCCGGCGCCATCCACCACCGTGCCGCCCTTGAGCACCAGATCGTAGCGCTCGGGCGGCGGGGCCTGTCCGGCCACGGCGACGGTCAGGGCCAGGGCACCCACGGAGAGCAGCGGCAGGCGGCGCATGCCCGACAGGATAGCAATCCGTCGCCCCCGCGGTGGTGGCTTTCCGCGGGGCCCCGGTGTAATCTCGCCGCGGAGGTCGAGCCCCCTTGCCCGCATCCGGTCCCCCCGCCCCCGCCGCGCCGCCCACCGTCAGTTTCCTGAAGCTTGCCGGCCCCGGCCTCATCGTCGCCGCCACGGGCATCGGCTCGGGCGACGTCGTCTCGGCCACGGTCGGCGGGGCGCGGTTCGGCGTCGTCCTGCTCTGGGGCATCGCCCTGGGCGCGTTCTTCAAGTTCGTGCTCACCGAGGGCATCGCGCGCTGGCAGCTCGCCACCGACAAGACGGCGCTCGAGGGCTGGGCCGAGCACCTGCACCCGGTGGTGAAGTACTACTTCGCCGCGTACCTGATCTTCTGGACCGTGGCCGTCAGCGCCGCGCTGACCAACGCGAGCGGGCTGGGCATCGCGAACCTGACGGGCGGCGCGATTCCCCAGTCGTGGGGCGCGGTCCTGCACAGCCTGGTCGGCTTCGCCTTCGTCTGGTTCGGCGGCTACGACCGGTTCGAGACGCTCATGAAGACGCTCGTGGGCATCATGGGCTTCAGCGTGCTGGCCTGCGCGCTGCTCACGCTCTCGGACCCGGCCTCCGTCCTGCGGGGCCTCGTCGTCCCGACCATTCCCGACGGCAGCGGCCCGTCGGTGCTGTCGCTCATCGGGGGCATCGGCGGCTCCATCACGATGCTGTCCTACAACTACTGGATGCGCGAGGAGAAGATTGCCGGTGCGGGTTTCCTCGGCTACGTGCGCGGCGACGTCGCCGTGGCGTACGTCTTCACCGCCATCTTCGGCATGTCGATCATGCTCATCGCCAACCAGGCGTTCTTCCTGACCGGCACGGCCATCACCGACGCGCAGGCCGTGCCGCGGATGGCGGCGGAGCTCGGGACGCTGCTCGGCCCCTTCGGCGTCTACGCGTACAGCGTGGGGTTCTGGGCGGCGGTCTTCGCCTCGCTCCTGGGCGTGTGGCAGAGCGTGCCGTATCTGTACGCCGACTTCTACGGCATCGCCAGGGGCATCCCGCACGCCGAGCGGCAGCAGCTCACGAAGGGCACGAGCACGCCCTACCGCGTGGCGCTCGCCTTCCTCTCGATCGCACCCATCCCGTTCGCCTTCGTCGGGCGCCCCGTGGCGATCATCATCGCCTACACCATCATCGGGAGCATGTTCGTGCCGTTCCTCGCGGCGACGCTCCTCTACCTGAACAACCGCGTGCGCTGGACGGCGCCGATTCCACCAAACCACTGGACCACCAACGTGCTGCTCGCCGCGATTCTGGCCTTCTTCATGGCGGTCGGCGTGCAGGAGATCATGGGAGCCCTGCGATGATGCGTCAGACTGTACTGCCATCGGTGAGCGCCGCGCTCGTCGCCTTGCTTGCGGCCTGGCCGTCGAGCGCCGCCGCCCAGCTCGCGGCGGCCGGCCAGGGGCCCGTGGTCTACGGGCACCATCACCTCGTCGTCTCGGACATCGCGGCTCATCGGCGCTTCTGGATCGACACCCTCGGCGGCGCGCCGGCGAAGCTCGGCACGCTCGAGACCGTCGCCTTCCACAACGTGATCGTCCTGCTCCGCCAGGGCACGCCGTCGGGCGGCACCAAGGGCACGACGGTGAACCACATCGGCTTCTCGGTCCCGGATCTGGCCGCGGTAGTCGCGCGCCTCGAGGCCGCCGGCTATCCGCTGGTCACCGCCGCCGAAGTGCCGGCGGGTCAGACCGTGAAGGACGATATCGCCTTCATCGCCGCCACGCAGCAGCACATCGCCTTCGTCATGGCGCCGGACGAGGTGAAGGTGGAGATCGTCGAGACGAAAGGGCAGGCCCAGCCCATCACGCTGCACCACATCCACTTCTACACGAGTAACGTGGACGAGACGAAGGCCTGGTACGTGAAGACGTTCGGGGCCGCGCCCGGCATGCGCGGGGCGTTTCAGGCGGCGGACCTCCCCGGCGTCAACCTCACCTTCTCGCCCGCCGAGGGCGCGACGGGCACGCGCGGCCGCTCGCTCGACCACATCGGCTTCGAGGTGAAGGGCCTCGAGGCGTTCTGCCGCACGCTCGAGGCCGCCGGCGTGAAGTTCGATCGCCCCTACGCCCAGGTCCCCGCCCTCGGCATCGCCGTGGCGTTTCTCACCGACCCGTGGGGCACGTACATCGAGCTCACGGAGGGGCTGGACAAGGTGGGGCGGTAGACAGGCGTGGAGGCGTGGAGGCGTGGAGCCAGAGCCTAAAGCCCAGCGCCCAGAGCCGCCTCCGGCTTCGTGTCCCGCAGAATCTCCAGAATCGCCTGCCGGTCGTCGGCCGAGAGGTGCGCGAAGTCCTTCGACTGGTCGCGACCGGTCAGCACCTCGCCGAGGCGGCGGTAGAACGCCGTTTTCAGCTCCGCGGGCAGGCGGTCGAACTGCTCCGAGTAGATCAGGTAGCTCAGCGGATACCGGAACAGCCGCGTCTCGAGGTCGAGCTGGCGGAGCGACCGGCCGCGCCGGTCGAACGGGCCGCGCGCGCTGAAGCGCGCCGCGAAGGGCGTCGTGCCCGACACGCGGCCGGCGAGCGGCGCCTCGCGGGAGAAGAGCATCGCCCGCAGGAGCCGGTCGGCCGCGCCGTTGACCCGCATCGTGGTCGCCTCGAGCAGCCCGTCGGTCTGCCGCCCCGTCGAGCGGCGGAGCCCCTCGTCGTCGTACATCGCGCGCCGCGTCTCGTAGTTCGCCCCCGTCATCACGTTGTGCACGAAGCTCTGGTGCGTCAGCAGCAGGAGCGCGACGACGTCGCTGTGCGGGGAGAGGTAGGGCTCGGCGTCGAAGCGGCCGTCGAGGCTCGTCACGTTGGCGCCGGCCGTGAGATCCAGCGTCGCGAGGTAGTTCTTCACGTTGCCGACCTCGTGGGCCAGCATCGGCGCCATGAGGTTTCCGAAGTGCCGCTGCCCGGGCATCCGACCGGTCACGTACCAGCCGCCCCAGCGGTCCTCGATGGGCGTCTGGTCCGTCGTCACGCCGCCCTTCGGCGCGGTGATCGTGTAGCCGTAGCGATCCGGCAGGATGGATCGGACCACCAGCCCAGGGACGCCGCCCGTCGTGGACGACGAGTCGTGGCACAGCAGGCAGGTGCTGGTCTCGCGCCGGAACGCCGGGCGCTCGCGCGCGTCCTGCGCCAGCGTGTAGAAGACAGCCCCGAGCTTCGCGTCCATGGCCGCCAACTCCATGACCGGCCCGTTCTGCACCCACCCGACGTAGACGTCGTCGTTGAAGTACAGCGCGCGCGGCGACCACGGGGCGATGCGGTCGACCTGGAAGCTCGTCCGCGAGAACACCAGGGTTTGCGACTCGACGGGGATGTCGAGCGCGCGGAGCACGGCCGGCAGGTAGCCGCGGTTGGCGTCATGCGCGAGCGTGACCTCGCCCGCATCAATCCGCTTCTGCAACCGCGCGACGGCGTCGTCGGGTGCGGTGGCTGAATAGGCGATGGTCTCGTGCTCGGCGGCGGTCGGGAGCTGTCCGGCGGTGCGGAGGGCCGCCGACGCCAGAACGGCGCCGGCCAGGCCGAAGGCGAGAGATCTCGGAAAGGTCATTGGGACCATCAGGATAGGGCCACCCCGCCGTCCGGTATATGACGGGGATCATGCCGGGTGG
>JBFMCA010000132.1:0-10810 GCA_040754955.1 Acidobacteriota bacterium | reverse complement strand
ACCGCCCCCTGGCCGCCCTTCTGGCGGCCCTGATCGCCGTTGCCGCGTGCGCCACCAACCCCGTCACCGGCCGCCGCGATTTCGTCCTCATCAGCGAGGCGCAGGAGATTGCCCTCGGCCAGGAGTCGGACGTCGAGATCCGCCGGGAGATGGGCGTCTACGACGACGAGGCCCTCCAGCGCTACGTGGCCGACATCGGCCTTCGCCTGGCGGCCGTCTCGCACCGGCCCAGGCTGCCCTGGACGTTCGCCGTCGTGGATCAGCAGGCCGTGAACGCCTTCGCGCTGCCCGGCGGCTACATCTACGTCACGCGCGGGCTGCTCGCGCACATGAACGACGAGGCGGAGCTGGCCGGCGTGCTCGGCCACGAGATCGGCCACGTCACGGCCCGCCACGGTGTGCAGCAGTACTCGCAGCAGCAGCTCGCCGGCTTCGGCCTGCTCGGCGCGCAGATCTTCGTTCCCGGCACGCGGCCCTTCGGCGACCTCGCGTCGGCCGCGCTGGGCCTCGCCTTTCTCAAGTTCGGGCGCGACGATGAGCTGCAGTCGGACCAGCTCGGCGTGCGGTACACCTCGCTGGCCGGCTGGGATCCCATGGGCGTGCCGCGCGTGCTCGAGACGCTCGCGCGCCTGAGCGACCTGAGCGTCCGCGGCGTGCCGACGTTTCTCTCCACGCATCCCGACCCCGGCTCGCGCGTGCAGGAGGCCATCCCGCTTGCCCAGAAGGCCGCCGGGCCGCAGGCGATGACGACGAACCGCGACGCGTTCCTGCGGCGCATCGACGGCATCGTCTTCGGCGACAACCCCAAGGACGGCATCGTCCGGGGCAACGCGTTCCTGCACCCGGTGCTGCGCATCGGCCTGGAGTTCCCGGAGGGCTGGGAGATCCGGAACGCCCCCACGCAGGTGACGGCGCAGGAGTCCGACCAGCAGCACTACATGGTGCTGCAGCTCGTCGAGCAGCCACGCGGGCGCAGCATCGAGGAGGTGGCGGCGAACGCCATGTCGGCCGCCAACTTCCGGCGTGTCGAGGGCAGCCGGACGCGCCTGGGCGGGCTCGAGGCCTACGTCGGGCTGTACACCGGATCCATCCAGGGGATTGGACGCGTGGTGATGCGCGCCGCGCACATCGGCCAGGGGCGGCAGGTGTATGTCGTCGCCGGCTTCGCTCCCGAGCAGCGCTTCACAGCCATCGATCGGCCGGTGACGCGATCGATCCAGTCGTTCCGCGAGCTCAGCCGCGCCGAGGCCGAGAACATCCGGCCCAACCGCGTGGATTTCTACGTCGTGCGCGAGGGCGACTCGTGGCAGTCCATTGCCGCGCGCGCGGGCGAGCAGATTGCGCCGGCGACCGCGCTCGCCATCATGAACGGCTACCCGGTGAACGTGCAGCCCACCGTCGGCACGCGCGTCAAGATCGTCGTGGCCGGCTGATGCGGACATTCGCGCGGTGGGCGGCGGCGGCCGGCGCGTTCGGCTTCGGCGGCCTCGCGTACGTGTACCTGACGCTGCCCGACGTCCGCGCCCTCGCGACCGTCAATCCCACCACCACGGCGTTCATGGAGCTGCGCCAGCGCGAGGCGCGCGCCGAGGGCCGCGAGCTGCGCATCCAGCATCGGTGGGTGCCGTACAACCAGATCTCCGCCACGCTCCGCCGCGCCGTCATCGTCACCGAGGACGCCGCCTTCTTCGATCACGAAGGCATCGACCTCAACGAGATCCGGGCCTCGCTCGAGCGCAACTGGGAGGAAGGCGCGTTCCTGCGCGGCGCGAGCACCATCACGCAGCAGCTCGCGAAGAACCTGTATCTCTCGCCGTCGCGCAACCCCCTGCGCAAGCTCACCGAGCTGATGATCACGCGGCGGCTCGAAGCGGCGCTGACCAAGCGCCGCATCCTCGAGCTGTATCTGAATGTCATCGAGTGGGGCGACGGCATCTTCGGCGCCGAGGCTGCGGCGCGCGCCTACTTCGGCAAGCCCGCCTCGGCGCTCTCGGCCGCCGAGGCGGCGCTGCTTGCCGGCGCCATCATCAACCCGCGCGTCCACAACCCGGCGAAGCCTACGCGGCGCCTGCTCCGCCGGCAGCAGATCATCCTGCGCCGCATGGCGATTCGCGAGTCGCCGGCCCCTCCACCCGCCGCCACCGCGCCCGTCGAGTCGCCGCCCACGCTCGAGCTGCCGCCCACGCCGATCGACCCGACACCGCCGCCGCCCCAGCCGCCAGCGGGACAGTCGACGCCGCCGTTTTCCGAGGGCATGAAACCTGCAAGCTCTGGTGACGACCGCGGCGATCCCGCGTCATCACCGCACGGTTGAGCGGCAACTTTGCCGCACCTGGGGCGAGATGGCCGGTCGCGGTCGGGCAGGAGCTGACGGAACGGTGTCTGCGTCTCTCGAATGCGTGCTCGACAGCGCCGCTGGCGCGGGCATCAACTACTCCGCCCACGTCACCCGGCTCATGCGTGATCTCGTCGCGCGCGTGCCCGAGCTCGGCGACATCGACCTCGACCGCGTCCTCGTTTTCCTGCGCCAGGGGCGCACCGGCGCCGACGGGCCGCTGGCGAGCTGCCACTGCCTGAGCCTGCCCGACACCGAGCCCGGCTACTTCTTCTGGGAGGATGCAGCCACCGGGCGCATCACGCGGCGTTCCGAGTGGTTTGTGACACGCTCGCCGCGCGTGGAGCTGGGCGGGCGGGTCGTGGACTTCCTCATCTCGCTCTCGATGCCGCGCTTCTGCGATCAGCGTCTGAGCCGGTCGCGCAAGCGCCGCCACTATCCCGTGGGCACGCCCGACTGGATCGCCAGGCTCGACACGATCGTGCACGAGCTCTACCACATCGATTCCGAGAGGCGGGCGCTGCGCGAGTTTGCGGGCCGGCTGCACGCGCCCGACTACGCCGCGCGCGTGGCGGGCATGGTGCAGCGGTTCCTGGACATGCCGCCGGCGCCCGAGGTGATCGAGTTCCTCCAGTACGACGGCGCCGGCCTGGTGGCGCGCTACGGCAGCGTGCACGGCGTCACGTTCCGCTCGTACCCGGCGTTCCCTCGGCGCTACCGCGAAGCCGTCGCCGAGCTGCCGCCGCCGGCCGATCTCGCCGACGCGCGCGTCGAGCCCGTGCGCGACCTCGGGCTCCGCTCGTTCAGCGAGCAGGACCTGCGGCTGCGCGCCTTCAGCGCAGCCGCCGCGCTCCCACGAATCGCGACGACCAGTAGCTCGAGCTGAGCCGCTCCACCCGCACCACGCCGCGCGAGCTCGGCGCGTGCACGAACTGGTCCCCGCCCACGGCGATGCCCACGTGCGATGCGCCCGGCGCCACCGTCGTGAAGAACACCAGGTCGCCCGGCGACAGCTCTCCGGTCGAGATGCGCTCGCCCGCGCGGAACTGGTCGCGCACCTCGCGCGGTACCTGCACGCCGTGCTGCCCGAACACGTACTGCACGAAGCCGCTGCAGTCGAAGCCCTTCACCGGGTCCGTCCCGCCGTTGTGATACGGCGCGCCACGCAGCGAGAGCGCCGTGCCGACGATGGCGTAGACGTCGGCGGAGCCGCCGGGCCGGCGCGTGGGGCCGCCAGGCGTGGTCGGGGGAGGCGTGACGGGCGCCGATCCCGCGGGTGGGCCGCCGGGCGTCGGAAACGGACGAGGCACCGCGCCCGACGAGGCGCACGCCGAGGCGCCCAGCGCGGCCGCCACGAGGCACACGGCGAGTTTCTGCATCGCCCGTCGTTATCGGCCGGGCGTGCGGAGCCGTGCAGGGGATCCGACGAATCGTCGTAAAGTGGTCACAACGAACGGGTTAGGGCGCGTCAGTCTCTTGACAGGTGCGCCCGTCGCAGGCAGAATTGAACATGGCCATGGAGCAGACGCTGCTCCTGAATGCCACCTACGAGCCGCTGAAGGTCGTCCATTGGCAGAAGGCGGTCACGCTGTGGTGTCAGGGCAAGGTCGAGATCGTCGCGGTACATGACCGCGAAGTGCGCGCGGTCTCGTTCTCCTTCCGTCTGCCGTCGGTCATCCGCCTGCTGCGCTACGTCAAGATCAAGAAGAGGTTCGACTACGTCCCGTTCTCGCGGGCGAACATCTACGCCCGCGACCAGTACACCTGCCAGTACTGCGCGAAGGCGTATCCCACCCAGGACCTCACGTTCGATCACGTCGTGCCGGTGTCGCAGGGCGGCCGCAAGGACTGGGAGAACATCGTCACCTGCTGCATTGCCTGCAACCGCCGGAAGGGCGGACGCACGCCCGCCGAGGCGGGCATGCACCTGGTGCGCCCGCCGCGACGGCCGGATTCGGCGCCGGCAATTCGCTTCACCATCGGGCTGCGCTCGGCGCCCGAAAGCTGGCGCGACTACCTGTACTGGAACCTCGAGCTCGACGAGACCTGACGCCGGCTGGCGCGGCGTCCGCCCGTCCGGCGCGTTCACCACAGAGAACACCGCTGCGGCCGTCATTCGCGTGGACAACCGTGCGCAGCGAGCCGTTGCCGCCCACGAAAACTGCGAGCGCAGGCGCGTGACGCCGCGGTGGGGACGCCACCCCCTCGCGCTGACCACGCGCCGGGGACCCCGGTTGGGGGCCCCACTCCGATGCGCCACCCCAACGCGCTTGTCTCGACCAACGATCGCCGAAGCCGCAGTTTTCCGGCTTGCGGAGCCCGGTTGTCCACGCATATGACGGCCGGAGCGGTGGACGCGCGTGGACGGTCAGGCTCAGCGCTCCCGCGTCAACCCCAGCCTCGCCAGCAGCCGCCCGAAGCCCGCGACGCTCACGTCGAGCAGTTCCGCCTCCGAGGGCGCGCCCTCGAGCGCGCGCTCGGTCGCGCGCGTCACCGCGGCCGCCGCGAGGGGCCAGCGGGTGTCGACGTAGTTGGCCCGGAGCTCGGCGCCGCGAAGCGTGTCGAGCGCCTTCTGCAGCTGGTCGGGGTCGAGGATGGCGAGCGGCGCCTTGCAGTAGGTGCATGCCGCGTTCACGCGGATCTCGACGTTGGCGCCGCAGCCGGGGCAGCGCGCGAACTGGAGGTGGTCGCGCAGCCGCGCGATCTCGGCCGGCGTGAGGTCGCGCACGAAGTGCTTCGCGCGGAGGAACGCGGCGAAGGTCATGAAGCGCCCGCACCCCTTCGGGCAGCGATCCGACACGTAGTCGGTGGCCTCGCGCCGGTCGCGCGTCGGCTGGAGGCGCGCGCCGCAGCGCGGGCAGGGCTTGCGCGCCCGCTCGGGGCCGGCCGTGGGCTCGCTCGTGCTCAGCTCGCGGAACAGCCGGAGCGTCGCGCCGGGGGAGAGCTGGACCTGCTCGAGGTGGTCGAACCAGAAGCCGTGGCAGGCCGGACAGACGTCGATGGTCACGTGCCGGCCGTAGTGCGCCGACACGGTGCGCGTGTCGAGCGGGTGGCCGCAGCCGGGGCAGCTCGCGGGCGGCGGTGCGTGGGCGTCGATCGTGTCGCGCATCGTCGGCGGGCCGGTGGCCGCCTCAGTCTACCGCCGGCGGCGGCGGGAGGCCATGCGGGCGCGGGCTGCTAAGGGTAGGATCACCTCGTGCCTGCGATTACCGCCATCGACCCCGTGCGCGTCGTCGACGGCGGCCGCCTGTGGATTCGCGGCCGCGATTTCCCGCGGCCCGACAGCTCCGACTGGGGCGTGACCATCGGCGAGGTGCCGGCGCGCGTCGTCTTCGCGGCGCCCGATCGCATTGCGGTCGAGGTGCCCGAGGGCCTGCCGGCGCCGGAGGCCGAGATCCGCGTGCCGGCCGTCCCCGGCGCCACGCCTATCGTGCGGGTGGGCGCGCGCTGGGCGACCGGCCTCCATCAGGTGGACAGCCCGGTGTTCGATGCGGAGGGCCGACTCTATGTCACCTACAGCGGCTCGCGCGGGCAGGAAGCCCCCGTCTCGATCTTTCGCGTCACCCGCGACGCCACGCGGGAAGCCTTCGTCACCGGCATCGTCAACGCCACCTCGATGGCGATGGGGCCCGACGGCCTGTTGCACGTGTCGAGCCGTTTCGACGGCCACGTCTACCGCGTGCAGCCCGACGGCAGCCACGACGTGATCGCGTCGGACCTCGGGCAGGCGACCGGGCTGGCCTTTGGCGGTGACGGCGCGCTGTACGTCGGGGACCGCTCCGGCACGGTCTTTCGCATCGAGCCGGGCGGAAAGACGTCGGTGTTCGCGACGCTGCCGGCCAGCGTGGCGGCCTTCCACCTGGCGATGAGCCCCACGGGCGTGCTGTACGTCAGCGTGCCGACGCTTGCGACGCGCGACAGCATTTACCGCATCGACGCCAACGGACGCGTGGAGCCGCTCGGTCTCACCTTCGGCCGGCCGCAGGGCATGGCCTTCGACGCGTCCGGCACGCTCTACGTGGTCGAGGCCCTTGCCGGGTCGAGCGGCGTCTACCGCGTCCCCGCGTCGGGCACGCCGGAGCTGGCCATTGCCGGCGCCCGGCTCATCGGCGTCGCCTTCGGCCCCGACGGCCGCATCGCCGTGGCCTCGAGCGAAGCGGTGTACGTGTTTGGGCAGTAGTCAGTAACGCAAGCCTCCAAGCCTCCAAGCCTCCAAGCCTCCAAGCCTCCAAGCCCCCAAGCCCCCAAGCCTCCCAGGCCCGCGGCGCCCCCAAAGGAGTACAATTGCTCTTTTGGGGCGGCTCCGAGCGCTCCCGCTGTACCTATGCCGCACGAGGTCATCGCGGTTCGAGGCGCGCGCGTCCACAACCTCAAGGACGTCGACGTCGACATTCCCCGCAACCGGCTGGTGGTCATCACCGGGCTGTCCGGGTCGGGCAAGTCGTCGCTGGCCTTCGACACGCTCTACGCCGAGGGCCAGCGCCGGTACGTGGAGTCGCTGTCCGCCTACGCGCGGCAGTTCCTCGAGCAGATGGAGAAGCCGGACGTCGACCTCATCGACGGCCTGTCGCCCGCCATCTCGATCGAGCAGAAGACGACGGCGTCGAACCCGCGGTCGACGGTGGGGACGGTCACCGAGATCTACGACTACCTGCGCCTGCTCTTCGCCAACATCGGCGTGCCGCACTGTCCCAACTGCGGCCGCGAGATCACGTCGCAGTCGCTCGACCGGATCGTCGATCTGGTCATGACCTACCCGCAGGACACGCGCATAACCGTGCTGGCGCCCATCGTTCGCGGGCGCAAGGGGGAGTTCAAGAAGGAGCTGCAGGCGCTCCGCACGCGCGGCTTCACCCGCGCGCGCGTGGACGGACAGCTGCGGTCGCTCGAGGAGGACATCTCGCTCGATCGCCGGCGCAATCACACCATCGAGATCGTCGTCGATCGGCTCATCGTGCGGAGCGGCATCGAGCGGCGGCTGGCCGAGTCGGTCGAGGTGGCGCTGGGCCTCGCAGGCGATGTCGTCGTGATCAACTCGCTCGAGGGCGGCGACCGGCTGTTCTCGCGCAAGCTGGCGTGCGTCGTGTGCGGCGTGAGCGTTCCCGAGATGTCGCCGCGCGCCTTCTCGTTCAACTCGCCGCACGGCGCGTGCCCCGCGTGCCAGGGCCTGGGCGCCACGTGGGACTTCGATCCCGGGCGTATCGTCCCTGACGAGTCGCTGTCGCTGGCCGACGGCGCCATCGCGCCGTGGGCGAAGGGCGACCGGAAGCTGGTGCGCGACGCCGTGCAGGCCATCTGCACGTTCTACGGCATCGACCCGGCGACCTCCTTCGGCAAGCTCCCGAAGAAGCAGCGCGATCTCGTGCTCTACGGGCCCACGAGCGCCGCGCGCCCGGCCGGCGACGACAGCGCGATGGCGAGGGGCGAGAGAGCCGGCCGGGCGGCGCAGGCGTCGGGAACGAAGGCGAAGAGGGCGGTGAAGCCCGAGCCCTTCGGGCGCGATTTCGAGGGCGTCATTCCCAACCTCCGGCGCCG
This sequence comes from Acidobacteriota bacterium, assembly GCA_040754955.1. Taxonomy (GTDB): domain Bacteria; phylum Acidobacteriota; class Vicinamibacteria; order Vicinamibacterales; family UBA2999; genus JBFMCA01. Next base: position 2,940 of record JBFMCA010000132.1, on the reverse strand, counting down.
CTTCGACGAGGGGTCGTGGCTGGTGCAGGAGGAGCTCGACCCGTATCGCGCACTGCGGGACTGCGGCACCTGCCATGGCAAGCGGCTGCGCGCCGAGAGCCTCTCGGTGAAGGTGAAGGGGCGGACCATCGCCGAGTACGTGGACCTGCCCGTGTCGAAGGCGCTCGAGGTCTTCGACGCCATCGAGCTCAACGAGCGCGAGGCGCTCATCGCCACGCGGATCCTGCGGGAGATACGCGATCGCCTGCGGTTCCTTTGCGACGTCGGCGTGGGCTACCTCACGCTGGGGCGCTCGGCCGCGACGCTCTCCGGCGGCGAGGGCCAGCGCATCCGCCTGGCGACGCAGATCGGGTCGAACCTCAGGGGCGTGCTGTACGTGCTCGATGAGCCGTCCATCGGCCTTCACCAGCGCGACAACCGGCGCCTGCTCGCCACGCTCGTCCGCCTCCGAGACCTCGGCAACACCGTCGTCGTCGTCGAGCACGACGAGGACACCATCCGGACGGCCGACTACGTCATCGACCTTGGCCCCGGCGCAGGCGACCTGGGCGGCCAGGTCATCTTCCAGGGCACGCCCGACGCGCTGGCGGCCGACGGCGACAACTCCATCACGGGCGCCTATCTGAGCGGGAAGCGATCGATTTCGCCGCCCGAGCGGCGGCGCGAGGCCACGCGCGGCGAGCTCGTCGTCCGCGGCGCGCGCGCCAACAACCTGAAGGGCATCGACGTCCGCGTGCCGCTGGGGCTGCTCGTGTGCGTGACCGGCGTCAGCGGGTCGGGCAAGAGCACGCTCGTCAACGACATCCTCTACCGGTCGCTCGCGCGGCAGTTGTACCGCGCCGCCGCGGAGCCGGGGGCCCACGACGGCATCGACGGCACCGATCTCATCGACAAGGTGATTGAAATCGATCAGTCGCCCATCGGCCGGACGCCGCGGTCGAACCCGGCGACCTACACCGGCCTGTTCACCTTCATCCGCGAGCTGTTTGCCATGGTCCCCGAGGCCAAGGCGCGCGGGTTCAAGCCGGGCCGCTTCTCGTTCAACGTCAAGGGCGGGCGCTGCGAGGCGTGCCAGGGCGACGGCGTCATCGCCATCGAGATGCACTTCCTGCCCAACGTCTACGTGACATGCGAGCAGTGCAAGGGCCGCCGCTACAACCGCGAGACGCTCGAGATCAAGTACCGCGGCAAGTCCATCGCCGACGTCCTCGAGCTGACCGTCGACCAGGCGCTGCCGCTCCTCGAGAACTTCCCGCCCATCGCCAACAAGCTTCGCACCATCCAGAGCGTGGGCCTCGGCTACATCGAGCTGGGCCAGTCGGCCACCACCCTGAGCGGCGGCGAGGCGCAGCGCGTGAAGCTCGCGCGCGAGCTGTCGAAGCGCGGCACCGGCAGGACGCTCTACATCCTCGACGAGCCCACCACGGGCCTCCACTTCGAAGACGTCCGGCGCCTGCTCGACGTCCTCAACCGCCTCGTGGACCAGGGCAACACCGTGCTCGTGATCGAGCACAACCTCGACGTCATCCGCGCTGCCGACTGGGTCATCGACCTCGGCCCCGAAGGCGGCGACGCCGGCGGCAGGGTCGTCGCCCAGGGCACGCCCGAGCAGGTCGCGAAGGTGAAAGCGTCGCACACCGGGAGCTTTCTGAAGGCCTGAGGCCTGGGGCTCGAGGCTTGGGCCGGAGCCCTCTCGACACGCTGAGCGGAGGCTTGGAGGGGGTGGAGGCGTGGAGGGCCGCGAACCCCCCGCCCTGCGGGCGTCTGACAACTGACTACTGGCTACCGACTACTGTGGTAGCATTGCCACACTTCACAGCTGGGCTGGTGTGGTTACGAAAACACACAACCGATGAGCTCTACGGAAGCGCGAAGCTGTAATATATTTATTATCAGCAGTTTGCATCGATAGGCCGGGTCGTCAGCCGCGGGCACCCGGTTTGCTAGGGGCTCTGCCTGGTTGCCCCCAGCAGCCAGAAGGATCGAATGGAAGCGCAACGGACACTCAAACGCCAGATCTCGTGCGCCGGCATTGGGTTGCACTCGGGCACGAAGGTCACACTGACGCTCAAGCCTGCCGCGGCCGACACTGGCATTCGCTTCCGCCGCACCGACCTGGGGGTCGAGATTCCCGCGACCGTGGGTCACGTCACGAGCCTGCAGTATGCCACCGTGCTCGGGCGTGATGGCGCCACGGTCGACACCGTCGAGCACCTGCTGGCAGCCCTCGTCAGCTCCGGCATCGACAACGTCGTCATCGAGCTGACCCAGCGCGAAGTGCCCATCATGGACGGCAGCTCCGCCCCCTTCCTGTACCTCGTGCAGGAAGCCGGCGTGAAGCGCCTGTCGGCGCCGCGCAAGTACCTGAAGGTGCTCGAGCCGATCCAGCTCGTGGACGGCGACAAGCGCGTGGCCGTCTACCCGTCGGACCACTTCAAGGTCAGCTACACCATCAGCTTCGACCACCCGCTGCTCAAGCACCAGTCGCGCACCGAGCGCATCACCGAGCAGACCTTCGCCGAGCACATCGCGCCGGCCCGCACGTTCGGGTTCCTGAAGGAAGTGGAGTGGATGCGCCAGCGCAACCTGGCGCTCGGCGGCTCGCTCGAGAACGCCGTCGTCATCGGCGACACCGGCGTGCTCAACCCGCTGCGCTTCGAGGACGAGTTCGTCCGGCACAAGATCCTCGACGCCATCGGCGACCTGTCACTTGTCGGCTACCCGATTATCGGCCACGTCGTGGCGCACCGCGCGGGACACGCGATGCACACGGCCCTGGCCGCGCGTCTGCTGGAGGAGCAGCAGGCGTGGTGCCTCGTCGAGGCGCCGGGAGCCGCGGCCGAGGCGCCGCATGCCGCGGCGGCCACCAGCCCAGTTCGGACCTAGTCAGCCTCGCTCAATCCTCCATTGAGACCGTTCGGCCGCGGCGTGCGCCGCGGC
>JBFMCA010000131.1:0-11033 GCA_040754955.1 Acidobacteriota bacterium | reverse complement strand
GCCGGGGGGCCCCCCCCCCCCCCCGCGACCGGCTGGCCGTCGCCGCCGTGGCCGTGGGGCTCGGCCGCGCGGCGCTCGAGGAGGCGCTGACGGTGCTGCGCGCCTCGGGTGACCGGCCGGGCGGCGGCGTCGAGGAACGGCCCCACTGGGTGCTCGCCGATGCCGCCACCGAGCTCGACGCGGCGCGACTCCTCGTGCACCAGGCCGCGGCGGAGGCAGTCGACGAGGCGCGGGCCGCACTGGCGCAGGTGTTCGCGGCCGGCGCGGCCATGCGGGCCGTTGATGCCGCCGTCCGCGTCATCGGCGCCGCGGCGTACCGCGCGGGCTCGACACTCGAGCGGCTGGCGCGCGACGCCCGGGCCACACAGCTCCTGCTCGGCACGGAAGACCAGGGCCGCGCCATCGCGGCGGCCGGCCTGCTGCCGGGCTGACGGCTCACGCGCCGACGCTGTAGCCGAGGCTCTCGATCTTCCGCCGGATCGCGTCCAGGCTGGCGAGCTCCGGATCGTGCCGCAGCGTCACCTCGTTGGCCACGTGCGAGGCGCTGATCTCGCTGACGCCCGGCAGCGTGCCCAGCGCGCGCTTGACGGCGTTCTCGCACCCGCCGCAGGTCATCCCGGTCACCCTGAGCTTCACATCGGCTTGCATGGCTGGCTCCTTCGTGCTCCCTCCATTGTCTCCCGGACCGGCCGCCGCGCACACGCGTCCGCGCGGCCCCGCCCGCTGCGCACGTGTCCCGGTCCGGGATCCGTTGCCGGGTCTGTCGCGCCCGGCGCCCAGGCGCCAAGGCGGGACGACCGAGAACGAGAACAGGTGGGCCACGCCGCCGGCCGGGATGCCCGGCGCGAGACACGGCAGCGGATCTCGGACTCGGAATACTCATCTACAATCGCCTATTGATGGCCGATCGCCTCGAGGCGCAGCGCCGCGCCGATCGCATCCGCGAGTTTCGCGCCGAGCTCGGCGCGCTCCGAGCCGAGGGCGCGACCCCGCTCACGAGCGAGCAGGAGACCGTGATCCGCGCCTACCACGACGCGCTGCTCGAGCGGTACGCCCGCGAGTTCGATATCGACTCGACCGAGCGGTCGGCCGGGCTGTCGCGCGGGCTGCAGGCGGCGTCGTTCTTCGGCGCGGTGACGTTGACGGCCGCCCTCTGGGCCCTGGTCGCCCGCTTCTGGGGCCGGCTGGACCTGCCGGTTCAGATCGGCCTGCTCACCTTCATTCCGCTGGCGCTCCTCGGCGCGGTGGACGTCGCCGCCCGGCGCGAGCGGTCGCTGTACGTCGCGTCGCTCTTCGCGCTCGCGGCGTACGGTGCCTTCTGGCTCGCCGCCATCGCCGTGCCCGAGCTGCTGGACCTGCCGCTGACGCCCGGAATTCTATGGACGGGCGCGCTCTTCGGCGTGGCGCTGGCGGTGCCCTACGGCTTCCGGCTGGTGTTCGGCCTGGCGCTCGTGGCCCTCGTCGTCGCGGTGTCGGCATCGGTGTTCGCGGCGGTGGGCGCTCCATGGACCATCGCGGCGGAGCGGCTCGAGCCGGCCGTGCTGACGGCGTTCAGCCTCGTGGTCGCGGCGCGCGCGTTCCAGGGCCCGGCAGCGAGGCTGGCGCCGGTCGCGCGGCTCGTCGGCCTCTTCCTCGGCCTCGGCGGGCTCTTCGTGCTCTCCAGCACCGCGGCCGTCAGCCAGCTGCCCCTTCCGGATCGCGTCGTCGAGGGTATCTATCAGGCCGCCATGTTCGCCGCCAGCGCGGCGACGCTCGGGCGGGGCCTCGCGGCCGGGAGGGCGGAGGTGGCCCAGACGGGCGGGGCGTTCCTCACGCTCTTCCTGCTGGCGCGCTACGTGGACTGGTTCTGGACGTTGCTCCCGCGCTACCTCTTCTTCCTCATCCTCGCGGCCATGGCCTTCGCCGTCATCGCGACGCTGCAGCGGCTGCGCGCGCGGGCGCGCCGCGCCGGAGGCGCGTCGTGAGGCACATGGTCGTGCCCGTCGCGCTCGTGACCGGCCTGATTGCGGCCATGGTGGGCTGCGGCGCGTGGAATCGCGGCCTGGCCGAACAGACCATCACGCTCACCGAGCGCGAGCTCCCGCTGGCGCGGCCCGACCGGGCGGAGGTGCCCGAGGAGGACCGCGGGGTGCCGCGGCTCCGGCTCGAGTGGCAGCCGCGGCGCGATGCGCTCGACGCGCGGAACTGGCTCGGCGATCAGACGCTCGAGGCGCTCGGATTCGAGCTCTCCGTCCGGCCGGGCGATCCCGCCGCCGAGCGTGTCTACGGACGGCGGGCGCTGCCGCGCGTCGGGTGGGTCGTGTTCGAGCTGAATGGTCCGGCGTACCGCGAGATCGAACGCCGTCGGGCCGTGACAGCGGGAGTGGATACCCCCGCGGGCGGCGCCGTGGCGGCGGGGCGGCGCCGGATTCCGGGCAGGCCCGACATCCCGCAGTCTCGGCTGGTGCCGATCGACGCGGGGCGTGATCGGCAGGCGCTGCTCGATCGCCACGGCGACGGCGGGCACCTGGTGCTGCCGGCGATCTTCGCGATCGAGTGGACGCCTGCCTCCGCCGGCGGGCCCCTGGTGTCCGGATCGCTTCGCGCCGTCGTGACGTCCCGGCTGACCGTGCCGGCCGAATGGCGCGGCGCGGTCGATGCGCCGCAGTACGAGGTCGACGTCGCCGTGGGCCGGGCAGGGCTGCCGTGGATCACGGCGATCCGGCCCCGCGACCGCTAGCAGCCCGTGCGGAGCACCCGCCGGCATTCGACCGGCGAGGCAGCGGCGATCAGCCCAACACCTGCTTGGCGATCGTCATGAGCTGCATGTTGGTGGTGCCTTCGTAGATCTGCCCGATCTTGGCGTCGCGGTAGAGCTTCTCCACCGGGTAGTCCTTCACGAAGCCATAGCCGCCATACAGGTTCACGGCCATCGACGTCACGTGCTCGGCGACCTCCGACGAGACGACCTTGCACATGGCGGCCTCGGTCAGGAAGGGGAGGCCGGCGTCGCGGAGGCGCGCCGCGTTGTAGACGAGGAGCCGCGCCGTCTCGACGTCGGTCGCCATCCGCGCCACCTGGAACTGCACGGCCTGGAAGTCCGCGATGGGCTTGCCGAACTGCCGCCGGTCCTTTACGTACTTCACGGTGTAGTCGAGCGCGCCCTGGGCGAGCCCCACCATCTGCGCGCCGATACCGATGCGCCCCTCGTTGAGCGTCTCGATGGCGACCTTGTAGCCCTTGCCCACCTCGCCGAGCACGCGCGACGCAGGGACCTCGCAGTCCTCGAAGAGGAGCTCGCAGGTGCTGCTGGCCCTGATGCCGAGCTTGTCTTCCTTGTGGCCGACGGTGAACCCGGGCGTGCCGCGGTCGACGACGAACGCCGTGATGCCGCGATAGCCCGCGTCGGGGTTGACCGTCGCGAAGACGAGGAACACCTCGGCTTCGAGGGCGTTGGTGATCCAGAGCTTGCGGCCCGTGAGGCGGTAGCCGCCGCCGGCCTCGACCGCCCTGGTTGTCAGCGCAAAGGCATCGGAGCCGGACCCGGCCTCGGACAGGCAGTAGGCGCCCACGGCCGAAGCGGCGAGCTTCGGAAGGTAGGCGCGCTTGAGCTCGTCGGAGCCCCAGCGCATCAGCGCGTTGACGACCAGCGTGTTCTGCACGTCGACGACGACGCCGACCGACGGGTCGACGCGCGACAGGGCCTCGACGGCAAGCACGGCGTGGAAGAACGAGGCGCCGGCGCCGCCGTGGCTCTCGGGCACCTCGATGCCCATGACGCCCAGTTCGAAGAGCTGGCGGAGCAGGTCCGGCGACATCCTGGCCTGCTGGTCCATCTCGCGCACGAGCGGGCGGACCTCGCGGTCGGCGAACTCGTACACGCTGTCGCGGAAGATCACCTCGTCCTCGGCAAGCCGGGTCAGGGCCGGCGCCGCGTCAACCGTCTTCTGGCTCATGAAAGGCCTCTACGCTGGCGAACGCGCCAGACGATGAATTCCGGGTCAGGCGGGCCCGCAGAATGCGAAAACCGCCGAAAATGGGAATGTTATCATCGGGAGACGGGGTCCGGGCCGGCGCCTGCGGGGGTGTGGGACATGCGCAAGAAGGTTCTGTCGTCGGCGTGCTGCGCTGCCGTGGTGGCGATCGCGGGCCTTGGCGCCCACGGGCAGGCGCCGGGCCAGCAGACACCGGCCGCCCCGGCTGCGCCCGAGGCGCCCGCCGCAGGGCAGCAGCCGATCTTCCGCGCCGACATCAACTTCGTCCGTGTCGACGTGATCGTTACCGACCGGCACGGCACGCCGGTGACGGACCTCCAGGCATCCGACTTCGAGGTGCTCGAAGACAACCGGCCGCAGAAGGTCGAGTCGTTCCGGCTGGTGCAGCTCGACGGGACGCGTGTGGCGGCGGCAACGCCGCGGCCGATCCGCTCGCGCGCCGACGAAGAGTCGGCGGCCGCCGACGAGGACGCGCGCATCTTCGTGTTCTTCCTGGACGACTACCACGTGCGGCTGGGGAGCAGCATGGCGGCGCGCCGCCATCTGATCGAGTTCGTGCAGAAGTACGTGGGGCCGGGCGACCTGCTGGCCGTGATGTACCCGCTGACGCCGGTCGACGCCGTGACGCTCACGCGCGACCACGCCTCGGTGGTCCGCATGCTCGAGCGGTTCGAAGGCCGGAAGTACAACTACGAGCCGCGGAACGACGTCGAGCGGCGGTACTCGCAGTATCCGACCGAGGTGGTGGAGCGGCTCCGCCGGCAGGTGTCGCTCTCCGCGCTCGAGGGCCTGGCGGTGAAGCTCGGCTCGCTGCGCGAGTCGCGGAAGGCGCTCATCCTGGTGAGCGAGGGCTACCTGGCGATGCTGCCGCCGCAGATGCGCGATCCCATCGCCGAGATGCCGGGCCTCGGCAATCCGGCCCGCGCGAACCCGCTGGCGGGCGAGAACAGCCTCATCGAGGACCGCGCGCGCATGGGAGCCGAGATGGACCTCCAGCGCGAGCTGCGCGACGTCTACGACGCGGCCAACCGCAGCAACACCGCGATCTACGCCGTCGATCCGCGCGGGTTGTCGACCGGCGAGTTCGACATCAAGGACAACATCGGCCCGCGGCAGAGCCAGGAGGCGCTGCGCCAGACGATGGACACGCTCCGCGTGCTGGCGGACGAGACGGACGGGCGCGCCATTGTCAACCGCAACGACCTCGCGCGCGGCATGCAGCAGATTGCGCGCGACTCGAGCGCGTACTACCTCCTGGGCTACACGTCGACCGAGGCGCCGCAGGACGGGAAGTTCCACGAGATCCGGGTGCGGGTCCGCCGGCCCGGGCTCCAGGTTCGCGCGCGCAAGGGCTATTGGGCGCTGACGGCAGAGGACGTGGCGCGCGCCACTGCGCCCGCGCGCAGCGGGCCGCCGCCGGCGGTGGACCGGGCCCTGGCGAGCCTCGCCGAGCCGGTGCGCGGCCGCTACGTGCGCACGTGGATTGGCACGTCGCCCGGTGAGAACGGCGACACGCGCGTGACGGTGGTCTGGGAGCCGCTGGCCGTGCCGCCCGGGCAGCGCCGCGAGTCGGCGTCGGGCATGTCGCTCCTCGCGGCGTCGCCGGACGGCGAGGTGTATTACCGGGGGCCGGTGCCGGCGTCGTCGATTTCCTTCGATGCCCCGCCAGGCCGCCTGCAACTGCGGATGGCGATTCTGGGGCCCGGGAACGGCACCATCGACACCGACGACCGCGAGCTGATCGTGCCAGACCTGACGGCGCCGGAGGTCCGGCTGTCGACGCCGCGCCTGCACGTGGCGCGCAACGCGCGCGAGTTCCGCCTGATGTCCCAGGACGCGGGGACCGCGCCCACGGCCACGCGCGACTTCCGCCGCACCGATCGGTTGCTCATCCGTACCGACGTCGTGGCGCCGGCCGGCGCGCCGCTGACGGTCAGCTCGCGCCTGCTGAACCGGCAGGGGCAGCCGATGGCCGATCTGCCGGTCGCCGCCCCTGGCGCGGAGGGCGCGCCCTACGTGGTCGATCTGCCGCTGTCGAGCCTCGCGCCGGGCGAGTACCTGATCGAGGTGTCCGCCACGAGCGAGGGGCTCTCACCCGCGACGGAACTCGTCGCGTTCCGCGTCGGCAGCTGACCCGGCCCTGGCAGCCCGTGGTGGAAGCCCGACGGCAGTCGGCCGGCGAGGCATCCCCGCTGGCTGCGTGGCTCTCTTCCTCACCGATCGCCGGATATTCCGCGGCGCCGACGCCGTGCCATCGGGGCGCTTCGCCGGCCTCGGCGCTCCCGGGGCGTTCCACCACGGGCCGCTAGGCGTACATGCCGCGCAACCGCGTCACCGTGGCCACGCGATTGATGGCCACGATGTAAGCGGCGGTGCGCATGTCCACGTGGTAGCGCTCGGCCGTGTCCAGCACGACCTGGAAGGCCTCGACCATCTTGGCCTCGAGCCGGTCGTTGACCTCCCGCTCCGTCCAGAAGTACCCGTGCCGGTCCTGCACCCACTCGAAGTACGAGACGGTGACGCCGCCCGCGTTGGCGAGGATGTCTGGCACGACGAAGACGCCGCGCTCGTGCAGCGCCCGGTGCGCGTCGGGGGTCGTCGGCCCGTTGGCGCCCTCGACGATGAGCCGCGCCTTGATGGAGCCGGCATTCTCGAGCGTGATCTGGTTCTCGAGGGCCGCGGGGATGAGCACGTCCACGTCGAGCCCGAACAGGCGCGCGTTGTCGATGGGCTCCGAGCCGGGAAAGCCCTCCACGGTGCGATGCTGCTGCGCGTAGGCCAGCAGCGCCGGGATGTCGAGCCCCTTGTCGTTGTAGACGCCGCCCTTCCAGTCGGTGACCGCGACGATCTTCGATCCCATGCCGGCGAGCAGCTCCGCTGCGATGGAGCCGACATTCCCAAAACCCTGCACGGCGATGCGGGCGCCCGTCAGGTCGAAGCCGAGGTGCCGCGCCGACTCCCGGGTGATGAGCATGACGCCGCGCCCGGTCGCTTCGCGCCGCCCGAGCGACCCCCCCATCTCGACCGGCTTGCCCGTCACCACCGCCGTCGAGGTGTAGCCGACGTGCATGGAGTAGGTATCCATGAACCACGCCATGATCTGCTCGTTCGTGTTGACGTCGGGCGCGGGCACGTCCTTGTCGGGCCCGATCGCGTCGATGATCTCCGCCGTGTAGCGGCGCGTCAGGGCCTCGAGCTCGCGCCGCGACATCTTCGTCGGGTCGCACACGATGCCGCCCTTGCCGCCGCCGAACGGCAGCTGCGCCACCGCGCACTTCCAGGTCATCCACGCCGCGAGCGCGCAGACCTCGTCGAGCGTGACGTCCGGGTGGTACCGGATGCCGCCCTTGGCCGGGCCAAGCGTGATGTTGTACTGGACCCGGTAGCCGGTGAAGACCTCGATCTCACCGTTGTCCATCTGGACGGGGCACGACACGGTGATCTGCCGTTTCGGGCTGGTGAGGATCTTCCAGATGCCGGGATCGAGGTTGAGGATGCGCGCTGCGCCGGCGAACTCCTGGAGCATCGCATCGAATGTGCTGCCGTGTGACGCCATGAGTGGTGCTGCCCTCGGTGCCGCGGCCCACCGCCATGGCGGGCCGGAAGACGAAAGAGCCAAACGACCAAACGTAACGCGGCCGCGACTGGCATGTCAAACGGACATTGCATCGATACGTCCGGGGCATGACATGCGTGCCGCGGATGCTCAACGCGTGTAAGCTCCGCACGTGCGACCGATCGCCCTGCGAGGCCTACACGAAGGCGCCGGCGTGGGGCTCGTTCGAGGAGGACCTGCACGGGAGGATCACGCCCGGCACGCTGGCGGACCGTGCCGTCTTCACGATCCTGCTCCAGGCCGGGCGGTCGAACGCGGCGGCAGCTAGCCCGGCCGCACCGCGGAGTGGTCCCGACGGCGTTGCGGCCGTTATACTGACAGGCATGAAAAGCGCGCTGCCGGGCACCGGCACCCGCAAGGAGCGCTGGGTGCGCGAGGTCCTCGAACCGGCGTTGGCCAAAGCGCCCGAGCGCCCGGGTCCCTTCACGACCATCTCGGGCCGACCCGTCGAGCGTCTCTACACCCCCGACGACATCGCCGACCTCGACTACGACCGGCACATCGGCAATCCCGGCGAGTTTCCGTACGTCCGCGGCATCCACGCGTCCGGCTATCGCGGCAAGCTGTGGACGATGCGGCAGTTCGCCGGCTTCGGCACGCCCGAGGAGACCAACCAGCGCTACAAGGACCTGATTGCGGCCGGCGGCACGGGCCTCAGCGTCGCGTTCGACCTGCCCACCCTGATGGGGCGGGATCCCGACCATCCGCTGTCGCTCGGCGAAGTCGGCAAGTGCGGCGTGAACATCACGTCGCTCGCGGACATGGAGCGGCTCTTCGACGGCATCGCGCTCGGCGACATCACGACGTCGATGACCATCAACTCGCCGGCGCCGATGATCTTCGCCATGTACCTCGTCGTGGCCGAGAAGCAGGGCGCGGACTGGTCGCGAATCTCCGGCACGATCCAGAACGACATCCTCAAGGAGTTCATCGCCCAGAAGGAGTACATCTTCCCGCCGCGGCCCTCGATGCGGCTCATCACCGACGTGTTCGCGTTCTGCTCCGAGCGGGTGCCGAAGTGGAACACGATTTCGGTCAGCGGATACCACATTCGCGAGGCGGGGGCCACGGCGCTCCAGGAGCTGGCGTTCACGCTGCGCGACGGGCTCGAGTACGTGCAGTACGGCGTCGACGCCGGGCTGGACGTCGACGACTTCGTCCCCCGCATCTCGTTCTTCTTCAACTCGCACAGCGACTTCTTCGAAGAGATCGCCAAGTTCCGCGCGGCGCGCAAGCTCTGGGCCGAGGCGATGGTCGGGCGGTTCGGGGCCAAGAACCCGCGAAGCTGGCAGCTCCGTTTTCACACGCAGACCGCCGGCGTGTCGCTGACCGCCCAGCAGCCCTACAACAACGTCGTGCGCACGGCCCTCCAGGCGCTGGCGGCGGTGCTCGGCGGGACCAACTCGCTGCACACCAACTCCCTCGACGAGGCGCTGGCGCTGCCGACCAAGGAGGCCGCGACCATCGCGCTGCGGACCCAGCAGATCATCGCGTATGAGAGCGGCGTCACGCACAGCGTCGACCCGCTGGGCGGGTCGTACTTCGTCGAGGCGCTGACCCGCGAGATGGAAGAGGGCACGCTGCGGTACTGGGATGCCATCGACAGGATGGGCGGGATGGTGGAGGCCATCGAGCGGGGCTACCCGCAGCGCGAGATTGCCGAGGCCTCGTACGAGTTCCAGCAGGCCGTGGAGCGACGGGAGAAGATCATCGTCGGCGTCAACGACTTCGTCCAGGACGACGAGGAGCCGATCGAGATCCTCTATATCGATGACACGGCGGCTCAGACGCAGCTGGCCCGGCTCGAGGAGCTGCGCCGGACCCGGGACGCCGGCGCCGTCGGTCGCGCCCTCGACGCGCTTCGCGCCACCGCCCGGGGACCGGGCAACACGATGCCCGCCATCCTCGACTGCGTCCGAGCCTATGCCACCGTCGGCGAGATGTGCGATGCCCTCCGGGACGTCTGGGGGGAATACGAGGAAGTGCCGATAATCTGAGGGGCCTGGGGTGTGAGGCGTGAGGCCTGGGGTGTGAGGCGTGAGGCCTGGGGTGTGGGGCGTGAGGCTTGGGGCCTGGGGCTGAGGACGGAAAAAAGGGCCGCACGCCTGCAGTCTCAGGCCACAGGCCTCATGCCCGCGTGAACACCGTTATGCAGACGATTCGCGTTGTGATTGCCAAGCCCGGGCTGGACGGGCACGACCGGGGCGCCAAGGTGATCGCCCGGGCGCTGCGGGACGCCGGGATGGAGGTCATCTATACGGGACTCCGTCAGACGCCGGAGCAGATCGTGGCCGCCGCGCTGCAGGAGGACGCCGACGTCATCGGCCTCAGCATTCTGTCCGGCGCGCACATGCACATCTGTCCGCGCGTGATGGAGTTGCTGAAGGCGCAGGGGCTGGATGACGTTCTGGTCGTCGTCGGCGGGATCATTCCGGATGTCGACGTGCCCAAGCTGAACGCGATCGGAATCACGGGCATCTTCCTCCCGGGCACGCCGATGCAGGAGATCGTCGATTTCATCAGGCGCCACACGCCTGAGCGAGTCGAACGAGCCTGAGGTGGCTGGGCATACGCTGCTCCTCGCCGATCACAGCATCACGATCAGGCGGGTCGTCGAGCTGACCTTCGCCGACCAGGGCGTGCGGGTCGTGACCGCAGCCGACGGGGAAGAGGCGATCGAGCTGCTGCGCAGCACGCGGCCGAGCCTGGTCCTGGTCGATGTCGCCGTGCCGAAGGTCGACGGGTACGACGTGGCGAAGTTCGTCCGGAGCCGGCCGGAGCTCCGTGGCGTGCCGGTCGTGCTGCTGGCGGGCGCCTTCGATCCGGTCGATGAAGCACGCCTCCGCGACTGCGGCGCGGCGGACGTGCTGGTGAAGCCGTTTGAGCCGAATGTCGTGATCAGACGCGTCAAGGAACTCCTCGGCCTGGGCGACTCGGAACCGCCCGTGTCACCGTCGGCGGGACGGCTGATTACGGCTGCGCCGCCGCGGGTGGTGGCCGCACGGACGCCGCCGCCCGAGCGCCCCCTCTCGGACTCCGATGCCGCGTGGGACGCCCTGCGCGCGTCGAGCGGCCTGGCTCCGGACGCCCCGCCGGTCGAGAGCGCCACGCCTAGCGAGAACGACTACCTGGACTCGCTCAACCGCGCGTTCGATACGCTCGACGCCAAGCTGGCCGGCCGCGCGGTGCCCCGCAGTCGCCCGTCCGCAGGCGCGCAGCGCCCGGCAGCCCCGTCCTCGAGACCCGAGCGGGCGTCGGGCGGGGCGCACTCCGAGGTGTTCGAGGTCGACGAGGACTGGTTCATTGGCGCGCCCGCCGCAGCCGGCGGGCCGGCGGATCAGAGCCTGGTCGAAGATGTGGTGATACCTCCGGCCGACGAGCCTCGTACGCCGGCGCGGCCGGCGACCGTCGTCCCGCCGCCACCGGCTCCGCTTCAGACGCCC
>JBFMCA010000130.1:0-11147 GCA_040754955.1 Acidobacteriota bacterium | reverse complement strand
TGCGCTGAGGAACTGGTCGATGCGACGGGACAGCGCATCCGGAGCGATGGGGTCGGCTGCCGGGGGGCGCGGCGCTTGCGGCAGGCGCGGCGCGGCGGGCGCCGGCGGCACCTGAGCCGCGGTCGGCGTGGCGGCGGCCGGCCGGCTCTCGGACGTCGCCGGACGGACTTCGTAGGCGAGCCGCTTGATGTTCAACAGGTGGCGCGGCGTGATGTTGTCCGACGTGATGTTCCCGCCGAATCCGCCGCAGCCCAGGGTCATCGCCGGGTCGAGCCCGGTCGTGAGCCCAATGGATCCGTGCGTGGTGGGCGTGTTCACGCAGATGCGGAAGGCGGGCTTGTGGAGGCCGAACTCGAGGATGACCTGCTCGTTCTGCGAGTGGATCGACATGGTGTGGCCCATGCCGCCATACCGCAGGATCTCCTTGCACCGCTCGCAGCCCTCGCGCCAGTCCTCGACGACGTAGTAGGACAACACCGGGCACAGCTTCTCGATCGACAGCGGAAAATCTCGGCCCACCCCCTTGAGCTCCGCCAGCAGGGCGCGGGTCCCGGCCGGGACCGTGAACCCCGCCTTCTCCGCGATGAACGCCGCCGACTTGCCGACGAGGGCCGGATTCGGCAGGCGCTGCGGGGTCACCAGGAGCTTCGCCAGCGCGTCGGCCTGGGCCGCGCTGAGGAAGTGGCCGCCGTGGGCCGCAAACTGGCGCCGGAGCTCGGCGTCGATGGCCCGGTCCGCCACCACCGAGTTGGGCGACGAGCACAGCACGCCGTTGTCGAAGCTCTTGCCCAGCACGATGTCGGAGGCCGCTTTCGCGAGATCCGCGCTGGTTTCGACGTAGCAGGGCGCGTTACCGGGTCCCACGCCGTAGGCAGGCTTTCCCGCAGAGTAGGCCGCCCGCACCAGGCCCATGCCGCCGGTTGCGAGAATGACCGACACTTCGCGCGCCCGCATCAGCTCCTGCGTGCCCTCGAGCGTGACGCTCGTCATCCAGCCGACGGCGCCAGCCGGCGCGCCGGCGGCGCGGGCCGCCTCGGCCATGATCTCCGCGGTGCGCGTGATGCACCGGGCTGCGGACGGATGGGGGCTCAGGACGACGGCGCAGCGCGCCTTGAGGGCGATGAGGATCTTGTAGATGGCGGTCGAGGTCGGATTGGTCGAGGGAATCACCGCCGCCACGACGCCGAACGGCTCGGCGATCTCCACGACCTTCCGGGCCTCGTCGCGCCGGATGACGCCCACCGTGCGGATGGGCCGGATGAACTCGTGCACCTGCCGGGCGCTGAACAGGTTCTTCTGGACCTTGTCCGCCACCACGCCGAACCCCGTCTCTTCGACGGCCAGCGCGGCCAGCGTCTCGGCGTGGGGTGCCACGGCGGCGGCCATGGCGTCCACGACGGCGTCGACCTGGGCCTGCGAGAACTCCGCGACGATCGCCTGAGCGGCCTTGGCGGCCCGCGCCAGCGCGCGCGCCTCTGCCATCGAGGCCAGGTCCTTGTCGCTGTGCGGTCGGGGTGCGGCGTCGGTGGCCATGCGCCTGCCGATAGTCTACCAGTCCGTGGCGAAACGCCTCGCGGCATTCGACTGGCGCTCCATCCCCGCTGGCGGCATGGCTCCTTCTTCAGCGATCGCCGGGTGGTCCTCAGTCGTCGCGCCCGGCCATCGGGGCGTCTCGCGGGTCTCGGTGCTCGCCGTTCGACGCGCTCGCTCTCAGGCCTTGGGGATGATGCGCTCGACTTCCGCGTGCGGCCGCGGAATGACGTGGACCGACACGAGCTCGCCCACGCGCCGGGCGGCGGCCGCGCCGGCGTCGGTCGCCGCTTTCACGGCGCCGACGTCGCCGCGGACCAGGACCGTCACATAGCCGGCGCCGATGTACTCGGATCCGACGAGCAGGACGTTGGCAGCCTTGACCATCGCGTCGGCCGCTTCCACCGACCCGATGAAGCCACGAGTCTCCACCATGCCCAGGGCATCGCGCGGGGTATTCATTAGCAGCTGGATGATAATATGCTCGATTCGACCGCCATGCAACGCCACCTCCGCTTTCTGATTGTGCTCGTCGCGATGGCCGGCGCCGCGGCCGCCGGCTGCCGCGGCGACGAGGAGCCACCGCAGGTCACCGCCGCGGTGTCGCTCTCCCGCGCCACCGTTCCGCTCGGAGCGCCCGTCGAGGTGACGTACCGCTTCACCCTGGTCGACGGGGCGCCGCCGCTCGGTCCCCGCAAGGTCTTCGCCCACTTCCTGGATGCGGACGAGGAGCTCATGTGGACCGACGACCACGAGCCGCCCGTTCCGACCACCGAGTGGGTCGCGGGCCAGCCGGTGGAGTACACGCGGACGATGTTCGTGCCGGTGTATCCCTACATCGGCGCGGCCAAGGTCGTTGTGGGCATCTACGACGCGGCAACCAACGCACGGGTGAAGTTGTCGAATCGCGATCGCGGCGACCGCTCGTATGAAGTGGCGCAGTTCGAGCTGCGTCCGCAGACCGAGAACGTGTTCGTCATCTTCAAGGACGGCTGGCACCCGGCCGAGGTGGCGCCGGAGAACCCTGCCGTGGAGTGGCAGTGGACCCGCAAGGAGGCGACGCTGGCCTTCCGCAACCCGAAGCAGGCCGCCACGCTCTTCCTGCAGGTCGACAACCCGAGCGCCGCGGCGAGCGCCGCGCAGCAGGTGGACGTCCGGATCGGCGAGACGGTGGTCGCCACGATACCGGTCGGTCCCAACGAGGCACCCATCCGCAAGATTGCCGTCCCCGCTGACGCACTGGGGACGGGCGACATGGTCGAGATTCGGCTCGTGGCCGACCGGACGTTCGTGCCCGCCCTCGAACCGAACGCCAGGAGCAACGATACCCGCGAGCTGGGCGTGCGGGTGTTCCATGCCTTCGTGCAGGTGAACGAGGGGCGATGACCGGACCGCGTGCGATCCGCCTGCTGCCGAGCGCGCTGCTCGTGGTTCTTGGCGCGGTGTCGCCGGCCGCCGCCGATCTCGTGGTGCTGCGGAGCGGCGCGGTCGTGTCGGTCAGGGGCCATCGCGTGGACGGCGATCGGATCACGGTCTTTCTCCGCGGCGGCGGGGAGGCGGCCTTCGACCGGGCCCTGGTCGCGCGCATCGCGCCCGATGAAGTGCCTGAGCCCGAGCCGTCGGCGGCGCGTGCTGCCGGGGAGGCGGCGCGGCGTGACGGCCCCTTCGTCCCGTCCGCGCGTTCGGTGCCTTACGCCAGCCTGATCGCCGACACGGCCAGCGCGCACGGCGTGGACGCCGCGCTCGTGCACGCAGTGATCGAAGCGGAGTCCGGCTACGATCCGCGCGCACGGTCGGCGAAGGGCGCGAGGGGCCTCATGCAGCTGATGCCTGCGACTGCGCGGGAATACACGCGCGGGAACATCTACGACCCCGCGACGAACGTCGACGCCGGGGTCCGTCACCTGCGGGGGCTGCTCGACCGGCTCGATCTGCCGCTGGCGCTGGCGGCCTACAACGCGGGCGAAAGGGCCGTGCGCCGGCACCAGGGCATCCCGCCGTACCCGGAAACCGAGCAGTACGTCCGCCGCATCCTCGCTCGGCTCGGCCGTTAGGGCGTCACCCCGGTCTAAAGACACAGACCCCGCTGTCCGCGGGGCGTCGGAATCCGGTAATATCCTGTAGGACAACCTGTTAGGGATGGAGTTCCGCTGCAGGCTCGGTACGCCGACCGGGGAGGTCGTCGAGGGCGTCTACGTTGCGCAGAGCGAAGCCCACCTCCGGCGCGAGCTGGAGGAGAAGGGGCTGCACGTCCTGTCGCTCCGCGAGCGGGGACGGCTCGGCGGGCTGTCGTTTGGCGGCGGCCGCCGCACCATCACGCGGCACGAGTTCCTGGTCTTCAATCAGGAGCTGGCCACGCTGCTCAAGGCCGGCATGCCGCTCGTGCAGTCCCTCGATATCCTGCGGGCCCGCCTCGCGAACCCGGTGATGAAGGCCGTGCTCGACGACGTGCACGAGAAGGTGCGATCGGGGACGGCGCTGTCGGAGGCGTTCCAGCAGCACGGCGAGTTGTTCCCGAGCGTCTACACAGCCTCGCTGATGGCGGGCGAGCGGGCCGGCAACCTCGACGCGGTGCTGCGCCGCTACGTCGCCTACGCGAAGGTGCTCGACACGGTGCGCGCGAAGACGTTCTCGGCGCTCGTGTATCCCGCCATCCTCATCGCCCTGGCCATCGCGCTCGTCGGCATCATCGTCGTGAAGGTGGTGCCGACCTTCTCGGAGTTCTACGCCA
This sequence comes from Acidobacteriota bacterium, assembly GCA_040754955.1. GTDB lineage: Bacteria > Acidobacteriota > Vicinamibacteria > Vicinamibacterales > UBA2999 > JBFMCA01. The sequence goes on along the minus strand of JBFMCA010000130.1, from coordinate 6,886 downwards.
GCTTCGACGCCGAGCTGCCGTTGTCGACGCGCCTCATCGTCGCGGTCTCCGAGTTCGTACGCCAGCAGCTGTTCGTGCTGGTGGCCGTCGTGGTCGTCGGCGGCATCGCGTTCGTGCGCTGGCTCGGGCGTCCCGGCCGCCGGGCGACGCTCGACCGGCTCGTGCTGCTCGTGCCGGGCATCGGGTCGAGCGTGCACAAGTTCGCGACGTCGCAGCTGGCCCGGACGCTGGCGACGCTGCTCGGCGGCGGGATTCCGCTCGTCAACGCGCTGGAGATTGCGTCGCGGTCGAGCGGCAACCGCCACATCGGTCGCGAAATGGAAATCGTGGCGCAGAAGGTGCGGGAAGGGCAGGGCTTCGCCGCGACGCTCCTCGAGCGGCGCGTGGTTCCCGACGTCGCCATCAAGATGATCGAGGTGGGCGAGTCCACCGGCGCGCTGCAGGAGATGCTGAACAGCCTGGCGGACTTCTACGACGAGGAGATCGACACGGAGGTCAGCCGGTTCGTGACGCTCATCGAGCCGGCGCTGCTCATCATCATGGGGATCGTCATCGCGGCCATCGTGCTGGCGCTCTACCTGCCGCTCTTCCAGCTCACCGCGGTGATAGGGGCACGCTGATGGACGTCACCAACCCCGGCCACCTGCCCGAGACGCTCGATCCCGAGGCGCTGGCGGCCACCGAGGGCGCCGTCGAAGCCGCGACCGCCGAGCAGCGGCGGGCCGAGACCGAGCAGGCGCGCCGCCTGGCGGAGCGCTACCGGCTCGAGTTCCTCGACATGAACGAGTTCCGGATCGACCAGGAGCTCTTCCGGTCGATTCCAGCCGACCTGATGCTGCGCTACGGCTTCGTGCCGTTCCGCCGCGACGGGCGGGCGCTCGTCATCGTGGTGTCGGACCCGACGGATCTGCCGATGATCGACGAGCTGTCGGTGCTCCTCGGCACGCCCGTGCGGGTGATGGTCGGGGCGCGGTCGGCCATCGAGTCGATCCTCAAGAAGAGCGAGAGCTCGCAGCGCGTGCTGGATGAGGCGACCGAGGAGTTCCAGATTCAGCTGCTCAAGGAAGACGAGGCGGGCGAGCAGGACCTGACGGTCGAGCGGCTGACGAGCGACATCAGCCCGATCATCCGCCTGGTCGATTCGATGATCTTCACGGCGATCCAGCGGCGGGCCAGCGACATCCACGTGGAAACGCAGGACGATGCGGTGCACGTGAAGTACCGCATCGACGGCGTGCTGCAGCCGGCGATGCGGCCGATCGCGAAGCGCTTCCACAGCGCCATCATCTCGCGCATCAAGGTCATGGCCGAGCTCGACATCGCCGAGAAGCGCGTGCCGCAGGACGGCCGCTTCAAGCTGCGCGTGCCCGGCAAGACCATCGATTTCCGCGTGTCGGTGATGCCCAGCGTCCACGGCGAGGACTCCGTCATCCGCATCCTCGACAAGCAGTCGATCAGCGAGCAGTTCACCGAGCTCAAGCTCGATATCCTCGGCTTCCCGGACATGGAGCTGCGGCGGTTCCGGAAGTACATCCGCGAGCCGTACGGCATGGTCCTGGTCACGGGCCCGACCGGCAGCGGCAAGACGACCACCCTCTACGCCGCGCTCGCCGAGATCAAGTCCGTCGAGGACAAGATCATCACCATCGAAGACCCGGTCGAGTATCAGCTGCAGGGCATCACGCAGATTCCGATCAACGAGAAGAAGGGCCTGACGTTCGCGCGCGGGCTGCGGTCGATCCTGCGGCACGACCCCGACAAGATCATGGTGGGCGAGATCCGCGACCCCGAGACGGCGCAGATCGCCATCCAGTCGGCGTTGACCGGCCACCTGGTCTTCACCACGGTCCACGCCAACAACGTCTTCGACGTGCTGGGCCGGTTCCTGAACATGGGCGTCGAGGCGTACCAGTTCATCTCGGCGCTCAACTGCGTGATGGCGCAGCGCCTGGTGCGCCGCATCTGCGCCGCGTGCCGCCGCCCGGCCGAGGTGACCGGGGCCGAGCTGGCCGAATCGGGTATCGACCCGGCGCTGGCCGCGACCCACACGTTCTACGAGGGCGCCGGCTGCATCGAGTGCGGCGGCACCGGCTACAAGGGGCGCATGGCGATCTGCGAGCTGCTGGACCTGACCGACCACATCCGCGAGGTCATCCTCGACCGCCGGCCAATCTCGGAGGTCAAGCGGGCGGCGCGCGACAACGGCATGCGGTTCCTGCGCGAATCGGCCGTCGAGCGCGTGATGGAAGGACTCACCACGCTGCGGGAGATCAACAAGGTGACGTTCGTCGAATGAGCCTCTGGGCCCTGTTCCGCACGCCGCCGCCGGACGTCGCGGTGGAGATTGCCGCCGATCGCGTGTCGGCGGCGCGGTTGTCCACGCGTGGCGCCGAGGCCGTGGTGGCGGCGTACGCCGTCGAGCCGCTGGCGGCGGGCCTCGTCGTGCCCGGGCTCTTGGCCGCCAACCTCACCGATCTCCGCGAGGTCGGCGACGCCGTTCGCCGCGCCGTCACGGCCCTCGGCGGCCGCGTCCGCCGGGTGGCCCTCGTCGTGCCCGACCCGGTCGCCAGGGTGACGCTCGTGCGGTTCGAGACCGTCCCCGCGCGCCAGGCCGACCTCGACGAGCTCGTGCGCTGGCAGGTGCGCAAGAGCGTGCCGTTCCCGCTCGACCAGGCCGTCGTGAGTCACACCCCCGGCGGCCGGCCGGTTGAGGGCGGCGTCGAGTTCATCGTGGCCGCCGCCCGTCACGACGTGATCGGTCAGTACGAAGCGGCCTGTGCGCAGGCCGGCCTGCAGGCCGGCCTGGTCGACCTCGCCACCTTCTCGGTCATCAACGGCGTGCTGGCCTCGCGCCCGCGCCCGGACGGCGACTGGCTGCTCGTGAACGCGACGCGCGCGTACACCACGCTCGCCGTCGTGCGCGACGACCGCCTCATCTTCATCCGCAGCCGCGGCGAGGACACCGACGGGTCGCTCGCCGACGTCGTGCATCAGACCGCGATGTACTACGAGGACCGGCTGCACGGCAGCGGCTTCCGGCGGGTGCTGCTGGCCGGCGGGGCCGCGCTCCCGGGCGGGGCCGAGGCCGAGCGGCGGGCGCTCGAAGAACGGCTCCGCGTGCCCGTCGAGGCCGTCGATCCCCGACTGGCGGCGGGCCTCGTCGACCGCATCGGCGCCTCGCCCGAGCTGCTCGACGCGCTCGGCCCCATGGTCGGCGTCCTCCTGCGCGAGCGGAGGGCCGCCTGATGCTGCGGGCCAACCTCTCGACGCGTCCCTTCTACAACGAGCGCCTCGTCCGGCTGGCGCTCGTCCTGGTCGGCGCGATCGCCGTGGCGCTCACCGTCTACGATGTCTCGCAGATCGTGGCGTTGACCCGGCGCTCGACCGAGCTTGCCGCCCGCACGGCGGCGGCCGAGACGCGGGCGCGCGCGCTCCGCGAGCAAGGGCGCGACATCCGCCAGGCCCTGTCGAGCAGCGACGTCGAGGCGGTGCGCGCCGCCGCAGTCGAGGCCAACGCCCTGATCGAACGGCGCGCGTTCTCCTGGACGGAGCTGTTCAACCGGTTCGAGGAAACGCTGCCCGCCGACGTCCGCGTCATCGCCGTCCAGCCCCAGGTCGACCAGGAGGGGCGCCTGCTCGTCGTCATCACGACCATGGCCCGCCGGGTCGAGGACGTGGACGCGTTCATCGGCCGGCTGGAAGAGGCCGGCGGGTTCTCCGGCGTGCTGTCGCGCCAAGAGGAAACCCAGGACGACGGCACGCTGCGGTCGGTGATTCAGGGTTACTACGCGGCCACGTCGTCCCGCCCGTCGTCAGAATCCACGGGGGGCGGGCGATGAGGGCGCTCTACGGCGGCGGGCCCGTGCCGCTCGGGCGGATCCTGGCGGAGCACCGCCGGACGCTGGTGCCGCTGGCGGTCGTCCTCGTCGTGGGCGCGGGCCTGTTGGCCTTTGTGGTGATGCCGATGCGGGCGTCGGTGACGCTGGCCGAACGCCGGGCGTCGCAGGCCGACGCCGCGCTGGCCGCGGCGGAGGGCGAGGTCAAGGCGGCCGAGGGCACGCGCGCGGGGAAGGAGCGGGCGGCCGCTGACCTCCAGAAGTTCTACGCCGACGTGCTGCCGGCGGACGTGGCCGCCGCGCGCCGCATCACGCACCTGAAGCTGGCGCAGCTCGCGCGCGAGCACGGCGTCCGATACGAGCGGATGTCGGCGATTCCCGAGTCGATTCGCGGGTCCGCCCTCGAGCGCCTGCGCGTGACGTTCATGCTGTCGGGCGATTACGAGGACATCCGGAGCTTCATCTACGACCTCGAAACCGCGCCGGAGTTCGTCGTCATCGACAACATGGTGCTCTCGGAAGGCGGGACCCAGCAGGCGCCGCTGACCCTCGATCTCCAGGTGTCGACCTACTATCGCGCGAGGCCCGATGGCCGTTGAGCGCCAGGCGCTGGTCCTCGGCGGCGCGGCCCTCGTTGCGGCCGCGGCGGCGTGGTGGATGTTCGGTCCGGTCGGAGCGTCGTCGCCGGACGGGCCGGCCCGCGCGGCCCGGCCCGAGCGGCCGGCGCCGGCGGCGGCGGTGACGCTGCCCGGCGAACTGCGGCTGAGCGCGCTCGAGCGGCCGCGTGAATCGCCCGACAGCGAAGGCCGCAATCCGTTCCGGTTCGGCAGCCGCCCGGCGGCGGCGCCGCCTCCGCGGTCCACGGTGCCCCAGGCGCCGGCGGCCGAGGCTCCGGTGTCGCGGGCGCCCGCCGGACCGCCGCCGGCGCCGCCGATTGCCCTGAAGTTCATCGGGCTCGTGGAGCGGAGCGACGGGATGCGGGTCGCCGTGCTGTCCGACGGCCGCGTCACGCTGCATGGCACCGAGGGGGCTATCATCGACGGGCGGTATCGAATCTTGAAGATCGGCCTGGAGTCGATCGAGGTGGCGTATCTGGACGGCCGGGGCCGCCAGACCATACGCCTGACTGGCCAATAGCATGAGACGACTCGTTCAGGTGATGGTCGTGCTGGTCGCCGCCGCGACGCTGGCGGGGTGCGCCGCGTCCCGGGCGTTCGCCCGCGGCGACCAGGCCGCGCGCGCCGGCGACTGGGACGCCGCCGTGGCGTACTACCGGCAGGCGCTGCTCGACGATCCCGACAAGGCCGAGTACAAGATCGCGCTCGAGCGGGCGACGTTCGCCGCCGCCTCCATGCACGTCGACCGGGGCCGGAAGGCCGAGGGCGAGGGCCGGCAGGAAGAGGCGCTGCGCGAGTACCGCCGCGCCCTCGAGTACGACGCCGGCAACCGCACGGTGGCCGCCAAGGCCGCGGAAATCGAGCGGGCGCTGCGCGCGGCGCTGGAAGCGGCCCAGCCAGAGCCGGAGATCGAGCGCCTGCGCGAGCAGGCCCGTCGGGCCTCGCCCGAGCCCATCCTCAATCCGGCCTCGCGGGAGCCGCTGACGATCACGTTCACCAACGCGAGCGTCCGGGACGTGATGAACTTCATCGGCTCGGCGACGGGCATCAACGTCACCTACGACCGCGACTTCCAGGACCGGACGCTGACGGTCCGGCTCGACGGCGTGACGCTGGAGCAGGCGCTCCAGCAGATCATGGTGGCCAACGGGCTCTTCTACAAGGTGCTCAACGAGCGGACCATCCTCGTGGCGCTCGACACGGCCCAGAAGCGCGCGCAGTACGAGGAGCAGGTCATCCGGACCTTCTACATCTCGCACGCCGACGCGACGGAAGTGGCGCAGCTGCTGACGGGCGTGATCCGCGTGCCCGGCATGGCGGTGCAGCCGACCATCGTGGCCAACAAGACCTCGAACACGGTCACCGTGCGGGCCACGACGGCCGTGGCGCAGATCATCGAGCGGATCATCCAGTCCAACGACAAGCCGCGGGCCGAGGTGGTGGTCGACGTCCAGATTCTCGAGGTGAGCCGCGAGCGCGCGAAGCAGTTCGGGCTCGACCTGAGCCAGTACGCCGCCGGCGTGGTGTTCTCGCCGGAGACGGCGCCCGGCACGGGCACGACCGGACCGGCGCCGTTCAACCTGAACACGATTTCGACGGGCATCTCGACGGCCGACTTCTACCTGTCGGTGCCCTCCGCCGTCGTGCGGTTCCTCGAAAGCGACTCGAACACGAAGGTGCTGGCCAAGCCCCAGCTGCGGGCGGCCGAAGGGCAGCAGGTGACGCTCAACCTCGGCGAGGAAGTGCCGATTCCGAGCACCACGTTCACGCCCATCGCGACGGGCGGCGCGGCGACCAACCCGCTCACGTCGTTCGGCTACCGGCCCATCGGCATCATCGTGCAGATGACGCCGCGCGTCACCTACGACGGCGAGATCGTGCTGGAGATCACGCTCGAGAACAGCGCGCGGGGCCGCGACACGAACATCGCGGGGCAGAACCTGCCGGCGTTCACGTCGCGGAAGCTCACCACGAAGCTCCGGCTGCGGGACGGCGAGTCGAATCTCGTGGCGGGGCTGCTCCGCGAGGACGAGCGCCGGGTCCTGCGGGGGTTCCCGGGCATCATGCGCTTGCCGTTGCTGCGGCAGCTCTTCGCCAGCAACGACAACACGATCCAGCAGACCGATATCGTGATGCTGCTGACGCCCCGGGTGATTCGCTCGCACGACCTGACGGCCCAGGACCTGAGCCCGATCTACATCGGCACCCAGGGCAACATGTCGCTCGGCGGGCCGCCGCCGCTCATTGCCGCCCCGGAGCCCGCTGCCGCGCCGGCCGCGGCGCCACCGCCCGCCCCTGGGGCCGGTCCTCGGCCGGGCACGCCGCAGATTCCGCAAGGCAGCTCGCCCGTGCCGGGGACGACGACGGCGGGACCGCCGGCCGGCGCCGCGCCGGCCCCGGGGGGCGTGCAGGTGTTCCCACCGCCGCCGGACG
>JBFMCA010000129.1:0-11233 GCA_040754955.1 Acidobacteriota bacterium | reverse complement strand
AGCCCCCAAGCCCCCAAGCCCCCAAGCCTCCAAGCCTGTCTACTGCCTCTCCCTCGCCTCCCACACCAGCAGCACCAGCCCCACTACGCTCGCCGCCGTCACCAGCTGCGTCGAGCGCTCGTGCAGCGCGTCGAACTCCACGCGCCGCGTGTCGTCGGCGGGCAGGGCGTTGACCGGGCCGCCGATCTCGCGCTGCAGCGCCTGCACCCGCGGCAGCACGAGCCAGCCGGAGTAGCCGAAGAGCGCCAGCATGACGCCGGTGAGGGCCGCGCGGATGCCGTAGGCGACGGGCCGCGGCCCGACGAGCCGCTGGACCGTCAGGGAGACCATCATGACGCCGCCCGCCGCGTAGCCCAGGACGTGGAGGCGCGCGAGGATGTCGCCGAAGAGCTGCCCGGCCAGCATGCGGCCCACCGCCGGGTCCCACGCCTGCAGCACCTCGAAGGTGGCGGGCGCGACGATGGCCCCGGCCACGAGCGTACCTCCCAGCCACAGCACGAGAGCCACGGCATAGAGGTAGCGCAGCACGAGCATCCAGCCATTATAGTTTGGTACACTTGCTCGCTTTCCCTGCGGAGGACCTGGGTGCCCGTTGACACGTCTGCCTCGCTCGTCGCTCTCCGAAACATCGCCGCGCGCCTGCGGATCGCCTCCATCGAGGCGACCACAGCGGCCGGCAGCGGCCATCCCACCACGTGCGCGTCGGCCGCGGACGTGGTGGCCGCGCTCTTCTTCGGCGAGATGCGTTACCTGCCGGCCGATCCGCGCCATCCCACGTCCGACCGTTTCGTGCTGTCGAAGGGGCACGCGGCCCCGCTGCTGTACGCGGCGTGGGCCGAGGCGGGGCTCATCCCGAAGGGGGAGCTCGCCACCCTGCGCCTCCTGACCTCGGACCTCGAGGGCCATCCGACGCCGCGGCTGCCGTTCGTCGACGTCGCCACGGGCTCGCTCGGCCAGGGGCTCTGTGCCGGCGTCGGCAGCGCGCTCAACGCGCGCCGGATGGGTTCGGATTACCGCACCTACGTCCTCATGGGCGACGGCGAGACGGCGGAGGGCGCCGTGTGGGAAGCCGCCGCGATGGCGGCGTTCCACAAGCTCGACTCGCTCTGCGCCATCGTCGACGTCAACGCGCTCGGACAGAGCCGCCCGACGCAGCTCGGGCACGACATGGACGCGCACCGCGTGCGGTGGGACGCGTTCGGCTGGCACACCATCGTCATCGACGGCCACGACATGGCCGCGATCGTTGCGGCCTTTGCTGCCGCGCGGGGCGTCAAGGACCGGCCCACGGTCATCCTGGCGCGCACCGAGAAGGGCTACGGCGTCTCGTTTCTCGCCGGCAAGCCCAACTGGCACGGCAAGCCGCTCAAGAAGGACGAGGCGGCGCGTGCCATCGCGGAGCTGCAGGCGCAGGTCGAGCGCGAGGGCGCCACCGGCGCGCCGGCCATCCCCGAGCCGCCGCCGGCGCCTCCCGCGGAGACGGTGGGGACCATGGCGCCGCCCGCGTACGCGCTGGGCGAGATGGTGGCCACGCGCGAGGCCTACGGCGCGGCGCTGGTCAAGCTGGGCCAGGTCGATCCGCGCGTCGTCGCGCTCGACGCCGACGTGAAGAACTCCACGTTCAGCGAGAAGTTCGAGCAGGCGCTGCCCGACCGCTTCTACCAGTGCTTCATCGCGGAGCAGGCCATGATCGGCGCGGCCATGGGTCTTGCGGCCCGGGGCGCCGTGCCGTTTCCGTCCACCTTCGCGGCGTTCCTGACGCGCGCGGCCGATTTCGTCCGCATGGCGGCCATCTCGGGCAGCAACATCAAGATGGCCGGCTCGCACGCCGGCGTCTCCATCGGCGAGGACGGCCCCTCGCAGATGGCGCTCGAGGACCTGGCGATGATGGCGGCGCAACCCAACATCGCCGTGCTGTATCCCGCAGACGCCGTGAGCGCCGAGAAGCTCATCGGCGAGATGGCGAAGAGCCAGGGTCCCGCATACATGCGGACCACCCGGCCGAAGACGCCGGTCATCTACGGCCCCGACGAGGCGTTCCCCATCGGCGGGCTCAAGATTCTCCGGCGGAGCGCCGCTGACGTGGCCACCGTCATCGGCGCCGGCATCACGCTCTTCGAGGCGCTCAAGGCGCACGACGAGTTGGCGGCGCGCGGCGTGCACATCCGCGTCGTCGATCTCTACTCGCTGCAGCCCATCGACGCCGAGACGCTCGTCGCGTGCGGCAGGGACACCGGCCGCCTGATCACCGTCGAGGACCACTACCCGGCAGGCGGCATCGGCGACGCGGTGGCGCGCGCCGTGGCGCCGGCGGGCCTGGCCGTCACGCGCCTCGCCGTCCGCGAGATCCCGCGCAGCGGCAAACCCGAGGAGCTGCTCGACGCGTACGGCATCTCGGCGCGACGGATTGTGGAGGCGGTCAGGGGGGTGTGAAGGTCTGGAGGCTTGGGGGCTTGGAGGGGTGGAGGCCTGAGGGGATGAGGCGGCGCGTGGCAGTTGCGGCGGTCACGGTGCTGGCGCTTGGGGCGATGCAGATGCCCGGGGCGGCGCGGCAGGCGACGACGGGCGTGCAGGAGGCGGCGTGGGCGCCTGACGGGCGACGCGTGGCCGTCTCGTTTCTGGATCGGCTCTGGACGATGGGAGCCGACGGCCGTCAGGCGCGGATGGTGACGCCCGATGAGGGCGCCGGCCTGGAGCGCGAGCCTGCCTGGTCGCCCGACGGCGGCGAGATTGCGTTCGCCGTCGATCGCGGCAGCGGCTTCGACATCGCCGTGGCGACGCTGTCCACCGGCCGCACCCGCGTAGCGACGGTCGCGACCGTCACCGCCATGCCCGGCGACGAGCGCTGGCCCTCGTGGACGCCCGACGGACGGCTCGTCTTCGCGCACCGCGCCGCCGGCGCGGGGCCCGGCCGCCAGTGGGACCTCTACATCGTCGCGCCCGTCGCGGGCTCCACGGCGTGGGGCGCGCCCGTGGCGCTCACGGCCACCGACGACAGCGAAACCTACCCGCGCGTGTCGCCCGACGGGCGCCGCGTGGTGTTCGTCTCCGATCGCGACGCGGAAGACGATGTCGACCTGTGGGTGATGCCGGTGCCGGCGGCGAGCGTCACGAGGCCTGTGCCGCTCGGCCGGACGTCGACCGAGCCGCGCTCGGCCGAGGGGGCGCGCGCGCCGCGCGCCGTGCGGGTCACCCGCGCGCGGGGCGTCGAGAGCCACCCGTCGTGGGACCCCGGCGGCCAGCGCATTGCGTTCCATGCCGTCCGCGACGGCATCGGCACCGTCTGGGTGGCCACCGTCGAGCCCGCGCAGGCCGCGCGCGACGAGCCGCCCGTGCCGCGCGCGCGGCCCTCGGCGCCCCCGGTGCTCGTGTCGCGTCGCGGCGGCGTGCCGGCGTGGTCGCCCGACGGCGCCACGCTGCTCGTGAGCGGCCTGCCCGATCCGCAGCCGGTGTACAACGGCAACCCGCTCCGGAGCGAGGCCGAACCACCCCCGCTCTTTGCGACGGGCCGCGCGTTCCAGCTCTGGCGCGTGCCCGCGCCGCTGCCCGTGCACGAGGACGGCGGCGAGCTGGCCACCGACCTCGCCGCGCCGCGCTCGCAGCTGCTGGCCGTCTTCGACCGGGTATGGGAGACGCTGCGCGCTCTCTACTACGCCGGTGGCCCCGCGGCGGAGCAGTGGACCGCGCTTCGCGAGACCCACCGCCCCCGCGCCGCGCGCGCCGGCACCGAGGCCGACCTCGAGGCCGTGCTCGACGAGATGGTCGCGGCGCAGCCGCTCATCAAGCCCGTGGTCACGTCACGCGGCGCCGTCGTCGTCTCGGGGCATCCGCTCGCGTCCGAGGCCGGGCGCCTGGCCTTCGAGAAGGGCGGCAACATCGTGGACGCCGCCATCGCGGTCTCGTTTGCCCTGGGGGTGGTCGAGCCCGAGGCGTCGGGCATCGGCGGCGACGGCACGGCCGTGCTCTACCTCACGAGCATGAAGCGGCCGACGGTCATCGAATACAAGGACCAGACGCCCATTGCCGCCTCCATGGACAACCCCCTCATGGTGCGCGACGGGCGCATCGTGGCCGACGGTCCCGCGGCCGCCAACATCCCCGGCGTGGTCGCGGGCCTCGACCTGATGTACCGGACGTACGGCAGCGGCAAGGTCACGTGGGCCGAGCTCATCGAGCCGGCCATCGCGCTGGCGGAGGAGGGCTTCATCCTCGACGAGAGCCTCCCGACGAGCATTGCCGAGGGCCGGCGGTTTCTCGAGAAGTGGCCCGCCGCCGCGAACATCTACCTGCCGGGTGGACAGGTCCCGCGCCCGGGCGATCGCTTCGTGAACAAGGACTACGCGGCGACGCTCAGGACGATCGCGTCGGAAGGCGCGGAGGCGTTCTATCGCGGCTCGATCGCCAGGAAGATTGCCGCCGACATGGAAGCCCACGGCGGCATCCTCACGTTTGCCGACCTGGCGCAGTACCGGGCCATCGAGCGCGAGCCCATTCGCGGGCAGTACCGCGGCCACACGCTCTACGCCGGCGGTCCGCCGGTGTCCACCGGCATCCAGCTCTTCGAGTCGCTGCAGATCCTCGAGCAGTACGCGCCGAGGCCCGGCGCGCGCGTGTCCACCGACGCCGACTACTTCCACCATGTCGTCGAGGCGTGGAAGGTGCGGGACCAGGTGCGGCGCGTGGCCGACCCCGAGCGGTGGCCGGTCGAGTTCGAGGAGCACCTCACGCTCGAGCACGCGAAGAAGGCGTTCCAGAAGATCGATCCCGCGAAGGCCTCGCGCTACGAGCGGCAGACGCCAGACGACGAGCCCACCGGCGCCGGACCGCCGGCGCGCATCGGAACGGGGACCACGTCGTTTGTCGTGGCCGACGCGGAGGGCAACATGATTGCCATCACGCAGACGCTGAGCACGTGGGGCGGCACCTTCTACGTGTCCGAGGGGCTCGGGTTCCTCTACAACAACCACCTGCGGTCGAGCCGCACGCAGCCGGGCGCGTACGGGAGCCTGCTGCCGCTGATGCGCTCGTCGACCGCCAGCGTGCCGACGCTGGTGTTCGAGCGGACCGCGTCGGGCGCGGAGGTGCCGAAGCTGGCCGTCGGCTGCGCCGGCAACGCGTGGATTCCCGTGTCGGTCTACAACGTCATCCTCGGCGTCATCGACGGCGGGCTCGGCGCGCAACAGGCCATCGAGGCGCCGCGCTTTCTGCCGGGCCGCGACCCGGCCGACCCGCTCGAGACCGGCGGGCGCGTGGAGATCGAGGACCGCTTCCCCCGCGCGCTCGTGGCCGATCTCACCGCCCGCGGCCACAGGTTCCACAAGATAGGCCGCAAGGGCGAGGTGCGCTACGGCTACGCCGCCGCCGCCCTCGTCGATCCTGCGAAGAACGTCGTCGAAGGCGCCGCCGACCCGCGCCGATCGCACGCGGTGGCGGCGGCGGACCGACCACGGTCGAGCAGCCAGTAACCCAGAGCCCAGAGCCCAAAGTCCAGAACCCAGAGCCTGAAAGCCCCGCCGATGCCCCTCATCGCCCCTGGCAAGAAAGCCCCCGCGTTCGCCCTGCCGGATCAGAACGGCCGCACGCACACGCTGGCGGAGTACGCCGGACGTCCCGTCGTGCTCTTCTTCTACCCGAAGGACGACACGCCCGGTTGCACCAAAGAGGCCTGCGCGTTCCAGGCGGGCCTCGGCGCGTTCGCGAAGAGCCGGGCGGTCATACTGGGCGTGAGCATCCTCGACGCGACGAGCAAGGCGAAGTTCGCGTCGAAGCACGGGCTCACGTTTCCGCTCCTGGCCGACGCCGACCACGCCGTGGCGGAGAAGTACGGCGTGTGGCAGGAGAAGTCCAACTACGGGCGGGCGTACATGGGCATTGTCCGCACCACGTACCTCATCGCCCCCGATGGCACCGTGGCGAAGCGCTGGGACAAGGTGAAGGTCGACGGGCACGCGGACGAGGTGCTGGCCGCCGTGCATGCCCTCTGAGTCCACGCTCGACCTGCACGTGCACGGCATGGACTGCGCCGACGAGGCGGCGATGGTCCGCCGCGCGCTCGAGGACCTGCCCGGCGTCCGCGCGCTCGACTTCGATTTGGTCCACGGCCGCGTCCGGGTCACGTTCGACGCCGCGAAGACGGCGCCCGATGCCATTGCCGCGGCGCTCAGGGCCACGGGGCTTCACGCCCATGGCCACGCGCACGGCGGTGTGCACGAGGCGCACTCGGACGAGGGGCACGCGCGGAATCACTCCGCCACCGCGGCCCGGTGGATGCTGGCGTCGGGGGTGCTGCTGCTGACGGGCTGGGGCATCGAGGCGTGGCACGCCGACACGTGGCTCGAGGCGCTCGTCGGCCATCACGAGGGCGGCGTGCACGAGGCCGATCGCGCGGCCGTCGTGGCGTATGCGCTGTCCGTCGCCGCCGGTCTCCGGCCCGTCGTGCCGCGCGCGGTTGCGGCGCTGCGGTTGGCGCGGCTCGACATGCACGTGCTGGTCACCGTGTCGGCCTGTGGCGCGGCGGTCATCGGGCAGTGGGGCGAGGCCTCGGCTGTCGTCTTTCTCTTCGCGCTGGCGCATCGCTTGGAGGCGTGGAGCATCGAGCGCGCCCGCGCGGCGGTGGCGGCGCTGGCCGACGCCGGGCCTGCAATGGCCGCCGACGGCATGCACCGCGCGGCCCCCACGGAGCGGTGGATCGAGCACTTCGCCACCATCTACACGCCGCTCGTGGTGGGCGCCGCGGTGCTCGTCGCGATCGGACCGCCGCTCGCCGACGGCGAGTGGGGCGTCTGGTTCTACCGCGCGCTGGTGTTTCTGGTGCTCGCGTGTCCCTGCGCGCTCGTCATCTCCACGCCCGTCACGGTGGTCGCCGCCCTCACGTCCGCGGCGCGGCAGGGCGCCGTCATCCGCGGCGGCGCCCCGCTCGAGCAGATGGCCGCCGGCGAGCCGGCGGCGCGTGCCGCGCTCGCCGCGGGCGACGTCGTCCTGGTCGAGCCGCATGGCGCCGCTCTGCCCGTGGCGTTTCTCGTCGGTCACGCCCGGCGCGCGCTCAGCGTCATCCGCCAGAACGTCAGCGTCGCCATTCTCACCAAAGTGGCGTTCCTCGTCGCGGCCGTGGTCGGCACCGCGCCGCTCTGGATGGCGGTGATGGCCGACACGGGCGCCACGGTGCTCGTCACGCTGAACGGATTGCGCCTGCTGCGCGCCCGCCCGATCCGGTAGCGGGGCTGCCACGATTGCTACGATAGGTCCATGCAGAACGGCGCCTGGAAGGTCCTCGTGGGCGCGGCGGCAGCGGTCATCGTCTTTGCCGGCCTGCGCGCGGCGTCAGTCGTCATGATTCCGGTCGTGGCGGCGGGCATGCTCGCGCTCGTCACCTATCCGCTCGTCGCCTGGCTCCAGCGCCGCGGGGTTCCCGCGGCCCTCGCCGTCCTCATCACGGTCATCGTCGCGCTGGTCACGCTCGCGGGTCCGGCTGCCATCATCGGCACCGCGGCCACGCGCTTTGCCGCGCGGGTCCCGCAGTACCAGGCGTCGCTCCAGCGCGTCTCGCTCGACGTCTACGCCTGGCTGGCCGACCAGGGCCTGGTCACCGCCGGCACGCCCCTCGCCAACCCCGCGGTCATCCTCGACTGGATGACCTCCGCGCTCACGGGCATTGTCACGCTGCTCTCGAACCTCTTCCTCATCGTGCTGCTCGCGGCTTTCATGCTGCTCGAGGCCGCCGAGTTCCGGCCCAAGCTGCGGGCCGCGTTCGGCATGAGCGACGGCGAGGTGACGCGGCTCACCAGCGGTACCGAGCACGTCTACCAGTTCCTCCTGCTCAAGACGCTGGTGTGCGTCGCCACCGGCGTCGCGGCCGGCGCGTGGACGGCGCTGCTCGGCATCGAGTTCGCCGTGCTCTGGGGCCTCGTGGCGTTCCTGCTCAACTACATCCCGAACTTCGGCTCCATCCTCGCCGCCATTCCCCCGGTGCTGCTCGCGCTCGTGCAGTTCGGAGGGGGAACGGCCGCGCTCGTGGCCGTGGGGTACGTCGCGCTGAACCTGGTGCTGGGCAGCATCGTCGAGCCGCGGCTCATCGGCCGCCGGCTGGGCATCTCGCCGCTGGCGCTGCTCGTCTCGCTGCTGTTCTGGGGCTGGCTGTGGGGGCCGGTGGGCCTGCTGCTCGCGGTGCCCATCACGATGGCGGCGCGCATCGTCCTCGAGGGCTTCCCCGGCGCGCACTGGCTGGCCGTGCTCATCGCCCGCGTGCCCGAGTCGGCCCAGGACCTGGCGGCCCAGAGCGCGCCGCCCATCATCCCCTCCGACAGCGGCCACGCGGGCGCGGAGCCGTCTGGCAGCTAGAACGCCGGCCCGCCGGGTCCGGCCGGCGGTCCCTGACGGCGCTCGTTGCGGCGCTCCTGCCGCCGCTCCTGCCGCTGCTTCATCCGCTCGTCGGCCTGTGCCCGGCCTTCCTCGAGCTTCTGCACCTGCTCGGGCGTCAGCACCCCGAGGATCTCGGCGTGCACCCGGGCGGCGAGCACGGCCGCGTCAGCCTCGACGGCTGCGACGTCGGCGGCGGCCGCGCGGATGGCGGCTTCGTTCACGGCGGTACCGCGCACCGCCTCGCCGAGCGCGCGTCGCGCCGTGCGCAGCCGCTCGCCGATCTGCCGGAACTCCGCCTGACGGGCTTCGCGGATGCCGCGGATCTGATCGCGCTGCGCGTCCGTGAGATCGAGCTGGCCCAGCCGAAGGCCGCCCAGGAACGCGCCCGGCCCGCCCGGCCCACCCGGGCCGCCGTGCCCCATGCGCGGCCCGGGACCGAATCCCGGCCCGCCCGGTCCCTGCGCTGCCACCATCGCCCCCGCGCCGAGCGCCAGGGCGCCAACCAGCCCCGCTGCGATGAAGAACGTGTGTCGCGTCGTCATTGTGCCCTCTCCCTTCATACGATTGGACGCGACGCCCGTGACACGCCCGTGGCCCGGATGTGACAAAACGATGGCAGAAATCAAATAGGGGTCGGGCCTGTTTTCCGGTCGGGGACAATAGGAGCGTCGCCGCTGCCTGCGCCATGCCCCGCGCCCTCATTGTCGAAGACGACCGCCACATCCGTGAGCTGGTCGCCCTGCACCTCGGCCTCGAGGACATCGAGAGTGTCGAGGTGGCGGACGGCCGCGAGGCGCTCGACCGCCTCGCCGCGGAGCCCTTCGACGTCGTCATCCTCGACCTGATGCTGCCGAACGTGGACGGCCTGACCATCTGCCGCGCCGTCCGGCGCGGCGGGCCCAACAGAGAGGTGCCGATCCTGATGCTCACGGCGCGCCGCGAGGAGAGCGACAAGGTGCTGGGCCTCGAGAGCGGAGCGGACGACTACCTGGCCAAGCCATTCGGCACGCGCGAGCTGGTCGCGCGCGTGCGCGCGCTGCTCCGCCGGCCGCGCGCCGGTGTGGCCGCCTCCCCCGCGGATCAGGCTGTCATCACCATCGGCCGCCTCACGGTGGACGCGGCCCGCCAGCAGGTGCGCGTGGACGGCCGCGACGTCGGGCTGACGGCGCAGGAGTTCCGGCTGGTGCACCTCCTGGCCAGCCATCCCGGCATCGTCTACAGCCGCGAGACGCTGCTCGAGCGCGTCTGGCCCGAGCAGACCCACGTGACGCCGCGCAGCGTCGACACGCTCGTCAAGCGCGTCCGGAAGCGCATTGAGGACGATCCGGGGAATCCGCGGTATCTGCTGACGGTGTGGGGGACGGGGTACAAGTTTGCCGACGCCTGACCGCCGCCGCTGGACGGCCAGCCTCTACTGGAAGATCGCCGCCGGCTTCGTGACGCTCGTCGCCGTGACGCTGGCCGCGCAGGTGGCGCTCTTCCTGTGGCTGGCGGTGCGCACCGAGGGTGGGCTGCCGCGGGAGATGTTCGGCGATCTCGCGGAGCTGCTGGCCGCGGACATCGCGACGGCCGTCGCCCGCGAGCCGGCGCGTCCGATCGCCGACGTCGCGCGCCAACGGCTGCGCGAGTTCCACCGGCCGGCCGCGGTGGTGCTCCCCGACGGCACCGTCATCGGCGGCGGGCGCGGCCGCGGGCCGCTGCCGCCGGGCGTGGTGCGCTTCGCCCTGCGCCGCATGGCCGGTGACGAGGGCGCCGGCGAGGAACCGCTGCCGGCCTTCGCCCCGCGGGGCCCCGCGGCCTTTGCGCCGGTGGTGGTCAACCGCCGCATCGTCGCGGGCGTGGTCGTGCTGCCGGAGCGCGGGCCGCGCACGGTCTTCTTCGACTTCGGACCCTTCCTGACGCTCGGGCTGGGCGTGCTGCTGCTGGCCAGCGCGGTGGCCGCCCTCGTCGTGTTCCGCCCCATGCACCGGCGGCTGCAGGCGCTCGAGGACGCGGCGCGCCGCCTGGGCGCGGGCGACCTCGCGGCGCGCGCGCCCGAAGACGGCCGCGACGAGGTGGCCGACGTCGCGCGCGCCTTCAACCGCATGGCCGCCGAGCTCGGCGCCCGCCAGGCGGAGCTGGCCGACGCCGATCGCGTGCGGCGACAGCTCCTGGCCGACGTTTCGCACGAGCTGATGACGCCGCTCACCGCCATCCGCGGCTATGCCGAGACGCTCGCGCTGCCGCGCTTCGCGCCCGCGTCGGACGAGGGCAGGCGCCAGGTGGCCATCATCGGCGAGGAAGTGGAGCGCATCGAGCGGCTTGTGGGCGACCTGCTCGATCTCGCGCGCTACGAGGCGGGCGGCCTCCAACTGGCGCCCGCCACGGTATCGGTGGCCGAGCTCTTCGCGCGCGTCGAGCGCCGCCACGGCGCGGCGGCCGCCGAGCGGCGCATCACCCTGGCGTCCGAGGTCGCGCCAGGTGCCGAAACCATCGAGGTCGATCCCATGCGCTTCGAGCAGGCGCTCCAGAACCTCGTCGCCAACGCGCTGCGCCACACGCCTCCGCGCGGCCGCATCACTCTCGCGGCGCGGCGCGACGACGGCGACGTGATCATCGACGTGCGCGACACGGGCAGCGGCATCCCGGCCGAGCACCTGCCGCACGTCTTCGATCGCTTCTACAAGGTCGACCCCGCCCGCGCCCACGCCGGCACCGGCCTCGGCCTCTCCATCGTCAAGGCCATCGTCGAACGCCATGGCGGGACGATTCGCGTGGAGAGCCGGGTGGGGGAGGGCACCACGTTCACGATCCGGCTTCCGAAGCCAGACGCCTGAAGCCCGCCCTCCAAGCCTCCAAGCCCCCAAGCCTCCACCCCTCCAAGCCCCCACCCCTC
>JBFMCA010000128.1:0-11293 GCA_040754955.1 Acidobacteriota bacterium | reverse complement strand
CGGGAAAACAGGCCCGACCCCGAGTTCCTGGTGGCGGGGGGCCGGCGCGTGGCGCCCGGCGCTGGCGCTGGCCGCCGTGGCGGTTGTGGCGGTGACAGCCGTCGTCGTGCTGCGCCAGCCGGCCGCGCCGCCGGCGGACACCGTCGAGATTCGCGGGTCCGATCTGCAAGCCATCGGACCGGCTGGGACCGTGTCTGGCTCGTGGGAGTTTCGATGGGCCAGCCCGTTCGAGGCCGACCGCTACCGCGTCACCGTGCGCGACGCGACCGGGGCCGTCGTGCGCACCGAGGAGACGCGCGCCAGCGCGCTTGCGCCCACCCCGGCGCTGCTCACACGGCTCCGCGCCGGCGCCGACTACACCTGGGAGGTCGAGGCGCTCGACCGTGAGGGCGAGCGCATCGCCACCGCCCCGCCCACGAGCTTCCGCGTCGTTCCCTGACTCCGCCGGTCCGTGTCCGTTCGTCTCCGTCAGGAGGACACGGAATGAGACGCGGACTGCTGCTGGTAACGACCACCGCTCTGGCTGCCGCTGCGTGTGGACTCCTTGGCGGCGAAGAACGAGACATCGATGCGCTTTTCACGCCGACGGGGCCGCCGAGCTTCATCATGCGGATCGCTGGCCCGGACCAGGTCTTGGTCGGGGACCGCGTGCAATTCGGCGCGGACGTGACCTTCCCGGACGGCCGGGTCGAGGTCGTCACCCATCTCTCCAACTGGTCCAACTCGCGGCAGGACGTGCTCGCGCTGATATTCAGCACGGCCCAGGCCGTCGCCCTCATGCCCGGCGAGACGCTCGTGACGGCGACCTACCAGGCCGGGCGCGCCGAGCGCCTGGTGCGCGTGGTGGCCCGTGAGGAGCCACCTCCCGCGCCTCCACCGACGTCGCCCACTCCGCCTCCGACGCCTCCGCCGACCGGCCCCGGCCTCGCGAACGTCAACGGGACCTACACCATCACCTTTACTCCGGTGCGGAACACGTGCACGGGCCGGAGCTTCCGCGTCGCCGGATCGCCTCACACGCTGACCATCAGCGGCGTGGCTGCCGACGGCACCGGCGGCGCCGCCGTGCTGCCGCTCGGTGCGAGCGGCGACCAGCGCTACGCCGTCACCGTCGTCGCAGGGGGCGGCGGACTGCCCGACGTCACCGGTCGGAGTTCGCGGGACGGGTTCGTGTACGTTCTCAGCGTGTCGCTCGCGGCCGACGGGCGGACGCTCCAGGGGGGCGAGGACATCACGGCGCAGGACGGGAGCTGCGCCGCCCAGTACCGCGTGACGGGCCAGAAGCAGTGACACCGCTCAGCGCGAAGGCGCGCCGCGTGTGATGGCTGCCGCGAGGAGATCGGCCAGCACGGCGTGCGCGCGGGCGTTCGGGTGCGAGTCGAAGCTCGAGACGTGCGTGTCGAATCCGCTGAGCGCCGTCGTCGGATCGATGAGCTCGAAGCCGTAGTCGGTCTGGGACGTGATGGTATCGACCACCACGGCGCCGCGTTCGTCGGCGCGGACGGCGAGGCTGAGGGCGCGAGGTGGGCCGTTCGGCACCTCGAAGGGTACCGTCACCGTCTGCCACTCGCCGCGCGGACCGGTCGGCGCCCGCACGGCGGCATGGACCTGTCCCTCGCGGTCGGTGAGCGTCGCCGTGGCGGTGGCGCCGTCGTGCAGCACCCGCAGCCGCACGCTCAGCTCGTGCCAGCCGGGCAGAAAGAAGAGAAAGGGCGTCGTCACCGCGCCAGTGGGCTCGCTGGAGGGGAAGTGCTCGCCGTGGAGCCGCAGCAGGTGTGGTGACGCGAGGCCTCGCACGCCGTCGTAGATCGCCTGGACGGGGTTCGGCGACGGCACCGGCAGCTGCGGGTAGAGGAGGAGCAGGCGTCGCGACGCCGTGCTGGACGCCAGGGTGGCAAAGTTGTGAAAGTAGCACGCGAAGACATCCCAGCCAGCCGTGCCCGGGCTGAATCGCTCCCGCAGGTACGTGGCATACGCGGCGCCCGCCTGCACGCTGGCGAGCCGCGCGTTCAGGATGTAGCCGAGCACGGTGCGACGGGCAAACCAGCCGCCCAGCCAGTGATCCCGGAGTGACGGCGGCGGCAGAGGCCGGGCGTCCTTGTTCACCTCGAGATCGTTGATGAACCACTGGTAGATGACGACGTCGGGCTCGAGCGGGAGCGCAAACGTCTCGATGTTCCAGGCGTGGCCGTGCACCTCGAGTCCCGCGTGGGCCCAGGTGGCCATGTCGTAGCGCGGCCCGTCGCGATTCAGGCGATCGAGCAACTGTGCGGGATAGGTCTGGCGCCAGTCCCGAAGGCCCATTCCAAAGGTGATGCTGTCGCCGAAGACGGCGATGCGGGTGATGCCCGGGGCCTTCGGGCCCGTCGCCTGCGGGACGCGGTCTTCACCCTGGACGTAGTCGTACTCGAACTCCTGGCCGCCCGGGCCGCCCAGCGTCCGGCGGCCCCCCTCGCGGTAGACGACGCGCAGCGCGACCTCGGCGAAGCCGAGGGCCGCCGCCGTCGCAAGTGTGACGGCAGCGAGCGCGAAAGCGGGCCGTCGCATGGCGGGGACGAAGCCGGTCAGGACCGCAGCACGTCGAGGTATTTCAGCGCGCCGCCGGTGTTGAACAGCACCACGGTCTCCTCGCGGCGGATGCGACCGGCGGAGACCAGCTTTCGGATCGCGCGCAGGGCGGCGCCGCCCTCGGGGGCGGCCGAAATACCCTCATGGCTGCCGATGGCCAGCATGTCCTCCACCATCTCGGCGTCGTCGACCGCGACGGCCGTGCCGCGACTCTCGCGGATCGCCTCCAGGATGAGGAAGTCGCCGATGGCGCGCGGCACGCGAAGCCCGTCGGCGGCGGTGTGCGCGTTCTCCCACGGCGCGGCCTTCGGCGTCCCCTGCTCGAAGGCGCGGACGATGGGCGCACAGCCCGAGGCCTGCACGGACACCATGCGCGGGCGCCGTCCGGGCTCGAGCCAGCCGATGGCCTCCATCTCGGCAAAGGCCTTCCACATGCCGACCAGCCCCGTACCGCCGCCGGTGGGGTAGACGATCCAGTCGGGCAGCCGCCAGTCGAACTGCTCGGCCAGCTCGTAGCCCATGGTCTTCTTGCCCTCGACGCGGTAGGGCTCCTTGAGCGTCGACACGTCGTACCAGCCGAGCGGCTTGCCGGTCTCCGCCGCGAGACGCCCGGCGTCGGTGATGAGGCCGTCGACGAGCGTGACGTTGGCGCCGTACAGCCGGCATTCGTCCACGAAGGGCTGCTTGGCGTCCTTCGGGATGAAGACCTCGCACTTGAGCCCCGCCGCGGCGGAGTACGCGGCGGCGGCGTTGCCGGCGTTGCCGGCGGTGGGCAGGGCGATGGTGGTGGCGCCGAGCGCGCGGGCGCGCGTGATGGCGGCGGACTGGCCGCGCGCCTTGAACGAGTTGGTCGGGTTGAGCGACTCGTCCTTGATGAACAGCCGATCGAGGCCGATGGCGGCGCCGAGCCGCGTCGCGTGGACGAGCGGCGTGAACCCCTCGCCGAGGGTGACCGGCTCATCGCCCGGGAGGAGCGGCATCAGCTCGCGGTAGCGCCACATGTTCGGCGCCCGGCCGGCGAGCGATGCGCGCCGCCACGCGCGGGCGGCGCCCAGATCGTAGCGGGCGAGGAGCGGGAGGCCGCACGACGGGCACAGGAAGTGGCGCTCGCGCGGGTCGAAGGGGCCGGCCCCGCAGCGGCTGGCGCAGTCGAGATGCGTGAACCAGCTCACTTGCCGAGCAACTCCTGGTCCTTCTTGGCCTGGAGGTCGTCGATGGCCTTGATGTGATCGTCGGTCAGCTTCTGCACGTCGGCCAGCGCCCGCCGCTCGTCGTCTTCGGAGATCGCGTGGTCCTTCAGCATCTTCTTCAGCTTGTCGTTCGCCTCGCGGCGGACGCCGCGGACGTGGTTGCGACCCTCCTCGGTCAGCTTGTGGACGTGCCGAGACAGCTCCTTGCGGCGCTCCTCGGTGAGCGGGGGAATCGGAATGCGGATGACCTTGCCGTCGCTCGCCGGATTGAGGCCCAGATCGGAGGCCCGGATGGCCTTTTCGATCACGGGGAGCAGCGATGGGTCGAAGGGCTGGGCGATGATGAGCGTCGGCTCGGGCACCGAGAGGTTCGCCACCTGGTTGAGCGGCATCTTCGAGCCGTACGCATCCACGTGGATCGGGTCGAGGAGCCCGGTATTGGCGCGCCCGGTGCGCACGCCCGCCAGCTCCTTGCGCACGAAGTCGATCTGGGCGTCCATCCGCTTGGCGGCCTCGGCGAGGAGGCCCTTCACATCGGCTGCGTCCATGCTCCTACCCCTGTACGGTCGTCCCGACGGCTTCCCCCATCACGACGCGCCTGAGGTTGCCCGGCTCGCGGAGATTGAAGACGACGATCGGGAGCTTGTTGTCCATGCACAGCGAGATGGCCGTCGCGTCCATCACCTGCAGGCGGTCCTGCAGCACCTGGAGGTACGAGATCGCATCGTACTTGACGGCGTCGCGGTTGGTCACCGGGTCGGCCGTGTAGATGCCGTCCACTTTGGTGGCTTTGAGGATGACCTCGGCTTTGATCTCCATCGCCCTGAGCGCCGCGGCCGTGTCGGTCGTGAAGTACGGATTGCCCGTCCCCGCGGCAAAGACCACGACGCGTCCTTTCTCGAGGTGCCGGATGGCGCGGCGCCGGATGAAGGGCTCGGCGACGGCCCGCATCTCGACGGCCGTCAGCACCCGGGTGGGGACCCCGTGCTGCTCGAGCGCGTCCTGCAGCGCGAGCGCGTTCATGACCGTGGCGAGCATGCCCATGTAATCCGCCGTCGACCGATCCATGCCGCGCGCGCTTGCCGCCAGCCCGCGGAAGATGTTGCCGCCGCCGATGACAATGGCCGTCTGGACGCCGAGGGCCTGGATGTCGGCGACTTCCTGGGCGATGCGCGTGGCGACGGCCGGATCGATGCCGTAGCTCTGATCGCCCATCAGGGCTTCGCCGGAAAGCTTCAGGAGGATGCGGGTGAAGGACGGACCGGGCGCGGACATGCGCGGAGAATTATGACACGGAGATCAGGTGCACGGGTGCCCAGGTGCCCAGGTGCACGGGTGCTCCGACGCCCGGGCAAAGGGTGCGGCCAGCGCACCCGGGCACCCGGGCAACCCGGGCACCCATTACTCGGCCATTTCGCCGAGCTTGAAGCGCGCGAAGCGGGTGATGGCGATGTTCTCGCCGGTCTTGGCCGTGGCGTTGGCGACCATCTGCTTGATGGTGACGTTGGGGTCACGCACGGAGGGCTGGTCGAGCAGGCAGACCTGCGCGTAGTAGCTCTCGAGCTTGCCGTCGACGATCTTCTCGATCACGTGGGCAGGCTTCCCTGAGCCGGCAAACTGGGCCCGGTAGATCTCCTTCTCCTTCTCCAGCACCTCGGCGGGCACGTCCTCGCGCCGGACGAACTTCGGATCCGCGGCCGCGATGTGCATCGCGATCTCTTTCGCGAGTGCCTGGAAGTCGGCGGTGCGCGCGACGAAGTCGGTTTCGCAGTTGACTTCGACGAGGACGCCCACCTTGCCGCCCATGTGGATGTAGTGGCCGATGATCCCGTCCTTGGTCGCGCGCCCCGCGCGCTTGGCCGCCGAGGCAAGCCCCTTCTTGCGCAGCAGCTCGACGGCCTTTTCCATGTCCCCGCCGGCCTCGGCCAGCGCCGCCTTGCAGTCCATCATGCCCGCGCCCGTCTTGTCGCGCAGCTGCTTCACCATCTCCGCCGTGATTGCCATGAATCCTGACTCCTCGAGATTACGAAGGCCTGGAGGCGTGGGGGCCTGGAGACCTGGAGGACGCGCTCGTCCCGGGGCGCGGCTCTGCGCCGTGTGCGTCCTCCGAGCCTCCACCCCTCCCGGCCTCCGGGCCCGTCCGTACACACAACGCGCCGGCCCACGCGAGGCGCGGCCGGCGCAGTCGGTCCGGTCCGCGTGAGCCGCTAGGCCTGGCTGACCGGGGATTCCGCCGGCCGCTGCGGCCGTCGCAGGTTGGCCGGGCGCACGGTGCGGCTTGCTTCCTCCGCCGCGGCGGCTTCGGCCTCGGCGCGGTCCTGCTCGGCCTGGGCCGACTCGCGCTGGGCGCGGCCGTCGAGCGCCGCGTCGGCCACCCGGGCCGCGAAGAGCCGGATCGAGCGCAGCGCGTCGTCGTTGCCCGGAATCACGAAGTCGACCTCGTCGGGGTCGCAGTTGGTGTCGACGATGCCGATGACGGGAATCTTCAGCTTGCGCGCCTCGTCGACGGCGATCTTCTCCTTCTTCGTGTCGACCACGAAGAGGGCGTCGGGCAGCCGGCTCATGTGGCGGATGCCCTGGAGGTTGCGGAGGAGCTTGCGCTTCTCCTTCTCGGCGCGCGCGATCTCCTTCTTCGGCATGAAGTCGTAGCGCCCGTCGGTGGCCATCGCCTCGAGATCGCGCAGCCGGCCGATGCTGCGCTGGATGGTCGAGAAGTTGGTGAGCAGTCCGCCGAGCCACCGCTCGTTCACGTAGAACATCCCGCAGCGCGTCGCTTCCTCCGCGATGACGTCCTGCGCCTGGCGCTTGGTGCCGACGAAGAGCACCGATCCGCCGTCGGAGGCCAGCTGGCGCACGAACTCTACGGCGTCTTTGAATAGCTTGACCGTCTTGCCGAGATCGATGATGTAGATGCCGCTGCGCTCGCCGAAGATGAACGGCTTCATCTTCGGGTTCCAGCGTTTGGTCTGATGGCCGAAGTGCACGCCTGCTTCGAGCAGGTCCTTCATCGCGATCGGGGTCAAGCTTCCTCCAGAGGACATCTACCGCTTGCTGAACTGGAACCGCTTCCGGGCTCCCGCCATGCCGTACTTCTTGCGCTCCTTGGCGCGGGCGTCGCGGGTGAGCAGCCCGTCCTTCTTGAGCCGGGGGCGGAGCTCCGCGTTGAACTCGCAGAGCGCGCGCGCGATGCCCAGGCGCACGGCGCCCGACTGCCCGGCAATACCGCCGCCGCGCACGGTGCACACCACGTCGAACTTGTCTGCCGTCTCCGTGAGCAGCAGCGGCTGCTTCACGAGGAGGCGCATCGCCTCGGCCGGGAAGTAGCTGGCGAACTCGCGGTGGTTGACGGTGATCGCGCCCGTGCCCGGGCGGAGGAAGACGCGCGCCGTGGCTTCCTTGCGGCGTCCGGTGGCGTAGTACTGAATCAGAGCCACGATTAGGCGACCTCGAACGTTGTGGGTTGCTGGGCGGCGTGCGGGTGATCCTGGCCCGCGTACACCTTGAGTTTGCGGTACATCGCGTCGCCGAGCTTGGTCTTCGGCAGCATGCCCCGCACGGCTTCTTCCATCAGCCGCACCGGACGCTTCGCGCGGACGTCGCGCGCGCGTTCCTGGCGCAGCCCGCCGATGTACCCGCTGTGGCGCCGGTAAATCTTCGACTCTTCCTTCCGGCCGGTGAGCTTCACCTGGTCCGCGTTGACGATGATGACGTGATCCCCGGTGTCGATGAACGGGGTATAGGTCGCCTTGTGCTTGCCCTGGAGGAGCCGGGCCGCATGGCTCGCCACACGGCCAAGCACCTGGCCCTGGGCGTCAATCACGTGCCAGCGACTGGTCACGCTCGCGGGGGTGGCAACGTAGCTGCGCATCGAATGAGTTCCCTCACGCGCTCTCGCGCGGATAACGGCAAACCCAAATGATACGCGGAGTTCGGGGAAAGGTCAACCGGCTCGAACGGGGCCCGGGGGTGACCGAGCCCCCGAGCACTGTATCTACCTGGACTGCGTCCGATAAGCCCAAGCGGAGAGGCCGTGCGGGGGAGGGGTGTCCCACGCCAGAATCCGTCGATCGATTGCAGTTCTGTAATTCTGGCTGCCCCCTGAGGTCCGGTCCCGATCCAAAAAAACGGCACTCTACGGGCGATTCCGTCCGTTCGAGTGCGTCCGGCCCCGCTGGTATCCGGTTTGCCGGTGGCGCTCCGAGACGCAGGGGAGAGGAGTCCGCGGCGTGTTCTTTGGTCGCAACAAGCACCTCGTCGGCCTCGACATCGGGTCGAGCTCGGTCAAGGCAATCGAGCTGCGCCCGGCGGGGAAGGGCTTCCGCGTCGCCGCCATCGGGATGGAGATGGTCCCGCCGGACAGCATCGTCGACGGCACCATCATCGACAGCGGCGCGGTGGCCGACGCGGTGCGCCGCGTTGTGTCGAACAAGGCGTTCAAGGCCAGGGACGTGGCGGCCTCGCTCTCGGGCAATTCCGTCATCGTGAAGAAGATCACGCTGCCGGTCATGACCGAGCAGGAGCTGTCGGAGTCGATCTACTGGGAGGCGGAGCAGTACATCCCCTTCGACATCCAGGACGTGAACCTCGATTACGAGATTCTCGACCCCGGCACCGGCCCCGAGAGCCAGGGGAGCATGGAGGTGCTGCTGGTCGCGGCGAAAAAGGACAAGATCAGCGACTACACGAACGTCATCAGCCAGGCCGGCCGCTCGGCGATGGTCGTGGACGTCGACGCCTTCGCGCTGCAGAACGCGTACGAAGTCAACTACGGCTTCGATCCGGGCGCGGTGGTCGTGCTGCTCAACGCGGGCGCGAGCGCCATCAACATCAACATCCTCGCCGGGTCGCAGTCGGTCTTCACGCGCGACGTGTCGATGGGCGGCAACGCCTTCACCGAGGCCGTGCAGAAGGAGCTCAACCTGCCGTTCGACGCCGCCGAGCAGCTCAAGCTCGGCTACGAGGTCGAGGGCGCGTCCTACGAGGACGTGCGTCCGGTGCTGAAGGCCATGACCGACAACGTGCTGCTCGAAGTCGAGAAGACGTTCGACTTCTTCAAGGCGACCGCCTCGAACGATCGCATCGACCGCATCATGCTGAGCGGCGGCGCCTCGCGCGTCGAAGGCTTCACCGAGGCGCTCGGGGAGCGCTTCGACACCGCGGTCGAGCGCTTCGATCCGTTCCGGCAGATCGCGTTCGATGCGAAGAAGCTCAAGGTGGCGCCCGAGGATCTGGCGCCTTTCACGGCCGTGGCGGTGGGGCTCGCGCTGCGGCGGGTGGGCGAGCGATGATCCGCGTCAATCTCCTCGCCCCCGAGCGCCGTGCGACGAAGGCCGCCGGCCGGTCGTTCCAGGTCGGCCAGAAGGTCACGGTGGTCGGGAGCCTCCTGGTGGTGCTCACGCTGGCGCTGGTCGGCTGGCGCTACTGGGCGCTCGGCCAGGAACAGGCCGCGCTCGACCGCGAGCTGGCCAACGCGCGCCGCGAGGAGAGCCGGCTCGAGGAAATCCTCAAGCAGGTCCAGGCGTTCGAGGCCCAGCGGGAGCAGCTGCAGCAGCGCCTCACGCTCATCGAGGAGCTGCGCCGCGGGCAGACCGCCCCGGTGCACATCCTCGATCAGGTCAGCCGGGCGCTGCCCGACATGATGTGGCTGACCAGCCTCCGCCAGGACGGCTACGACGTCACCATCGAGGGGCGCTGCATGTCGCTCACGGCGCTGTCCGACTTCGTGGGCAACCTCGAGGCGTCGCGGTACTTCCGGCGGCCCGTCGAGATCGTGGACAGCGAGGTCGTGCCGGGCACGCGCGACACGCCCGATCTCATCCGCTTTACCGTGCGCGGCACGTTCCAGATGGCCGGCATCGAGACGCCGGCGCCGGCGCCGACGACCAAGCGGGCGCCGGCCAGGAAGGGAGGGACGCGTGGCTGACCTGTCCCTCGCGAAGCTCCCGTGGCACGCGCAGCTCGCCGTTTTCGTCGTGCTGTCGCTCGCCGGCGCCGGGGCGTTCTACTACTTCTACGAGATGCCGCTCCAGGCCGAGATGGCGGCGCGGCAGCGCGAGATCGCCAACGTCCGGGGCCGCATCAACAAGGCGCTCGAGACCGCGCGTCAGCTGCCCGAGTTCCGGCAGCAGGTGGCCGAGATGACCGAGCGGCTCGACAGCCTCCGGCCCATCCTGCCGGAGGAGAAGGATGTCGCCGATCTCCTGCGGCGGATCCAGACGCTGGCGACCCAGTCGAACTTGACCATTCGCGGCTTCCGGCCGCAGGCCATCCGGACCCAGCAGCTCCACGCGGAATGGCCCATCGGGCTCGAGCTCGAGGGCACCTATCACAATCTCGGCGTGTTCCTCGACCGCGTCAGCAAGTTCCCACGCATCATCAATGTCGGCAGGCTCGTCATCAGCGGGCGCGAGGGCGGAGCCGCGGGGCCGACCATCGAGGTGACCTGCACGGCGACGACCTTCGTGCTCGTCGAGCCGCCGCCGACGCCGGCGGGCGGACCCAACAAGAAGAAGGCGCCGGCCAGGAAGGCGCCGGCGAAGACGTCATGACGAGGCGCGACTGGCGGCACAGCCTCGCGGCGGTGGGTCTGGCGGCGGCCGTGGCCGCGACGGGCCTGGCGCAGGCACCGACCGGCACACCGTCGGCCAACGCGCAGCCCGCCGGCCCGACGGCCCCGCCCGACGCGGGCCCGCCCATGCCGCCGCCCAACTACGCCTATGTGGCGGAGGGCCGACGCGATCCGTTCGTGAGCCTCGTTGGCCGCGGCACGGCGGAGGGGGCGCGCCGGCCCGGTGGCGGCCCGCGCGTCGAGGGCGTCGCGGGTCTCCTCATCAACGACGTCGCCGTCCGCGGCATTCTGCGGAGCGGCGGCAGTTTTCTCGCCATGGTCACCGGGCCTGACGGACGCACCTACACCATCCGGCGAGGCGATCGGATGGCCGATGGGCTGGTGCGGGACGTCACCGCCGACGCGGTGGTGTTCATGCAGGAAGTGAGCGACCCGCTGTCGCTCGCAAAACAGCGCGAGGTTCGCAAGTACCTGCGCGGTGGGGGAGAAGGGGTCAAGTGATGGAACGCTCCTGGATGCGCTTCCGAGTCGCAGCTGTCGTTCTGGCGGCGGCGACGGCCGCCGGGGCCGGCGGCAGGACCTTCGCGGCCGGTGCCGCGGGCGCGTCGCCAGAACTGCGCGGCGTGTCCACACGGCTCGATCGCGCCACGAGCACGGTGCTCATCGAAGCCAGCGAGCCCGTCGCGTACGTCACCAGCCAGCCCGATCCGCTGACGGTCTTCGTCGACCTGCGCAACGTGCGCGCGGCGGGGCCCGGCGCGGTGGCGGGGCCCGTGCCGCCCGTGTCTGCCGTCCGCGTCGAGGGAGCGGCCGCCGCCGATGGCGTCCCCGTGACCCGCGTGCGCGTCGCCCTCGAACGGCCGGCGCCGCACCGTGTCCGCAGCTCCCGCAATGTCATCTACGTCGAAGTCGACCGCCTTGCCGAAAAGGTGCCAGGCACCTTTTCCGAGCCGGCCCGGGAAAAGGT
>JBFMCA010000127.1:0-11367 GCA_040754955.1 Acidobacteriota bacterium | reverse complement strand
TAAAAATAGGCCCGACCCCGTTCTGGGACTCAGAACTTGAAGCCCAGCGTCACCTGCGCGGCGCGCGGCGGGTGCCGGTTGAATCGCGACAGGTACAGCGAGTTGTTCAGCCGGTTCGCGCCGGTGTTCCACTGCGTGTGGGCGCCGGTGTTGAACACGTTGAAGATGCCGAGGCCGACCTCGACGCTCTGCTCGCCGAACCGAATCGAACGATTCAAATTGAGCTGCAGGTAGCGCGCCGTTTCGTTCCGAATCTGGCCGTCGCCGCGCGTCCCGTAGGCGAAGCGCCACGAGGTGGCCAGCGGGTTCGGCTGCGTCGTCCCGTTCGCCAGGCGGACCGTGCCGGGGCCGAAGACCGGATCGCCGGTCGGCATCTGGATGACTACCGGTCCGAGATACCCGCCGGCCTGGATGATGTAGCTGGCCGACACGCGCAGGTCCCACGGCGCGAAGTACTGCCCGGCGACGCGCACCGAATAGGGCCGGTAGGCCACGCCCGACTCGGCGCCGCCGCCGTCCAGGCTGTTGTCGTCGCCGTTGCCAAAGAGATGCCGCGACAGATCGCGGTTGTTGGGGAAGGCGTCAGGCTGGATGAACCGCGCCGGATCCGTCGGGTTCCACGTGCCGTCGAGGTGCTGCCACTGCCGCGTGAAGCTGGCCATCACCTGGAAGTCGTGTGACAGGTTCTTCGCGACGATGGCCTCGACGTTGGTGACGACCACCGTCGACCAGTCGACGTTGGTCTGCTGCATGATCATGCCGCGGTTGGGATCGACGCGGCCGAAGCCGCCGAACGGCTGATTCGGGCCGCTCGGGTAGATGCCGTTGATGTCAATCTCGCCGTAGCCGTCCTTGAAGTAGCGCCGGTTGAAGGACAGATCGATGCTGATTTGTCCGGGGAACTGCTTCGCGAAGCCCACGGCAAACTCGTCCACGAACGGCTGGTGCAGGTCGGGATCGAACGCCAGCTGGTTGATGGCCGCCGTCGCCGCCGGCGTGATGATCTCGGTCTCGAAGATCCCGTCGCCGTTGGCGTCGTAGATCTCGCGGGTCAAGCGGCGCGACGTCGGCCCGAACGTCGTGATCGGGTCGCGCCCGTTCACCTGCTCGTGCACGCGGCCGACGTAGGCGCGCACCACATTCCGCGCGTCCTCGGTGAGCATGAACGACATGCCGGCGCGGGGGCCGATGTTCGTGCTGTTCATGCGCTCCACGTCGAAAACCCGGTCGAAGCGGCGGACGAAGTCGGCCCGCACGCCCGCGTTGATCGTCAGGCGCGGGCTCGGCTTCCACTGGTCCTGGATGTAGATGCCGATGTCCCGGTCCCGCGCGGACGTGGTCTTGAGCTCGATGGGCGACACGAAGCGCCGCATGAAGGGCACCACGCCCGCCGCAGGATTGGTCGGATCGACCTGCCGGACGCGCTCCAGGACGAAGCCGTCGTTCACCGCGATGCCGATCACCTCGCGCTCCAGGCGGGGCGCCGCCCAGATGCCCGTCTTGAACTCGTGGGATCCGCCCCACCCGTCCTTGTAGTAGGTGAGGTCGCCG
The DNA here is from genome assembly GCA_040754955.1 of Acidobacteriota bacterium. GTDB lineage: Bacteria > Acidobacteriota > Vicinamibacteria > Vicinamibacterales > UBA2999 > JBFMCA01. The sequence goes on along the minus strand of JBFMCA010000127.1, from coordinate 9,816 downwards.
CGCAGCACCAGCATGTTCGACGGCTGGATGTTCAGCTCCTGCGCGCTGTTCATCGTCACCAGGATGCCCGAGCCCGTGGGCAGGCCCTGCGAGATGCGCGTGCTCTGGTGCACCTCCACCGAGGGGCCGAAACCCGGGTAGTTGGCGAACGTGTCGCGGTCGTTGCCGCCCTTGTTGTTGTACGAGGCCGAGAGCTGGGTCGTCAGCCGGTTCGACCACACCGAGCTCAGCTTCACCTGGAACAGCGAGCCGCCCGTACCGCGCGGGCTGATGGGGTGCGTGTTCCGCTCGCGGTCGCTGCTGAACTTGTTGCGATCGGCCTGCCAGAAGCCCGACAGCTCATGGCTCGCGTTGATCTGCGTCGTCAACTTCAGGTAGGGCTGGTGGCTCTTCGACGTGTTGTCGAACGGCTCGAAGTCGGGCCGGAACGTCCGGAGCACCGCGAGGTCGGTCCCGGTGCGGCTGATGCCGTTCACGAGATCGGCATAGCGGTACGTCCCGTAGAACCAGATGCGGTCGCGCAGAATCTTCCCGCCGAGCGACACGTCCCACTGGCTCACTTCCTGGAACGTCGGCAGCCCGCCCGGCGCGGCGCCACCCTTGGTGTTGTCGCTGTTCCAGCCAAGCGGCTGGAACGAGTAGCTGGCCGAGCCCTTCAGCTGGTTCTGCCCGCGCGGCGTGACGATGTTCATCACCACGCCCGTGCCGAGCGGCGTCGACGCGTCGGCGCCGCCGAGCTTGATCTCGACGTCCTGTACCGTGTCGCCGCCCATGCCCATCGAGTGCGCCGCCGAGTCGGTGTACGCGGAAGCCGGCGCGCCCTCGAGCTGGAACGCGTGCGCGTAGATGTGCGATCCGCGGAAGTAGTAGGCGCGGCGGCCGACGCCGTCGTCCACGTTCCGCGACCCGACGCCAGGCGCCATGTCGAGCGCGTCGCTGAACAGCCGCCGCGACGTGATGGGCGCGGCACGCAGCAGCTCGCCCTCGATGTTGATGACGCTCGTCGGCCGCGACGTCTCAATCATCGGCGTGTCGCCCGACACCGTGATGGTCTCGGCAAGGTTGCCCACCGCCATCGTGATGTCGACGCTGAAGATGCTGCCGGCTCGCATGACGACGCCCTCGCGGCGGTACGTCGAGAAGCCCTGCAGCTCCGCCGTCACCGCGTAGGTCCCGGGCGGGAGGTTGTTCAGCCGGTAGTAGCCGGTGCTGTCGCTGACGGCCGACACAGGCGAGAGCAGCGCCGGGCTCGTCGCCGTGACCGACACGCCCGGCAGGACTCCGCCCTGCTGGTCCTTGACGTAGCCGCGCAGGCTGCCGTCGCCGCTCTGCGCACGGACGCCGGTGGCGCCGAGCAACAGGACGAGCGCGACCGCCACTGTGGGGATGACACGACGAACCATGGAGACCTCCAGGGAAAGACAGTGACTCCTGACGCCGAGACCGTGGAACAAACCAGACAGGGGAACAGGGCGCGGGGCCGTGCACGCGCGACGGAGACGCCGGACGGAAATCGCCACCGAGTACCCTCCGGGCGGAGAGCCGGTTAACGACGAACGGTTCAGGTAAGGGAGAACCTACCGGCGCGGTCGGGTGAAGTCAATAGACGAGCTTCACAGTCCTTTCTTGGTCCCCAGCCCGAACATCCCCGACTTGTCTCCGGATGTCAGGTAGTCCTTGAGGCAGTTGCGGCTGCAGAAGACGCCCGCGTCCTCGAGGTGGACGTGCGTGGAGAGCCCGCCCTGGTCGGGCTCGACGAACTGGCGCTTCACTTCCCAGACGTCGTACGCCTGGGCCTTGGGGAACGGTTCACCGCACTGTTTGCATCGCATCGCGACAGGGCTCCGGCTAGTGAGGCGCGCTCAGCGCGCCTGACTGAGGTGGACGTCGAGCGTGCGCGTCTCGCCTTCGGTGAGGCGGAAGCGCGCGGCCGCCTCGCGCATCCGCGCGAGGAAATCGGGGTCGCCGGCCTGGCCGTCTTCCAGGCCCTGCACGGCGATGGCGAGGTAGTCGTCGCGCGGCGGCAGGCCCTTCAGCAGGTACCGGCCGTCTTGATCCGGGCGCGCGGCGCGGATGAAGCGTGACTGGTACGTCCACAGGCGCTCATCGGATGGAAACACGACCACGGTGGCGTCGAGCACAGCGCGCCCGCGGTCGTCGGTCACCATCCCTGACACCGTCGCCACCTTCTGCGTGATGACGATCTCGAGCCCGCCGCTCGCACTGCCCGGCGCGAACTCCATCGGCGTGTCGGTCACGTCCTGCCCGTTGAGCGTGACGCTCTTGAGGGCCCAGCCGTCCGGCAGGGTGGCGCGGAAGAGCCCGGCGTCGACGAGGCCGGTGAGCTCGAACCGCCAATCGTCGGAGGGCCGCGTCGTGCCGCCGATGCCGGGGAGGACGGCCGTGTCGGGATTCGCCGAACGCCAACCGATCTGCACCTGGCGCGGGGTGATGGTGGGCGGCGTGCCGCCGTCGGCCACGATCTGTCCCGCGACGCGCGCGGGCGGCTGCGTGACGATGGCGAGGCCGTCGATGTCCTCCGTTCCCACAACGAGATCCTGGCGCGCGAACTCGGCGTTCGCGCCCATCGGCCCCATCATCCGGACCTGGAGCGTATAGCGTCCGGGCGCGACGCTGGCGATGCGGAAGCGTCCTCCGGCTTCGAGCCGCGAGCCGCCGGCCTGCATCATCATGCCGCCGCCGCGCGGCCCGCCGGTTCCGGTGGGTGTGAGGATCACCGCGCCCGGCCCGTCGTACGGGAGTCCCTGAGAGGTCATCACGGTGCCGGACACGCGCACGAGGCGGGTCACCAGCAGGCCGAACGACACGTTCGACTGTTCCTGGCCGAGGCCCACGGTCACGCGCTGCGCCTCGGCGGCGTTGCCGGTGCCGGGATAGTAGGTTGGCGCGTAGCCGGTGACCTCGGCATCCGGATCCGCGTTCTCGCCGCCGGGCGTCCGGAGCGTCGCCGCGACGACGTACTCGCCCGGCGAGAGGCCGAAGAGGCGATACTCGCCGCGGTCGTCGGTCATGCCGCGCGCGTTCTGTCCCGGCGCCGGCAGCAGCCGCCGCGCGCCCGCGACGTACGCGTAGCGGAAGGCGGTCACCATCGCGTTGGTTACCGGCTCGCCGAACTCGTCGGTGATGCGCCCGGCGACGACGCTGCCGCGCGGCAGCGCGACGATGAGCTTGTCGAGCCGCTCGTTGTCGCCGAGATCGAGCGGCGTGCCCGACTCACCCGGCCGGCGCTGTCCGTACTGCAGCGTGACGTAACCGCCCTTGCTGACGGTGAGCGTGTAGCGGCCGGCAGGGAGCTCCTTGATCTCGAAGCGGCCGTCGGCGTCGGTAAGCGTCATGCGCCCGTCGCGGCCGCCGCCCGTGGACGAGGACGCGCGCACCTGGGCGCGGCGCACCGGGGCGCCGGTGTCGGCCGTCACCACCTGCCCGCGCAGGATGGAGGTGCCCTTCGGCAGTTCCTCCGCCCGCGGAGGCCCGCCGCCCCGCGCCGGCACCTGCGGCCGCTGCCGCCCCTGCCCGCCCCCGCCGCCCGGCTGTGCCAGAAGGTCGGGGACGCCAACGCACAGCGCCACGAGCGCGAGCAGGAGGATCCGGGCCGACGCCAGCCGGATGGCCTTCGCCATTCGAAATTCGCCATTCGCCATTGCAGTCAATACGCGCCACGCCCCGCGGGCATTCACCGTCCACCGCGCGTATTGGCTGATTTTACGGCCTCGGCACCACCCGGACGTCCTGGACTTTCATCTCGCCCTCGCCGAGCGTGACGCGGACGCCGAGATCGCGCACCGACTGCAGGAACCCCGGGTCGGCGAACTCACCAGCCTCGAGGTCGCGGACCGCGACCACGAGATAGTCGTCGCCGGGCGGCAGGTTCTTGATGCTGTAGCGGCCCTGCTGGTCGGGACGCGCGGTGCGGACGTGCCGTGACTGGAACGTCCACCGATCCGGGTTGGCCGCGAAGACCACGACGTCGGCATCCAGCACGGCGCGCCCGCGGTCGTCGAGCACGGCGCCCGACAGCTCCGTCACCTTCTGCGTGAGCACCACCTGCAGGCCATCGACGGTGGCGCCGGGCGTGAAGTCGAGCCCCGTGTCCGTCACGTCCTGCCCATCGTGGAGGATGGCCTTCAGGTACCACCCGCTCCCCTCGACGCCCGCGCGGACCAGGCTTCGACCCGACAGCCCGGAGAGTTCGAATGTGAAGTCGTCGCGGATGGCCGCTGGCCCTCCACCCGCGAACCTGCGGTCGAAGGTCGTCGGCGTCGCGAAGATCTGCACGAGCGCCGACCGGAACGGCGGCAGCGTGCCCTCGTCGGTGACGATGGTTCCGGTCGCCCGCGCGCCGACCGCCGTCACCACGAGCAGGTTGTCGATGTCATCGGTGCCCACCGTCACCGGGATGCTGGCGAACTCGCTGTCGGGCGTCGACGGGCCCATCGGCCTGATCGACAGCTCGTACCGGCCCGGCGCCACGCTGTTGAACTGGAACGTCCCGTCCGGCCGGAGCATCGAGTTACCCACGTTGGCTACGGACATGAAGAGCTGGTCGGCCGGCAGCAGCATCAGCATCCCCCGCGCGAGGGGTTGCCCCTGAGCGTTCACGGCCCGACCAGCCACGCGCGCCATCCGGGTCAGCGCGAGCGCGAAGTTGACCCCGCCGGTCTCCTGGCCGGTCCGCACGGTCACGCGCGCAGCCTCCGCGGCATTCGGCGTCCCGGGGTAGTAGGTCGTCGGGTATCCATCCGCTTCGTTGCTGGCCACGTTCGACAGAATCACGGTGCCCTGCCGGCTGGCCCCGCTGACGATGTACTCGCCGGGAGGCAATCCGTACAGGCGGAAGCTGCCCTGGTCGTCGGTCCGGTCGGCGCCGCCGTCGCCGGCACGGGCCAGCATCCGTCCGCCGGCCGCAAAGCGGTACTGCAGCGCCGCCACGTCCACCCCCGCCATCGGGTCGCCGACGTCGTCAAACACGCGCCCGGTGATGACGCCGCCGCGGGGCAGCGCCAGCTGCAGCCGCTCGATGACCTGCCCGTCGGCGAGTTCGACGGGTGTTCCCGGCTGGTTGGGCCGGCGCTGGCCGTAGCTCAGGGTCACGTAGCCGCTCTTGGAGGCGGAGATGGCGAAGCGGCCGGCCGGGAGCTCCTTGATCTCGAAGCGGCCCTCGTCGTTCGTGAGCGCGCTGCCGCTGGCGCTGCCTTCGGCCGCGCGCGCGGCCACGCGCGCGCGACGTATCGGCGCGCCCGAATCCGCTGCGACGACCAGGCCGCGAAGCACGGCGGTGCCCTTCAGGGCTTCGTCGGGGGAACGGGGCGGCTGCGCGCCGCGGGGCGGCGTGCGCTGGCCCGTGCCGGGCATGCCGGGCACGGGCTGCCCGGGCGCCTGGCCGGCGCCGCTCTGGCCGGCGAGCGGGAGCGACAGCGCGAGGGTGAGCGTGACGAGGCCGAACAGGCGACGCATGCGCCTCCTCCAGCCGGGGGGTGATCCGATGCCAATTCACATTAGACGCCGGCCACCGCGCTTTGGCCAGAGGGCCTACTTCTTTAGTGTGAACCCATCCGGCAGCGCCACGTCCGCTGCCGCGGCGCTGGTCTCGACCGAGAGCACCTCGGTGAGCGACGACATCACCCTGGCGCGCGGCTCCTCGGGCTTCTTGCGCATGACCCGTCGCGCGAGCCGGCCGCCGATGCCGCCGCCTTCACTCTCGCGCGCGGCCTCGGCCATTTCGGCCTTGCTCTTGACGGTCTCGACGGTCGTCGTCGTGACGAGGGGCGTGCCGTTCATCTTGACGCCTTCCTCCTGCATGCGCTGCATCGCCGCCTGCAGGCCCGGGTACAGCGCCAGGGCGGCGGCCATCTGCTGGGCCGTCGCGCCGAGCGTGGACCCGTAGACCGCCTGGAAGTACTTCATGTCGAATTCACGGATCTCGCCGAGCGCGGCGATGCGGTCCGCCATCCACATGTCGCTCGTCAGCACCATGCCGCCACCCTCCTCGAGCGTCATCCCCTTCTGCCGCACGGTGATGGTCGCGATGAGCTGCCGCGTGTCGTAGCCGGCCACCGCCTTCCGCTGGCCGGTGTCCTTGATGTCGAAGTCGACTTCCATCTCGCGCGCGTCGCTCGGGCCACCCGGCTGCTCCTCGGCCTCCTTCACCTCCTTCCGGGCCTTCGCCTGCGCCTCCTCCATCTGGCGGCGGAGCTCGGCGAACGTCACGATGGTGTAGGTCCTGCGCCGCACGTCGAGGCGGTAGACGCGCTCCTCGGCCAGATCGATGATCTCGCCTGAGGCGTCGTTGAGCGACAGCTTGCGGTCACCGACCACGGCGACCGAGGAGACGACGCCGTCCCGGGCCGCCGATCCCCCGAACATGCCGGCCATGCGGCCGAGCATGCCTTCGAAGGTGACCTGGTCCTTCTTCCGGGTCTTGACGTCGGCGTGCAGGACGCCGACCGAGGCGCACAGGAGCGCGAGCGCGACTCCGACTGTTGTGAGACGCTTCATGCGGACACCCTCCGGGGTCGCGGGGCAGCGAACCAGAGACGATTCTACCGGAGAAGTCCCGGGTGGGAGCTCGCCTGCGAGCCGCCGCTCAGAGCGCTGCCGCGATGGCGCGTGCCGCGTTCGCGCCCGATCCGCCCGTCAGCCCGGTGCCTGGGTGCGTGCCCGACCCGCACAGGTGCAGGCCCCGGATGGGGCTCGCGTACTGCCCCCAGCCGAGGAGCGGACGCATGGTGAAGAACTGGTCGAGCGCCAGCTCGCCGTGGAAGATGTGCCCGCCGGTGAGCCCCCACTCACGCTCGAAATCCAGCGGCGTGAGCACGTCGCGGGCCACGATGCGCGAACGGAGGCCCGGCACGTACCGTTCGAGCGTCGCCACCGCGACGTCACCCAGCGCCTCTCGCTCGCGCTCCCACGTGGTGTCGCGGAGCGCATAGGGCGCAAACTGCACGTACGCCGAGAGCACGTGGCCCCCCTCGGGCGCGAGCGACGGGTCGAGGAGCGTCGGCAGGGTGAACTCCATCCACGGCTCCGGCGACCAGCGCCCGTACTTCGCGTGATCGTAGGCCCGCTTGAGGTAATCGATGGTAGGCCCGATGCGCACGCGGCCCTGGAGGGCGTCGGGGGCCACGCCCGTGAAGGCAGGCAGGCCCGACAGCGCGAGGTTCACCTTCGCCAGCGTTCCGCGCACGCGGTAGTTGCGCATGCGCCACAGGAACTCGGGCGCGAGGTCCATCGGGTCGCAGAGCTGGAGGAACGTCCGCTTGGGATCGACCGCGGAGACGACGATGCGCGCGGCGATCTCCTCGCCGCTCGCCAGCGCGACGCCCCGCGCGCGCTCGTCGGCCACCAGCACGCGCGCCACCGGCGCACCAGTCCTGACGTCGCCGCCGGCCTGCCGGAGCGCCGCCGTCAGCGCGCTGACGAGCGCGCCGGGTCCGCCGCGCACGAAGCGGCTGCCGGTGGCTCCGACGGCCTCGTTGGCCGCCGCGAGCAGCATCTGCATGCCGCTGCCGGCCGACCACGGGCCCATCATGGCGCCGAAGATGCCGTCGGCGGCAAGCGCCGCCTGCAGGAGGTCCGTCTCGAAGCTTTCCGCCACGAGATCGGCTGCCGCCATCGGGCCCCACCGGAGCAGCCGGTAGGCGTCGGCCTTGTCGAGCGCCCGGAACGCGCGCAGCGTCCGCAGCAGGTGCCACAGGTCGCGCGCGCTCGGCTCGTCCACCGACGGCGGCGCGACGCCGAAGAGCGACCCGATCACGCCGCCGAGCGCGGCGCGCGACTGCACGTAGCGCGGCCACGCCTCCGCGTCCCTGGCCGACCACGCGCGCAGGCCGTCTGCCGTCCGCGCGGCGTCGTGATACACCACGAGGGCGCGGCCGTCCGGGGCGAGCGCCGTCATGTCCACGTCGGTCGTCACGACGGACAGGCCGTGCGCCGCGAGCTGCAGCGCATCGACCACGTCGCGCCTCAGGGGCCCCGTCGCGTGCGCCAGCGCGGGCGCCCGGAAGCCGGGAGCGATCTCACGCGTGAGCGCGCATCCGCCCGGCTCGTCTCGCGCTTCGAGGACGAGCGTTCGCCGGCCGTCTTTCGCCAGGAGCGCGGCGCAGACGAGGCCGTTGACGCCCCCGCCGATGACGACGACGTCCCAGCGCGCGGGCGCCGTCACGACCGCGCCCCCTGGAGCACCTTGAGCGCGGCGTTGCGCCCGGGCGCGGCCATGATGCCGCCGCCGGGATGCGTGGCCGACCCGCACAGGTAGAGCCCGTTCACCGGCGTCGTGTATTGGGCCCACCCGGGGACCGGCCTGAGGAAGAAGAGCTGCTCGAGCGTGAGCTCGCCATGGAAGATGTTGCCCTCGGTGAGCCCGAACTCGCGTTCGAGGTCGAGCGGCGTCAGCACCTGCCGGTGCAGGATCAGGCTCTTCAGGTTCGGCGCGAACTCCGCGATGGCGTCGATGACGGCGTCCCCGAAGGCCTCGCGCTGATCGTCCCACGTGCCCTCCTTGAGCGCGTAGGGCGCGTACTGCACGAAGCAGGACATGACGTGCTTGCCTGGCGGCGCGAGGGACGCATCAGTGAGCGACGGAATCACGATGTCCACGTACGGCCGCCGCGAGAAGCGCCCGTACTTCGCGTCGTCGTACGCGCGCTCCATGTAGTCGATGCTGGGTGAGATCGAGATGGCGCCGCGCAGGTGCGCGCCCGGCCCCGGCAGGCACGTGAAATCGGGGAGGCCGTCGAGCGCGAGGTTCACCTTGCCCGATGACCCGCGGTACTTGTAGCGGCGCACGTCGCCCACGAACTCCGGCGGCAGCTCCGCGGGATCGAGCAGGTCGAGGAAGGTCAGGTGCGGCGTGAGGCTCGACAGCACGACGTCGGCACGGATCTCGTCGCCGTTTGCCAGCGCCACGCCTGTCACGCGGCCGTTGCGCGTGAGGATGCGCGCCACCGGCGCCTCGGTGCGGATTTCCGCGCCCGCCGCCTTCGCCGCCGATCCGATGGCGTTCGACACCGCGCCGGTGCCGCCGCGCGAGAGGCCCCATGACCGGAACGACCCGTCGATCTCCCCCATGTAGTGGTGCAGCAGCACGTAGGCCGTGCCGGGCGATCTGACGCCCAGGAACGTCCCGATGATGCCGGAGGCCGACATCGTCGCCTTCAGCACGTCGGTTTCGAACCACTGGTCGAGGAAGTCCACCGCGCTCATCGTGAGCAGCTGAATCTGGTTGACCCGGTCGTGCCTGCGCATGGCGCGGAAACGGCGGCCGATGCCGAGAAGCTCCAGCAGGCCGCGCGGGTTCAGCGAGGTGGGGTCGGGCGGCGTCATCGACAGGATGGGCTTCGCGAAGCGGCCCATCTCCACCATGGCGCGGCTGTATTCGTCGTACGCCTCGGCGTCGAGGCGCGAGTGCCGGGCAATCTCGCGGCGCGTCTTGTAGTGGTCGTTGACGCGCCACAGGTAGTCGCCGTTCGGCATCGGCGTGAAGGTGCCGTCGAGCGGCAGCAGCTCCATGCCGTGGTTGGGCAGATCCAGCTCGCGGATGATCTCGGGGCGGAGCAGTGAGACCACGTACGAGCAGACCGAGAACTTGAAGCCGGGAAAGACCTCTTCGGTGACGGCCGCGCCGCCCAGCACGTGCCGGCGCTCGAGCACGACGACCGTGCGCCCGGCGCGCGCCAGGTAGGCGGCCGCGGTGAGCCCGTTGTGGCCGCCCCCGATGACGATGGCGTCGTACCGCACGCAGGGATTATAGGAAATTCGGGGTCGGGCCTATTTTTACGATTTGCGTAAAAATAGGCC
>JBFMCA010000126.1:0-11380 GCA_040754955.1 Acidobacteriota bacterium | reverse complement strand
GCGGGCGGCCCGGGCTCCGGCGGCGGAGCCACGGCCGCCGCGGGCTCGGTTGCCGGCTTGTCGCCGCCCGTTGCCAGGAACAGGATGGCGCCGGCCACCACGGCCAGCGCGAGGATGCCCGCGAAGATGACGGTCGAGGACGAGCGGCCGGCGCCCGATGCGCCGGGTTGATTGAGTATGCTCACGGGAGCATTGTAAGAGGTTCCGAAGGGTTCGGAGAGGTTCGGAAAGGTTCGGAGGGTTCGGACAGGTCCGGAGAGGTTCTGCGTGGAGCCGATCACTGTTCTCTGCATCGCGTCGTACCACAAGGGCACCGAGTTCCTGCGCGAGGCCAAGCGGCAAGGGTGCCGGGTGTTTCTCGTCACCTCCGCCAGCCTGCGCGAGGCGGAGTGGCCCGTCGAGAGCCTCGACGAGGTGTTCTACGTTCGCGACGAGAACAAGAAGTGGAAGCTCGACGACCTCATCCTCGGCGCGAGCCACCTCGCCCGCCGCGTCGCGCTCGACCGCATCGTGCCGCTCGACGACTTCGACCTCGAGAAGGCGTCGGCGCTGCGCGAGCACCTGCGGGTGCCCGGGATGGGCGAAACGACCACGAGGCACTTCCGCGACAAGCTCGCCATGCGCATGCGGGCGGAGGAGGCGGGGCTGCCGGTGCCGGCCTTCGTGCACGTGTTGAACGACGCGCGCATCCGCGCCTTCACGGCGCGCGTGCCGCCGCCGTGGGTGCTCAAGCCGCGCTCGGAGGCCGGGACGATCGGGATCAGGAAGATCCGGAGCGAAGACGAGCTGTGGCCTGCCATCGAAAGCCTGGGCGATCGGCACTCGTACTACCTGCTGGAACAGTTCGTGCCCGGCGACGTGCACCACGTGGATTCGGTCGTGGACCACGGCCAGGTGCTGGGCGCCGTGGCGAGCCGGTACGGGACGCCGCCCTTCGACGTCTCGCACGGCGGCGGCATCTTCACGACCGAGCTGATGGAGCGGGGCACTCCCGACGAGCAGGCGCTCATCGCGTTCAACCGGCAGGTGCTCTCGGCCCTCGGGCTCGTGCGGGGCGTGTCGCACACCGAGTTCATCCGCGGCCGCGAGGACGGGCGCTGGTATTTCCTCGAGACGTCGGCGCGGGTCGGCGGCGCGCACATCGCGGACCTCGTCGAGGCGGCCACGGGAGTCAACCTGTGGGCCGAGTGGGCGAAGGTCGAGATTGCCGGAGGCAAGGCGCCGTACGCCCCGCCCCCGTTCCAGACCAACTACGGGGGCCTCATCGTCTCACTGGCAAGGCAGGAATGGCCCGATCTGAGCCGCTACGTCGATCCCGAGGTGGTCTGGCGGCTGAAGAAGCCGCATCACGCGGGCCTCATCGTCACGTCGCCAAGCCATGCGCGCGTCCGCACCCTCGTCGACGCCTACGTGGAGCGATTCCGCCACGAGTTTGCCGCGGCGCTGCCGCCGGCCGGCTCGGCTGTCGACTGATTCCCACCCGGAGGGCACACCCATGACACGGTTCTTCGCCGCCGCCGCGGTCGTTGCCCTCGCCCTCATGGCCGGGGCGCGCCCCGACGGCCAGACGGCGGACTGGTTCCAGTGGCGCGGTCCGAACCGCGACGGCGTCTCGTTGGAGACGGGCCTCCTCGAGGTGTGGCCGGCCGGTGGTCCGCCGCTCGTGTGGCGCGCGACCGGTGCCGGCACGGCCTATTCGTCGTTCTCCGCCTCGAACGGGCGGCTCTTCACGCTCGGCGCCCGGGGGACGACGGAGTACGTGATGGCCTTCGACGCGGCCACGGGGAAGAAGCTGTGGGAGACGGCGAACGGGTCCCGCTTCCGGAACGAGCAGGGCGACGGTCCCCGCGGGACACCCACGGTGGACGGCGATCGCGTCTACGCCATCGGCGGCAGCGGCGAGCTGAGCGCGCTCGACGCGGCGACGGGGCAGAAAGCCTGGTCCATCAACCTGCCGCGCCGCTTCGGCGGCGTGACGCCCTACTGGGGCTACAGCGAATCGCCGCTCGTCGTGGGCGACCGCCTCGTCGTGAACGCCGGCGGACCGCAGGCGTCCATCGTGGGCGTCGCGAAGGCGGACGGGAGCGTGCTGTGGCAGCGTCACGGGGACGAGGCCGCGTATTCGTCGCCCATGGTGCTGAGGACCGGGAGCCTGACGCAGGTGGTGTTCTTCACCGCCGAGCGGGCGCTGGCCGTCGATCCGCGGGACGGTCGGCTGCTCTGGTCGTACACCCGCGTGGCCAACCGGACGGCCAACATCGCGACCCCGGTGGTGCGCGGCAACCGTGTGTTCCTGTCATCGGATTACGGCACGGGCGCGGCACTGCTCGACATCCGCGCGGCGGGCAACCTGGCATCGGCAGAGGAGATCTACTTCACGCGAGACATGCGCAACCACCACGCCACCTCCGTGCTGGTGGGCGACCACCTCTACGGCTTCTCGGGCAGCATCCTGACGGCGCTCACCTTCGACACGGGGCGCGTGGCCTGGCGCGACCGAAGCGTCGGCAAGGGCTCGCTCATCTACGCCGACGAGCGGCTGTACATCTACGGCGAGAACGGCATGCTGGCGCTGGCCGAGGCCACGCCCGAGGGCTACCGCGAACACGGCCGTTTCCGCATCGAGGCCAGCGGCCCGCCCACCTGGAGCCACCCCATCATCACGCGCGGCCGGCTGATTATCCGGGACCAGGATGTGGTGTACGCCTTCGACGTCCGCGCGCGCTAGGGCGCGCACGGCGATGGCGTGAGGCCTGTGGCCTGCGGCGTGAGCCGGCCTCGAGCCCCAGGTCCCACGTCCCAAGCCCCAAGCCTATCTGTGCACCGAGTACGTGATCTTCGCGACCACTGACCGGTTGGCGAGGCCGTCGAAGAGGCCCTCGGTGTAGCGCGTCTCGTTGAACACCACGTAGAGGTTGTCGATGGTGCGGAAGATGTAGTTGAACCGCACCTGCGTGGCGGCAAGCTGGCCGGCGCTGTTGTACTGCACGAAGGCCGAGGTGAGCAGGTTGGTGGAGAACGAGATGTTCGCGCGCAGGCCGAAGAGGTGCGTGACGAACCCGCCCGCCCGGAGCGTGACGTCGTTGACCTGGTAGCTCGGGTTGAACGAGAGGAGCTTGCCGGGGCGGAGATCGCCCTGCAGGTTCAGCGTGCGCTTGCTGCCGTCGTAGAAGTCGCCGATGTTGAACGACACGTTCCCGCTGACGCGCCGGCCGTTGTAGGTGCGCACGTTCACGGTGACGCTGTTCCAGTGGTACTCGCCCAGCGGGAGCGTCACGCCGGGGCCGATGGGGAAGCGGCGCACCACGCGCTCGAAGCTCGAGGTGGGCTGAATCTCGATCCGGTCGCCGCTCTGGAACGCCGCTGCGAACGTCAGGCTCGAGTCGCGGCTCCGGAGCACGCGCCGGTCGTCGTGGTACCAGACGCTCGACGGCGTGATCTCGAACTGCCGCACGCCCCAGCGCCCCGGCCGCGGCTTGAGCGACCCGCGCGCGCCGATCAGGCGCTCGCGGACCCGCACGAAGCCCACGCCCGGGTTGAATTGCGGGTCCACGTCGATGTAGTTGACGCCGGCCTCGACGAAGTCGTCGCGCCACTCGGCGCCCACCTGCGTCGCCCACTGCGGCTTCCCCACGCTCTCGTCGTCCGCGCGCGCGACGAGCCCCATGACGTTGAGGTGATCGACGAACGTGAACCGCGCGTCGGCGCCCACGATGGTGTTCCGCGCGTTGCCGTCGCGGTTGGTGACGATGGCGCCGAGGTAGGAGCGGCCGAGCACTTCCTTGCGGACGCGGCCCACCGTGAAGTTCTCGCCGTTCTGCGTGCGCGTGCCGCCGGTCTGGACGTTGAGGATGCCGACGTCGAAGCCCGAGACCTTGCCGGTGAGCTTGCCGCCGACGTGCACGCTCAGCGGCGTGCCCTGGGCCGAGAGGCCGATGTTGCGGCTGTAGAAGAGATCGAGGGGCGGCGGACCGAAGTGGAGCAGCCCCACGCCCATGCGGAGCGACTCGGCGCCTTCGATGAAGAACTGGCGCTTCTCGGGGAAGAACAGCGTAAAGCGGGTGAGGTTCACCTGCTGCGCGTCGACCTCCGTCTGCGCGAAGTCGGGGTTCACCGTGAGGTCGGAGGTGAGCGTGGAGGTCACCGCGAACTTCAGGTCGTCGATGCCGATCTCGCCGATGCCGGCCGTGCCCGTGGGCGTCGGGACCGCCTCGAGCGACTCGACGCCGGCCACCACGTAGGGGCGGAGGCGGACCCGTTCGGCCTGCCGGATGTCGCGCAGCCCGCCCAGGTGCCCGGCCTGCGAGACGTTGTGAAACGAGTAGGCGCGCTGCCAGCCCGACCAGTACACCAGCTCGTTCTTCCGCTTGATGACGCGCTCGAAGTTGAGGCCCCAGAGCTGCTCGGCGGCGCCGGTGAAGCGAAGCGTCTTGAAAGGGATGGCGATCTCGACCGACCAGCCCGTCCCGGTGATGGCCGCGGCCGCGGTCCACTGCTCGTCCCAGTCGGCGTAGAAGAAGCGCGCCTCGTTCCTGACGAGCGCGTCGAAGCGCGTGCCCCGCGGGTTGACGCGGAAGACGAAGCCGTTTCTGTGGTCGTGGTAGGTGTCGAGCAGCACCGAGAACGTGTCGTCGCTCTCGAGCGTGTTGTCGCGGCGAAGCTCGGTGGCGCGAATCTCGGCCGGCGCGCTGTCGGTGAGCTCCGCGCCGATGTAGAGATGCGTCTGGTCGTAGACGATGCGGACCGTGGTAGGTTCGGTGGCCTCCGCGCCTTCGACGGGATCGCGCTGGCGGAACCCCGAGATGACGGGCGCGCCCTGCCAGGACAGATCGTCGAGCCGGCCGTCCACGCGCGGCGGCGTGGCGACCCGCCGCGCCTGGGCCTGAAGCTGGGGTGGCGGCGCGGGCTGCGCCGCCACCGGAAGAGCAGAGCCGAGAACGAGAAGAACCGGGACGAGTCGGGACAAAACGCCCGACAGCTTACCGCAGATTCCGGCCCCTTCAGTTGCCGCCGCTCGAGGGCGGGACGATCTTGTTGATGCGCATGTAGGTGACGAGGTTGCCGTAGTGCTCGTAGTTGTGGGCGAAGTTGAAGCCCAGGACGAGCGCCCGCGGCGTCATGCCCGTGAAGAACTTGATCACCTCGGCGCCCTTCTTGTCGTCCATCCCGGCGATGACCTTGTCGCAGTACGCGAAGGCGTCGGCCAGCGCCTTCTGGAGATCGGCCTTGGTCGTCTTCGACTTCTCGATGCCGCTCACCGGGGGCTTCTCGCCGCCGGCGGCGGCGCAGATGGCGTAGTTGGAGTCGGCGATGTGGCCGAAGAGCTGGCCCATCGTGCGGACCTCGGGCGTTGGCTGGAACGAGTACAGGGTGTCGGGGATCTTCTCGGCCGACTTCAGGATGTTGCCCTTGATCAGGTCGTGCTGGCCCTTGGCGGCGGCCATCATGGGGTTGTCCTGGGCGGCGGCCACGGCCGGGCTGAGGGCGACGGCGGCGGCGAAGCCGCACGCGAGCAGGCGTGTCATCATCGTAGGGACTCCTCGAAGCAATCCGTTGGTGAAGAACCGTTCAGCATTCATCGTCTTTCTCATCGTCACGACCGCGGCAGGCGGCTGTGCGAGTCGTCGCGTGCCGGCCGCCGTGGACGCGCAGCCCCCGGTGGAGCTCGTCGCGGCGGTGATCCTGCCGCCGTCGACGGCGCCCGCATCCGAGCGTGTCGGAGGCCTGTCGGGCCTCGCGCGCGGCGCAGCGGGCACGTCGTGGATCGCGGTGGCGGACGACCGGGACGTCCCACGATGGTACTCCATTCGCGCGGCGCTGTTCGGGCGCGCGCTCACGGTCGAGCCGGGCGCGGCCACCCGCCCACAGCCGCCAGCCGACGGCGTCGTCGGTCCGGTGCTCACCGACTTCGAGGCGGTGGCGTTCACACCTGCCGGACGGCTGCTCATCGCCTGTGAAGGTGATTTCGTCACAGGCGCCCGCCGGGCGGCGGCGCTGCTCCTCTACGAGCCCGACGGCCGCTACGTGGGGCCGGTCGCGCTGCCGGAGAAGTTCCTGCCCGCGCCGGAGGGCGCCCCGGAGCGGGGGTTGCGCGACAACCACGGCTTCGAGGGCCTCACGCTGGGCGTGGACGGCACGCGCGGCTGGGCGGTGAGCGAAGGGCCGCTCTACCAGGACGGTGAGCCGGCGGATTTCGCGCGCGGCGCCGTCGCGCGGCTCGTGCAGCTCCTGCCGTCGGGCGATTCCTACCGCACCGCGCGCGAGCTCGTGTATCCCATCGACCCGGTGGGCGCCATTCCCGGCATGCCGCCTGGCGCGGTGGTCGTCGATCAGACGCCGTCGGAGCTGACGACGCTGGACGATGGCCGGCTGCTCTCGATGGAGCGGGCGTTCGTGCGCGACGAGGCGACGGGGTGGTGGGCGAACGTCATCCGCATCTTCGAGGTGAGCACGGAGGGCGCGGACGATGTGTCGGGCGTCGAGTCGCTCGCGCGCCTGCCTGCGGCGCGGCCCGTGCGCAAGCGCGTGCTGATTGACCTGGCGGACATCGCGCCGCGGCTGCCGGCGCGCCTCGCGCGGCTGGAGAACTTCGAGGCCATGGCCCCCGGGCCGCGGCTGCCGGACGGGCGGCCGACGCTGCTGCTGGCGTCGGACGACAACTTCAGCGACGGACAGGTGACGGCGTTCGTGCTGCTCGCGCTGCGGTAGGCGCGGTCGGCGCGGGCCGCTCGACCACGGTGCCACCAGGGCCGTCCCCTGGTGCGGGTTCTTGCCGACTCGTGGCAGTATCCGCGTGCCCTCGGACAACTTGGAGTGTCGCGCGCACACGTCTGTGCGGCCTGCAACGTCCACTCCGTCGGGGATCACGTCAGGAGGAGAGCGATGATCGTCGTTCGCTTCAAGATCAAGTGCCGCCGCGAGAAGACCGACCAGGTGCGCGCGGCGCTGGCGGCCGCTGTGGGTCCGAGCCGAGCCGTCGAAGGCGTCATCGGTTTCGACATCGCCCAGGACCTCACCGACGCCGATTCCTTCATCGCAACCGAGGTATTCACCGACCGCGCGGCGCTCGCCCGCCAGGAATCATTGCCGGAGGTCCAGGCCGTGATCGCCCTGCTTCCGGACGTGCTGGCGGCGGAGCCCGAGGCGACGGTCTACAACGTCTCCTCGGCCGAGCCGTGGGGGGCGTGAGCAAGGCGTCGCGCCACGCGTTCGTGCACCCCGGCGAATCCGGTCGATACGGGCACTGAGCTGCCCGGTTGTCTCGCCGGGGCCTGGGCCACCAGTCGGGCCGTCGGCAGCAGCGCGCCAACTGGTGAAGACCGCCGTCGCCTGCGCGTCTGCCTTGTCGGCCTGGCGCAGCACCAGGGCATGGTCGGCCCTCGCGGAGAGGCCGAGCGCTTTCGGCTCGCGCAGGGCGTGCTCGCCTGTTACGGCCGGGGCGCCACCGGACCCGCCTGAGTCCTGCTCCCCTCGAACACCGTGCGGCTCTCCAGGTGCCGCTCGATCTCCGCACGCCTCCGCAGCATCGGCCGCATCTTCATCTGCGACGCCAGCGCGAGCTGATCGTCCACGTGCTTCGACCCGGCGCGCGACCAGTTGCCGTAGCCGAGGAGCGCCTCGCCGATGGGCGGGCCGTCCTTCTGGAACTCGAGCACGGAGTAGAACGTGTCGCCGCCCACGACCTCGGCCCGGCCGCCCACGAAGGGCCCCACGTTCGTCGTGCGGATGGCGCCCAGCGCGCCCGGGAGGCCGTTGCCCGGCAGGTCCAGCAGACCACGCCGGAGCCGGACGACGTCGCCCCAGACGACATGGAGGGTGTCGTACTCGTCCTCGAGGCGCCGCGCCTCGCGCTCGAGGAGCGCGGCGGCCTTCGCGGGATCCGCGAAGCCGTCCGGTGTCGTGAGCGGCTTCGCCGGGTCGGCCGGCACCTTGTAGCCGCCGATGTTCTGGAAGTTCGCGCCGGCGCCCTGGACGAAACGGAGGAAGAGAAACGCGCCGTCGCTGTCGTTGTTGCCGTGGCGATCCCACGCCGCGAGGATGTCGGCAGCCTCCCTCGCCTTCGCGCTCCCGTGCTGTCGCGCCGCCTCGACCAGATCGTCCACGAAGTGGTCGGCGATCTCGCTGCGCGTCGAGAGCTTCATCTCCTTGAGCTGTTGGAGGGTGATCGTCCCGGACTCGGAGAGCAGCCGGATGCCGCGCATGGATCGCTGGGTGTGCGCGGGCGGCGGGGCAATGTAGGGCGCGTACTTCGACGGGTCGATGAGCACCGGGTAAGTGGACGTCCACGGCGAGTCGTTGCTGTTCTGCACCCAGCCGCTCGGGGGGTCGATGGCCTGCGGGAGCTGGTCGAAGGGCACGATCTCCGTGCCCGGCAGCAGATCGGAGCGGTCCCCCGGAATGACGCCGCTCCAGAACGCGTGGTCGCCGTGCGGGCGCACCGGCGGCGCGGCGTTGTAGACGTACATGATGTGGCCGTCGCGGTCCGCGTACATCGTGTGGAAGAGGGGCAGCTGCTGCATGCGCATGGCGTCGCGCCACTCGTCGAAGTTCTTCGCCAGCCCCATGCGCCAGAACTGCTCGAACATCCGCGGCCGGTCGGCCGGCGTCACGCGCAGCGCGACGGTGACGCCACGGCGGTCGGAGAAGACCGGCCCGTGCACCGACCGGCGAACGGTGTGCGGCACGTCGCGCAGCGAGCCGTCCGGCTGGAGCACCTTGATCACCTGCTGCTCGACGTCGAAGCTGCGGCGCGTCCCGTCGAGGATGTAGCCGTCGCCGTCGAGCCGGAGCCGGTAGACGTCGGCGCCGGTCGGCCCGTTGGTGGTTTGCGTCCACGCCACGTACTCCGTGAAGCACTGCCGGAGCACCGGGAAGCCCACCCACACCGCGCCGTACGACGTCACGCCGGGCGCGGTGAGCTGCACCTCGAAGTACGTGTCCATGTCGGACCACGGCAGGTGGGAGTTGCTCATCAGCATGGCGTTGCCGGAGGCGCTCTTCGACGGCCCGATGGCCCAGCCGTTCGATCCGTGCAGCTCGATGGTCTCCTGCCGGATGCGCCGGTACACGTTCTGCTCGCTCGTGAGCCAGTCGTAGTGGATGACGCGCAGGCCGTGGGCGTAGACGTCCCGGGCCGTCAGCGGCAGCACCCGCCTGGCCGCCGCGCTCAGCATGTCGGGGTGCTCGGCCGCCCACGCGTTCAGCCCGTCCGCGAAGGCGCGGATGAGCGGCGCGAAGTCGACGCTCTGTTCCGCCTCCCACTGTTTCGCTTTCTCGGGTATGCCCGTGGTTCGCACCCACTTGTCGCTCGCCAGGTACGCGTCGCCGTAGAACTCGGCGCCGCGGCCGCGGGCCTGCGCGTAGAGCCGGACCAGCAGCTCGGCGTGCCCCTCCATCTGCGCGTAGCCGTAGGCGTAGAACAGGCTGGCGTGGTCGGGCGCGAAGATGTGCGGGATGCCATAGGTGTCCCAGAGGATCTCGGTGCCGGTGGCCGGCGCCGACGCGGCCCGCGGGGCCAGGCTGCCGGCGGTGGCGACCGCGATGGCCAGGGCGAAGACGGCAACGGCGCGCGCGGCAGACCGGCGGGTGGCTGGCAGCATGGGGCTCCCCCTTGGTGGTGACCCTGTATACCGTTGACGCCGGAGCCAGGGCAAGGGGCGCCCGCCGGCCTGAAACTACGGCAGGAACTTGTAGCCCACGCTGCGCACCGTCACCAGATGCCGCGGGTTCGCGGGATCATCGCCCAGATACCGGCGCAGGCGCACGATGAAGTTGTCGATGGCGCGCGTGTCGGTGTCCTCGTGCAGGTTCCACACGTCGCCCAGAATCGCTTTGCGCGACACCGGGCGGCCGGCGTTCTTGATGAGATACGCGAGCAGCTCGCACTCCATCACGGTCAGGTGGTGGTGGGTGTCCCCGACCCGCAGCTCGAGCGCCGTGGGGTCGAACGTGATGCCGGCGAACGTGAAGGGCCGCGGCTCGGGCGGCTCGGGCGGCTCGACAACGGCGGCGTCGGCGCCGAAGGCTTCGACGGCCTGGCGCATCCACGCGTGGCGGCGGAGGAGGCCGTTGAGGCGGGCGAGCAGGATGCTCAGCTCGAAGGGCTTCGCCAGGTAGTCGTCGGCGCCGGCGTCGAAGCCCTGCAGCACGTCCTCGGGGCGGCCGCGGGCGGTGAGCATCAGGATGGGCACGTAGTCGCCGGAGGCGCGCAGCGCCCGCGCGACCTCGAAGCCGTCGGCGCCCGGCAGCATCACGTCCAGCAGCACGAGGTCCCACGCGCCGCGCTGGGCGAGCAGCCGGTCGCGCGCCTCGGCGCCGTCGGCCACGATGTCAGCGTCGTGGCCCTCGGCCTCGAGGTTGAACTTGAGACCGCCGGCCAGGTGTGCCTCGTCCTCGACGATCAGGATTCTCGCCATCAGGTGCGCACCAGACGCGGCAGCTCCAGCGTGAACGTGGCGCCCTTGCCCTCGCCCTCGCTGTCGGCGAAGACGCGCCCGCCGTGCTGCCGCGCGATGGATCGGACGATGTAGAGGCCGAGGCCGGTGCCCTTCACCTTGTAGCCGAGCGCCTGCACGCGGTAGAACCGGTTGAAGATGCGCTTGAGCTGCCGCCGCGGGATGCCCACGCCGCGGTCGCGCACGCGCACCCACACGGTGTCGGGCGACGGCGCGGCCACCTCCACCGTGATCTGCACCCTGTCGCGCGAGTACTTCACGGCGTTGTCCAGCAGGTTCGAGAGCGCAGTCCCGAGCTCGTCGACGTCCCCCTCGACTTCCAGCTCCGCCTCCGGCGAGCTGACCACGACCGAGAAGAGCTCCGGCGCCAGATGATGACGGAGGCGCGCCGTCTCGACCGCCTCGCGCGCGAGCGCCGCCACATTGACCGCCGCCCGCTGCTGCAGCTTCGGCCGCTGGCCCGCGACGCCCGCCTTGAGCACCTGCTCCACGGTCTGCTGCAGCCGCTCCACGTCCGCCAGCATGATGCGGTAGAACTCCTGCCGCTTCGCCTCGCCCACGTCGCGCGCCTGCAGCGTCTCGAGATACAGCCGGATCGACGCCGTCGGCGTCTTCAGCTCGTGCGTGACCGCGTTGATGAACGCATCGTGCCGCTCGCCGCGCCGGATCTCGCGCACCAGAAAGACCGTGTAGACGATGATGCCCGCGATGATGAGGGCGAAGGTGAGGATGCCGAAGACGAGCGGCAGCACCTGCCGGTCGCTCATGATCCAGCCGATGTTGAGCGACACGGCCGCCGCCACGAGCACGACGGACAGGACGATCACGACCACCGTGGCCGTCTGACGGCGGGTCACACGGTGATCATACAGGCCTGGGAGGCTTGGGGGCTTGGAGGGGTGGAGGCTTGGAGGGGTGGAGGGGTG